>JAFGBV010000083.1 GCA_016932955.1 Anaerolineales bacterium | reverse complement strand
TTTTGGCAAAGTCAAGCAGGCGCTGGAAGAAATCGACCAGTACGAAGCCTTTACCCGTCCGCTGATTGAGGACCTCGCCCAACGGTACCAGCTCTGCCCGTTCGAGTTCTCGCTGGATCTGGCTTTATGGGCTGATTGCATCATCTGTGATTACAACTATGCCTTCGATCCGCGCGTCTATCTGCACCGCTTTTTTGACTTCAGCACGGAACCGTATATCTTCCTGGTCGATGAAGCGCACAATCTTCCCGACCGCGCCAGAGCGATGTATTCGGCCGAGCTGGATAAAAAGACGGTGCTGGACCTCCAACGTACACTGAAATCGCATTTACCTGAGTTGGCGAAAAATCTGCGCGCGATCAATAAGATCTTGCTGGAGATACGCAAAGCCTGCCAGGCGGAAGGCAAGCCGGCGCTGGTTGAGCACCAGCTCCCCGAAAAGCTGCTCAAGGCGATCCGGGAATTCAACCAGGAGGCAGAAGATTGGCTGGTCATGAATCAAGCCGCTGAGTTCAGGCAGGAATTATTGGAGTTTTATTTCTTGTGCCGCAACTATCTCCGTACGTCCGAGTACTTCGACACTTTCTACGTGTCCTACTTTGAGCGCCAGGGTCAGGCTGGCCTCAAAGCAAAATTATTCTGCCTGGATCCTGGTCCCATGCTGGCCGCTCCGCTGGAACGCAGCCAATCCACTGTTTTTTTCTCGGCGACACTGCTTCCTTTGGATTATTTTATGAAGCTCCTGACTGGCGCAGCGATCCATCCCAGGCGCATCTTCCCATCCCCTTTTCCAGCAGAAAATGTCAGCTTGCTGATCCACAACGGCATAGCCACCAAATATGCGCAGCGGGCTGATTCCTACGCTGCGATTGCCTCTGCGATTGAAACCATCTGCGGCGCTCAGGTGGGCAATTACCTGGTTTTCTTCCCATCCTATGCTTACTTGGCTGCGGTGCTTGAGCTGCTCAAGGAAAGGCTTCCAGAAAGACAGCTTCTCGTTCAGGACCGGGGCATGACGGAAGCCGCGCGCGAGGCTTTCTTGGCCCAGTTTTCCGCCAGCAACCAGGAAACCTTGGTTGGGTTAGCCGTCATGGGGGGTATCTTTGGGGAAGGGATTGATCTGGTGGGAGAACGCTTGATTGGCGCCGTGGTTGTCGGCGTGGGAGTGCCGCAAGTATGCCTGGAGAGAGATTTGATCAAAGAATATTTTGATCGCCAGGACGAAGGCGGTTTTGCCCAGGCGGGTTTTGCCTACGCTTACCAGTATCCCGGGTTCAACCGGGTGTTACAGGCGACCGGTCGAGTCATCCGTACAGAGTCAGATCGCGGGATCATCCTATTGATCGATGAGCGTTTTACCCAGGCTCGTTACCGTCGTCTGTTCCCCTCACATTGGCAGGGATATCGAGTCGTACAGAGCGACAGTGAGATTAAAGCGAATCTAGAGCGTTTCTGGTAATTACAGCCCACAGCACATTTGTCTTATGCGCTGTATAGTTGCCCCGCGACAGCGCTGCTTTTCATTGGCGTGGCATTGTTTTCCCTCTTTACCGGCGATCTGCCTGGCCTGATCGGATGGGTGGGCGGAGTTGTCTTTGTCTCCACCCTTGCCCTGGCGTTGGGCGTCTTCTCCTCCAGCGACCGGGCTTTTGAGGTGGTCTATGTAATTGGTTTATACATCGGCCTCGTTATTTGCATCCGATAGCCAGGCTTGAATGAGGAAGGGTTAGTGTTATCCCAGCACTCTCAGTGTCAATGCGCATATAACAAGAATGGCCTCTCCCAAAGATGGGCTTAGGCCATTGGTTACGCACATAGGGTGCCTGATGGGGGTCGAACCCACAACCACCTGATCCACAGTCAGGTGCTCTGCCATTGAGCTACAGGCACCACAAGCGGGCTGTATTATACCTGAAAACGTATGAATTTCACATAAAATCTTCACATCTCCTTCAATGATCCTTCACGGCTGGCTTGTAGAATGTGAATATTAGCGTTCGCGTAAGCGGGCGCATCATACACAGTTTTGAAGGAGATCACTATGTTACGAAATTGGATTGTTCTCTCCCTTGTTGGGATGATCGCGTTGATCTTATCTGCCTGCACCGGACAAACAGCCGCAGGGGCAGCGCCCCTTGGTCTCGGCGCCCAGGTTGTTTCGTCAGACCAGGGAGCTCAGGTTGATGCTGGCCAAACTGGCAACCGCTATGGCGGGGGAGGCCAGGATGGACAGCAATCTGGCACGCAAGAAATCCTCAATGGAGTGGTGTCTGAGGATTCCGCGATTGACCTCGCCGCACTCGATACTGCCCTATCTGGGATTGCTGCCGGGGATCTATCGACTGAGGAGAGCGAGGGGCTGAGCTATATGCGCGAGGAAGAAAAACTGGCGCATGATGTGTATATGTTCCTGTACGACCTTTGGGGTTTGCCCATATTCCAGAACATTGCTGCCAGCGAGCAAACCCACAGCGATGCGGTGCTAGCGCTGCTGGAACGTTACGGGCTGCCTGACCCAGCCTCTGGGAATGGTGAAGGTGTGTTCAGCGACCCGGATTTACAGGCATTGTATAGCCAACTGACGCAGCAGGGCAGCCTCTCGCTGGGGGAGGCGCTTACGGTTGGCGCGGCGATTGAGGAGATCGATATCCTGGATTTGCAATCTCGCCTATCACAGACTGACCAGCCAGATATCCAGATGGTGTATCAAAATCTGGAAGCAGGTTCGGAAAATCACCTGCGTGCTTTTGTAAACACATTGCAATCGCAGACAGGTGAAACATACCAGCCGCAATACCTCAGCCAGGAAGCATACGATGCTATTCTGAGCGCCCAGGCTGGACGGGGCGGGCAGGCTGGTGGTGGTCAGGGGCAGGGAAATGGCAAAGGCAGAGGGGGTCAGGGCGGCGGGCAAGGAGGCGGCAGCCAGGGTGGTTTGACGCCCTAGCGCGGGAAGCTCATCGCAAGCACTATCTGAGCAGATTAGCCCTCGGGGTTTTCCAAAGACTCCGAGGGCTTTTTGATGACCTCAATGGCTGCTGTGATCCCCTTGATCATTGTCTCCAGCGCCATCGATGGGCGCTGATCACTTACAGCTTGTTCGGGCAGAGCAGGCAGGTGGATGAAGCCTGCAAGGATATCTGTCTGGCAGGCTGCCAGGTTGTGGAGTAGCGTATACAGCACCTGGTTGCAAAGATATGTCCCTGCTGATAACGATAGCTCCGCTGGAACCGCGGCAGAGCGAATGGCATCCAGCATCACCCGCACCGGCAGGGTGACAAAGTAGGCTGCCGGCCCGCCTGGAACGATTGGCTCATCTTGTACCTGGGTGCCAGCGTTATCTGGGATGCGGTAATCCAGCAGGTTTACCGCGATCCGTTCAATGGAGATCGCGGCGCGACGAGGAGCCTCGCCCAGGCAGATCACGGCGTCGGGTTGGATATTTTCCAGCGCTTCCAGCAGGCGCGCTGGACCTTCGCTGCGTGTGACGGGCAGGATGGTACTCGTGATCTCGAAACCGCCGATCACATGCCCGTTCAATGTGTGCGCAACCTGCTCTGATGGATTGACAGTGCTGCCGCCGAATGGCTCAAAACCGGTCAATAGCAATTTCATCCTGTTCTCCTGATCATTCCTGCTGTGGGAATGTGAGGCAATTGCGTGCGGAGAAGCTGCATGAAATTACCTCACCTACCCTCTATCACGGCAATTCCCAATGATTAAGTGGTTCTCTAGGAATTGCCGGGGTGAGGCGGATCTGTGGGGGTGTTTTGCGGGCTCCGCCCGCAAAACACCCCCACGTCGGCCATCTGTCACGGCAATTCCCAGTGAGCCGATTAAGTTTAGCATACAAAATGGTTTATAATTTTTTTTAAGGAGGCCTCTATGCAGATCACTCATGCTGAGGTAACGTCTGTTGAGCTAAAACTGCGCCAGCCTGTGCGCATGGCTTGTATACCAGAGATCACCCATGTGACGGCGGTCTTTGTCCGCCTGGAGACGCGCCAAGGTTTGAATGCATGGGGGTGCGCAGTGGCACACCCGCAGCTCACAGGGCAGACTCCGCAGGTTGTGCTGCAAGCCTGCCAAGCAGGTGCAGAATTGGCGCTAGACCTTCACCCCTTGAATATGGAATATGCCCTGGATCAGCTTGCCCAGGCGCTGGGAGATGTTCCTGCTGCCCTGTGTGCATTTGACTTGGCTTTTCACGACTTGCTGGGATTGGCGGCGGATATGCCTCTTTACCGCTTGCTCGGCGGATACCGTAACCGCATCCAAACTTCAGCGACCATTCCATTGTCTGGCATCGAAGAGAGTGTGGAAAGGGCAGAGGCATATGCATGCCGCGGCTTCCGCATCTTGAAGATCAAGGGAGGAGTCGATCCCGCCCTGGACGTGCAGCGGGTGCGCGCCATTCGCCGCTTGCTGCCAGATTTCATCCTGCGCCTGGATGCGGATGGAGGCTATACGCTGCAGCAGGCGTTGGATGTCGCCCGCGCTCTGAAGGGTGGGTTGGAGATGCTGGAGCAACCTACTCCTGCTCAAGACCTGGAAACCCTGCGCCAAGTGACCTTGCAAAGCCCTTTGCCTGTATTGGCCGATCAGAGCGCGTCTGGCCCTGCTTCTGCGCTAGCATTGGCAGCTCAGAAAATGGTCAACGGCTTAAGCATTAAGATCGCTGCCTGCGGCGGCTTGCGTGGCGCCAGGCAGGCTGATTCAATTGCCAGGGCAGGCAAGCTGACTACAATGGTATCGTGCGTGATCGAGCCGGCGCTGATGATCGCTGCTGGGTTGAGCTTCGCCCTGAGCAGTGCCAATGTGCAGTATGGCGATCTGGATGGGCATCTGGAGCTTATCGCAGATCCGACCACGGCCAGTTTTCGCCTGGAGGAGGGCTGGTTGGTGGCGTCTGAGGTGCCTGGACTGGGCTGCACGGTGAGTCTGTAGCATCGGCTTATTGCCCCAACGCGGCGATCGCCTCATCGAGGGGGTGATCGGGGTTGGATTGTTGAAAAACGATCCAATCGATCACGGGTTGCCGCCAGTCAATCCCGGTTTCATACGCAGGGGGATCGCCAAGGGCGAGCATCGTGTAGCCATCACCACCGGAATACATAAAGCTATTGACCAGAATAGTATACGTACGATCGTTGCGCAGCGGTTTGTCATTGCGATTGACCACCCAAACCCCCTCCTCGATGTGCAATCCTCCCACAGCTAGTTTGCCTGAGCCAAAATCCAGCACCTCGCGCAGTTGCTTGCCGGTCAGATGTACTTCTACCAGCGTGTTATCAAACGGCATCACGCTCACCAGCTCTGCCAGGGTCAGCTCACCGGCTGGCAGATTGTCTCGTATACCACCCAGGTTGGTTAATGCCACTTGTGCGTTAGGATAGCTCCACAACCAGGCTTCGGTAATCAGTGTCTGTATTTCCAGGCTGTCTTTACTTATTCCAGCTCCCAGATAGCCTATGACCTCATTCAACTCGGCATCTGTCTGCTCCTGCCAGTAGGCAACAATTTCGGCCACTGTGCTATCGACTGTGGTGCTGTGATAGGACAGGACGCCATATTCACCCAGGCTCACCGTACCGCTTGTTCTGTTATAGTCCAAATAGGCATAGGCATAACTGCCCAGGTTTGGCCCTCCGAGCACCAGTATGCTCTCACCAACCTGCCCGGAATATGTCCAGTGGCAGTGCCCGCCTCCCATGAAAGGGATGTTCAGGTCGGCAACTTCTTGTGCCAGGCTTTGTAATTCATCGGGGCAGAGATGCGATATCAGCAGGATGATCTGTGCACCGGCTTCGCGCATCTGGGGGACAAACTCACGCAGCGCGTCGGTATAATCGGTGAATATGAAATCCTTCATGTAAGCCGGATTGGATACCACAGGTGTCATTATGGAGCTCAGCGCTACAATGCCTACCTGTATTCCCTGGATATCCAGGATCACATATGGCTGGATACCCAGATCAACAGGGATAGAGCCGTCATTGGCATAGCGCAAATTGGCAGCGAGGTAAGGGAAATTGGCTTCTGCCATGCGCTCCAGCATCACCGGTACGCCGAAATCGAATTCATGGTTGCCAATCGCTGAAGCGGAATATCCCATGGTATTCATTGCTTCTACCATCCCGCGGCCCTGGAACCAGGTTGAGATGGCAGGGCCGATCCAGTTATCGCCCCCGCTGAGCAAGATCACTGCGTCATCCTGCCCGTAGGCATATTGCTCTTGAAAAAGAGCATAGATCTCTGCAACGCCTTGCCCTTCCTCTTCGCCGATCATCCAGCCATGCTCATCGTCTGTGTACAAGATAGTCAGGCGAAGGATCTCTGGAAGGGGAGTGGCGGTAGGCTCGCTTGTGGGTTGGGGTGTGGCGGATGGCTCGAGGATGGGAAGGGGGCTGGCGGATGGCTCAATAATCTGGGTGGTCTGGAGCGGTGGGATGGGCGTGGCGGTGAGCTGGATGCTTTCTGAACAGGCAATCGATAGGATCACCAGCAGGGCAACGACGGTGAGCTTTCTTAGCATGGCTCAGGCTCATCTAGCGCGGAGAATTTCGATTGCCTGGGCACGCGGGAGCACTTGTTGTTCGCTGGTGCTCAGGTCTTTAACAGCCACCATGCCTTGGGCAATTTCTTCCGGACCGATCACGATAGCAGTCCTAATCCCGATCCTGTCGGCGTATTTGAGCTGCTTGGGGAGCTTGGCTGGCTCGGGGTAGCAAATCGCCCGGATGCCTGCCTGGCGAAGTTCGGCTGCAAAAGCCAAGGAAGCGGTTATGCATTCCTGGTCGAATACGGTTACTAAGATCTCTGCAGGTGTTTGGCCAAGATTTTCTGGGATTAGGCCTTTACTTTCCAACACCAAGCTGATCACCACGTCGCCCATGGCAAAGCCGACCCCTGTGAGCGGCTCGCCGCCCACGTCAGCCAGGAGGTTATCGTAGCGCCCTCCACCCAAAATAGCCCGGCGCACACCGCCAGAGATGTCAAAGGCCTCGAAAACGGTGCCTGTATAGTAATCCAACCCCCGCACAATGCTGGGATCATAGCGAATATATTCACTAACCCCCAGGGCCTCAAGTGCCGCAAAAAGACGTACCAGTTCTTCTGATTTCTTCCACAGCTCTTGGTTTTGCAGAAGAGTTTTCATCGACTGCAACTGTGCCGGGCTTAGGCCAATTTCTGAGCCGTAAGCCTCCCACTCATCGGAGCGCATTTTGTCGCGCCGGTCCACCCATCGGGCAATGTTGGGGCGTGTTTCTGGCGCGATGCCTATGGCAGAGAATTCGGCATCCAGCAGACGGCGGTTGTTGACCAGGATGGCTACATCACGTGGCGATAATCCTACCCGTTTGAAAAAGACGGCAATGATCGCCACTAATTCGGCATCTGCCTCTGGACTCTCGGCGCCAAGCATATCGATGTTCCACTGGAAAAATTCCCGCGTGCGCCCTTTTTGCGGGCGCTCGTAGCGCCAGAAAGGTCCGAATGACCACCAGCGCAACGGGTAGACGAGCTGGCGCTGGCGAGTTGCTACCATCCTGGCAAGGCTAGGGGTTAGCTCTGGGCGGAGTGTGATTAGATCTCCACCTCGGTCGGGGAAAACAAATGACTGCTCTTTGACCAGCTCTTCGCCAGACTTGGCCGCGTAGAGGTCGATGGATTCAAGGAAGGGGCCTTCATATTCCTGGTAGCCGAACGATTCGGATACCTCGCGCAGGATATTACTAAGCCAGGTTCGCCGTGCCATTTCTTCTGGGTAGAAATCGCGCGTGCCTTTGAGTGATTGGATCAGATTCTTCATGGTTTGTGCCTCTGCGAGAGTCCTGTTGCAACCTGTTTGATCTCGCATTTTAACATGAAATTAGGGTAAAATACTTTGATTTCATGATGTGGAAGTAGGACGCATCACTTGGTTCCCCAATAATATGCTAGAGGAGTGAAAGCCTATGAAAATAGTCACGGACTGTGCTGCTGATCTGCCTGTAGAGGAAATACAGGCGATGGGATTGACGATCGCACCGTTATTCATCCAATTTCCCGAAGGTGAGGTAAATTCCGACGATATCACTGCAGATGAATTTTATCGTCGACTGGAAGCGATGCGGCCGCAAATTCCCACTACCGCGCAGCCATCGGCTGGTATTTTTGCGGATATCTACCGTAAATTAGCTGAGAAGGGTGAGGAGATCTTTTCCATTCATATCTCTTCTGGCCTGAGCGGTACTATCGAATCGGCCCGCCTTGGTGCTGCCCAGGTGCCCGAAGCCGTGATCCATCTGGTGGATACGATGACGCTCTCTGGCGGGGAACGCTTCCAGGTGTTAGCGGCTGCAAAAGGGATTTTAGCTGGGCTTGGCAAGGATGCCATCCTGGAGCGCTTGAACAAGATTCGCGAGTCCACGGAGGTGATCTATACGCTAGAGACGCTTGAGTATCTGGCGCGCGGTGGTCGTATTGGGCGTGTTCAGGCGCTGGCTGGCTCACTGTTGCGCATCAAGCCGATCATTCACGTTGCCAAGCACGATGGGAAGTACTCTACTGTAGGCCGGGCGCGTACCATCCCCAAGGCTCTGCAAGATATAGTCGACTACCTGGCTTCGCAGTACAGTAGCACGCTCCCAGTATGGGTCACGGTTCTGCACGGTCAGTTTGCCAGCCCAGCCCAGGCTTTGGCAGACTTGTTGCAGGAACGGCTCAGGATTGCTAAGCTGGAGATCATGCGCATTTCTCCGGTGTTGGGTGTGCATACTGGCCCGGAGATTGTGGGTGTGGCTGTGGTCCCCATGCATTTGATGGATTAGCAATCGGGTGAAGATCACTACCTGGAATATCAACGGCCTGCGGGCTGCATTGGATAAAGGTATATGGACCTGGGTGGAGGCTTACGCGCCCGATGTATTATGTTTGCAAGAGATCAAAGCCCGCCCAGAGCAGCTCAGCGAGCAGCAGCAGGCTTTGTTTGCGGGCCAACATGCTTTGTGGAATCCTGCGGAGCGCCCCGGATACAGCGGCGTGGTCACGTTCTCGCGACAGCCGCCAGAGCAAGCTGACCTGGGATTGGGGATAGCAGAATTTGATGTGGAAGGGCGAGTCGCCCGTACGCGTCAGGGGGGCTTTCTACTCTATAATATCTATTTCCCCAACGGACAGCGCGGTCAGGAGCGCGTGGATTATAAGCTTGAGTTTTATGCTCGCCTGCTGGAGATTTGTGATCACCTGCATGCACAGGGTGAGAAGGTCGTCATCTGCGGTGATTTCAACACTGCCCATAACGAGATTGATCTTAAGAACCCGAAGGAAAACCAGCACACCTCAGGCTTCTTACCTGAAGAGCGCGTCTGGATTGATCATTACTTGGCACATGGCTTTGTGGATGTGTACCGCCATCTCTATCCTGACCGAGTGCAATACACCTGGTGGACCTATCGCTTCAATGCCCGCCCACGCAACATTGGCTGGCGATTAGATTATTTCCTGGTATCGCCGGCGTTGGTGCCGCAGGTGCAAGATGTGATCGTGCATGAGGAAGTGCTTGGCTCCGATCACTGCCCGGTGACATTGCTCATCGAATAAGGCAGAGAAAAATGAGCGGAGGGCGAAATCCCCCGCTCATTCTCTTTTATTTCAACTTTTCCATCTGATCGTGATCGGGCAGCCTGTCCTCCAGGTTGCGCACCATGGGGAAAAAGAGAAACACGATCCACACGACCAGCATATAAGCAATGCCGGTTAGGATGAATTGCACAGCCATCCCCGAGCCTGGACCGGTTCCCACGATGCCGCCGAACAGGCGCGCCAGCCAGGTATTGGCCTGCATGGCGGGTTCCGTCACGTAATCGGCTAAGGCGCCAGCCAGGATGGGTGTGATTGGCCCCATTGACCAGGCGATCATCCGCCGCGCCGAGAATACCCTGCCCTGCACATCTGGGGCTACTTTGGCCTGCCAGATCGCCTGGCTGGCGCCATTGGTGAATACAGGAAAGATTGCCCCGATCACTGCTGCAGCGATCCAGGCAGGCAGGCTGCGCCCCAGGCCAAAAAGAAGCAGTGTGAATAGCCCTGTCAGTGCTTCTCCGACGAAAATGCTTGTCATACGACGCCTGAAGCCTCCCCAGAGGCTGACAAGCAACCCTCCGACAACGGCGCCGATAGCGTAAGATGATTGTGCTGCACCCAGGGCAGCACTGTCGTTTCCGGTGCGGGAGAGGATGAATGGCGCAAAGAGGGAACCTGATAGACCGATCACAAAATTGAGGCATATGAAAAAGATCAATAGCCCAAGCAGGCTGCGCCGCACAAGGATGTACTTGAAGCCAAAAACTGCCTCTTTGAAGATATTGCCTGCCCCCGCCTGTCCTTCCACTGTGTGTGATGGTTGTGGAATATGTACAATCAGTAGTGTGAAGATCGCCAGGAAGAAGGTGATCACATCGATGATCAGTATGCCGATCAATTGAATATGGGGTAGCAACGCGCCTGCCAACATGGGCGCTAACACCCCTGGGCCAGACTCAACCAGCGACATCATGCCGTTAGCGCGGCTGTAATGTTCCTTGGGCAGTAAGGTGGAGATCGCCGCGGAGTATGCTGGCCATTGGAAGGTGCTGCCCAGACCGTTGATGGCTGCGGCGATATAGAGGTGCCATATCTGCAGGTTTCCTGTGGCATGGATGATCAGGATTCCCGTAGTAGCCAGAACGGCTGCAAGGTCGCTGACCATCATCATCAGCTTGCGGTTGTAGCGATCTACCATCACCCCGGCAATCGGTGAAAGAGCCAGGAAAGGGATGAGGAAACTGGTATTTACCGCGCCCAACGCGGTTGCGCTGCCCGTTTCCTGGTAAGCCCAGATGGTGAGGGCAAACTGGGTCATCGATGATGCCATTACAGAGACAACCTGCCCAGCCCAGACCAATATAAAGCCAAACATGCCGGTAGGGTGTTTAATCGGTGGTTGGATGCTCATAAATATTATATGTGCTGTCTTAGATTTCGCGCAGGCGTGGTTCTAGAATGCGTTCCAGCGATATTCCTAGCAACAGAAATGCATAACCTGTCAGCATCAAGAAAAAGGCTGGTTCCAAGAATAAGTGATAGGCACCTTGGTGGATGCCTGTTGTAAGCCCATCCAATATCAGTTGCCCCCAGGTGGGTGGGGTTAGCGGATCATATAATCCCAGCACGCTCAAACCTGCTTCAAGGAATACATAACTTGGCACCAGAATGACCATTTGTGGGATCAGGATTGTGCCGATGCGCGGGATCAGGTATCGAAAGATGATTCGCCAATTGCTTGCTCCGTATGCCTGGGCAGCCTCAAAGTAAGGCAGTTCCTTGACCTGTAGGAACAATGAGCGGTAGTTTTTAATCCCACTGCCGAAGACGTTGAGCAATACCGTCACACCCAGGATCACCCAGAAACTTTTCGAGTAAAGTGTATATATCATCAGGCTGACAGGGAAGAAGGGAAGGATCATGTTCACCTCAGTTAGGCGTTGGATCAGTTGATCGAGCCAGCCACCAAACCAAGTTCCTATAGCCGAGATGGTGATGGTAGTCAGGGTAGTGCCTGCCGCAGCAAGCAAGCCAAATGCCAGCGCCACAGGCGCCCCCCAAAGCAATCCTATCAGCGCGTCCCGGCGCCGGCCATCGGTGCCAGCCCAGCCATGCACCTGCCCGTAGAGCACAAAATCTGCATCTATATCAGCATTCTCTTCGAACACAAATGCGGTCACTTCCAGTTCGTATTTCCCTGGCAGCACGGATATTGGATCACTCACTGATTGGGGATCACCAAACAATCCTTGGTTAACATTTGCAGCATTTAGTTTGCGCAGCAGTTTTTCATCCTGGAAGACGTAATAAGAATACTCTGGTAAGATCGAGAAACTGCCCAGGTCAATTTCACGCCCATCTGGTGTGCGCCACAGCAAAGCAATCAGTGGTTTTTTCTCATCGTAATCTGCCTCAAAGAAGATGATGAGATCCTTAGGGTAATGAGAATAGGGATAATCAAAGGCTAAAGAGAAGGTGATTGTGCGTGTGTTTTCTGAGACGATCTTCGTTGTTTTGCTGACGATCTCATCACGGCTGCTCAAATTGATTGTTTCCGGCAAATCATCAGCCCGGAACCAATTTACCCAGGTAGGTAGTGCGTAGGTTGGGTAGCGCAGCCAGGCCATATCATCCCCACGCCATAACTTAACAGCCTTATTGTAGGGAAGAGCGATGATGGCATAGATTGATATAACAACTAGCACAAGGATGATCGCCGCGCCGGCGATTACAGGCCGGTATCGGTGTAGTTCGTGGAGCGATGCCTTCAGGCGTTGTGATCGTTGCCGGACGGGATGACTGCCCAGAGGTTTTGCGGGTTGGGCGACGGTGGATGCTTGCGGGATTAGCACTGCTAAGCTGGGACGGGCTGCCTGACCTGCCAACTGAGCCAGGCGGCGCTGGCGGATAATCTGGTTGAATGGATGTAGCGATTTCCCTGTCTCACAGTCCCGGATGGCGCTCTTTAGTTCTGACTTGGTCAACCAGAATACATCATTGGCGTTGATGAGCAGACCGGCTTCAACCAGGAGTTTGCCCGATTCAAGAACATAATCATGCGCTGCCTGCTGTGCTGGGCCTGCTGCATGCAGAATCAGATCGCGTAAAAGCGGCGCTTGTTCGATGGGAGGGGGTGGCTTTTCCAGGGGAGGGGCTTTCCATTCGGGTTTTGCAGTTGCTGTTGTGTGGGAATTGGCTGCAGGTGGGGCTTGCCCGGGTAGTTTGGGCAAGTCGGCATTTCGTTGCCTTCTCAGGCGGGTTAACAATCCCCATCTCCTGATCGCTTTATTTTGCCGCAGGCGGCTTTCTCCACCAATGCGCACCCGCGGATCAACCAGCGCATAGGCGATCTCGAGCAGGAACATCGTGATCGCCAGCATATAGGCAAAAGTAACCACCAGCCCAACAATCGTGCGAATATCATTAAAGCCTAAAGCGTCACGGAATAAATGCCCTACCCCTGCTACAGAAAATACCGTTTCCAATATGATTACCTCTTGCCATAACCCCACAATCATCAGGGCAAAAGTTGTCAATACATTGGGCAGCACCGGACGTAGGATGTACCGCCTTTGCAATAACTTGCCCGGCATTCCCTTGGCTTTAGCGATTTCCACATAATCTTCGCTGGAATGGATCAGGAAAAGCGTGCGCCAGGCGTAAATGCTTTGGAAGAGTTTGCTGATGAATATCGCCAACACTGCCGGGTACATATGTTTAAAGTAGAATGATAAGTGGCTTAGCTGGAAACCCGGTGGCCATTGGTCAAATGAGGAATGCCAGGTATTGAATAATTGAATCGAGAATCCAGAGATGATCAGCCCATACACCCAGCTTGGCGCTGCTGCCAATGGCGCCAATGCGGTCACCAGTTTATCTTGCCAGCTCCCATACTTGCGAGAAATACCCAGCGCCAATCCAAGGCTCACAAAGAAGAGCAATATATTGGCTGAGCCGAACACTAACAGGGTGCGCGGTAGATGATCGAGGATCACGTACTTAACTTCAGCGGTTGGCACACGCTGGAAGATTACGTACACTCTGGCTTTCCCCCAATCCAGCGTCAGGCCTTTCCAGAGCCACTGCAGGCAGCGCAGCAAGAAGGGTTCATTAAGCCCAGAGGCCTCTATCATTGCAGCTCGCGTTTGCTCGATGGTTTGGTTGCGTTCATCCTCGTCAGTGACATCCTTCAGCCAACCACCTAGCAACATCATGCCAATATTCTCGTCGATGTTTGCCCGTAACACCTCGTCCAGGAAACCGCCCAGGTTAGCCACCAGGATGGTTAAGTAAACGCTGATTACCACCATCAGGATCAGCGTGAACACGCGTACTGTGGTGTAACTTACCAGGCGCGCAAGCGCACTATGCTTAATTTTGTCTCGCAGGGTGGGCTTGTTGTTGGGGAGGGTGATAAGTTCTGGTTCAACCATATGGATCTCCCCATATTTTATAACCCTTTCCTTCCCCACGCTACTGTAAATGAATTTCATTTTCGGAAATATTTGTCAAATGAAACGGTTGCCAACGGTATTCGGCGCTTGCCGGGCGTCAGGCAAGAAAATGATTGAGAATTATTCTCTTACAGGATAGAGTATTTTTATTGCAGGTGTTGTTTTTAGTGAGGGCTATTTTTTTCCCAGGAACGGCGTTGCATAGCGCTGATCATAAACCCCATTTTGCCTGAGCATCTGGTCAAAGTATGAGGTAGCCATGGGCAGGCGCAGGAACACCTGGAAAAACGGCCAGAGCAGGGGAGAGAAACGCTCGGGTTTGGCAACCTGGCGGAGGAATTCTGCATCTAACTGCCCAGTGGAGGCTAATCCTCTGCCCAGCGCCTGTACCGATGTAAATAGTCCCCGAGTGTACTCGGGCGGCATGACGCGCAGCCCCTCTCCGCCACCCTTGACAATGGTTCCCAGGTAGGTGCAGCCGAGGCGAGAGGCCAGCTTTTCCAGGTAACGCTCGATGTGGCGAGAATGGATTGCTTCAGGGAAACCAGATTGCACCAAGAATCCCAACGGAGGATTTCCCTTACGCCCATGAAGAGGCTCCAATGCTTCGATGAAGTGTTTTACAATTCCGGGCATGGCATCGGTATAGAGGGGGAAACCGATCCAGGCGCATTCCGCCGCAGCGAAAGCCTGAACAAACAGCTCAGTGTCATGCAACCGGTTGAGATGGTACATCTCAGCGGGGTGGCCGAAGCCTTTGATGAATTCTCCAAGCAGGATAGGTGTGTTGCCTTTCCTGCCGCGCGGCGAGCCGTTGAAAACCGCCAGGCTTTTGGGCGGGGTGATCTGCATTCCGGGCAGCGCGCCAGGAGCAGGGATGAACAGATGCTTTCCGTTGTTTGGGATACTTATCTGCCTGGCAAGAGATTCCACGCCTTGCTCTGTGGTGTAGACAAACTCCAAGCGGCTCTTGAAATTGAGTGCGGTACGGGCAAAGATATCGGTAATCAGGCTCAAATCGCCAGTATCTGTATCTGCCTCTTTCTCAACCAACAGCCCAACGCGCGGGTAACGGGGATAGCGCTTGAGGTGGTGCGCTTCGTTGTGGTCGACAACCATATAAGGATGGATCAGCGGTAGATGCTTATCCAGCGCCATCTTCAGCAAGCGCGAGGGGAATCCCATTTTCAAAGGAGAGGCCCAGAGGGTGAAATCGGATTGGATGATGCTGCGGTCCATCTCGATGGAGGCATCCCGGTTGGAACATTGCCCTGGGGTCTTCACCCAGCAGCCCCAGCAGCCGATGCAATAGCGCAAGAGCAGGTCGCGCAGATCAAGCCGGGTTATCGCATGACCATCCTGCTTTAGTGCAGAAACAAGTTGATCCAGATACCCATCGAAGGATGATGGCTCAGGATTGCCATTCAAGATTGTGATTTTCATTGCGTCACCTCATATCTTCTTCATGATGATCATTTGCCTGCGCTGAAAGAGTAACGGATTGCGCTCTTTGGGCAGTTATCCACGCAGGTTCCGCACAGGATACATTCGGAATTTTCCATGTGACCGAGCTGTACCATCCCGTTCACGTCCAGGCTCATCGGGCAGTTACTGGTGCATTTCTTACAATCTGCACAGGCTGACGGGTCTGCCACCAGCCGCAGCGAGGGCCAGCCAAAGCGGTTGCGAATCCAGCGCCCGATGATCATAAAGGGTGCCATCCAGCAAATGGTGTGGCAGCCAGCCCGACGACCCACAAAAACAGCCAATCCAACAAAGAGCGCGATCACAATGTAATAGATCAGATAAGCAAAGATGATCGGGCGATCAGTTGTGCCGGCGACAGAGATGCCGTTTTGTGTATGGTACAGCAGGTTAACTGTTTGGTAACCACCGGCGCGAATTGCCAGCCAGATGATCAGGCTGATCCAAGGAATCCAGATCAGCCACTTGATCCAATCCAGCTTGCGTCGATTAATCGTTTGATCGTTGATCGGCTCGGCAATCTCTTGCATACCACCACCGGGGCAAGCCCACCCACACCATAAGCGGCCAAGGAAAATGGACGAGACAAACATCAGCCCAAACATGACCAGGCTACCATTGACGATGCCATTCGCCGCGCCATCGATGATCACGTAGGGTGATAAAAAATTCATGATTACCGGAAACAACAGAAAAGTTGTGAAGACGAGAGCTTTACGGATACGCTGGCGAAGGGGAAGTTGGCGAAGCAAGGTGAACTCCTTTATCTTGGAGGCATCTGCCCCTGTTTGATTTGGGTGATCACATTTTCAGCCCACTCCAGGTTGGCACGCATATTGCGCAACCCATTATCCAGGGTAAGCATCCAGAAGAAATGCTCGCGTGGCGAGTTGATCTCAGCTTTATAGCGCTCGATTTGTTCTGGGATCTGATCATATTGGTTCAGGATTGCGCGCATGATGGCGGCGAATCCTTCGAACTTGGTCAATATATTCTCATCGGAGAGTTGCCCGAGGAAGAATACCTGTACCAGCGGAGCGCTACGCGGGGCATCCATCGGGGGGGGCAGGCTCAGCCAACGAATCAATTCCTGGTGGCCAGCCTCGGTAATGTGATATACCTTGCGATCGGGTCGGGTAGTTTGTTCGATCTTTTCCATTTCCACAAAGCCCTGCTCGGTCAGCCGCGCCAGGGTGCGGTAGATCTGGCTCTGATCTGCCGGCCAGAAATGCTGCACAGAGGTGTCAAATAGCTTCTTTAAGTCATAGCCCGAGAAGGGCATATAGCTCAAGAAACCCAGGATTGCATGGTCGAGTGACATATTGGATGCTCCATATATATGATTAAGCTAATATTATATACGTCGTATATTACATTAAATTGTGCGCTTTGTCAATCATTTGTAATATGTCCGCTCATGATACAATGCCCGCATGGATATGGACCCGATTGCAATCGCAATATTTGTGGCCGGCACTGCTTTCTTGGTTTATATTTCGCACCTCTCTTTACCCCACATGCGCTCTCACGGTTTCTACCGTTTCTTTGCCTGGGAAATCCTGCTTGTAATGCTGGTGCTTAATTTACGGACCTGGTTTGAAACCCCCCTGGCGTGGCATCAGCTTATCTCGTGGGCAATGCTGATCATCTCCCTCTACCTGGTCATCCACGGGATGATCCTGCTGCATAAAATTGGCGCGCAGAATTCGCACCGCGATGACTCACCCATGCTGGGATTGGAGAAAACTGCTCGCCTGGTCACCATCGGCGCTTACCGCTACATCCGTCATCCCCTGTATAGTTCACTTCTATTCCTAGCCTGGGGTTTTTATTTTAAATCTCCGTCTGTGTTGGATGGAATCCTGGCTCTGACTTGCACGCTATTTCTCTTTGCAACGGCAAAGTTGGAAGAAAACGAGAATATTCGGTATTTTGGAGGGCAGTATGTGGAATACATGCAACATACCAGGATGTTCATCCCATTCGTATTCTGAGCTAATCCCCCAATTGCTTTGCTAACGCATCTGCTGTGTTGACTGGTGCTTGGCAGGTGAATTTCTGGCAAACGTAAGCTGTTGGCTGCCCATTCAAAAGACCGCGCCCGTCCAGCAAAGCGGGGCATCCTTCTGGCAGGGGAACAGGTGCTACAGCAACTACCATCTCTGGGCGGTACTTCTTCCACAGCAATTTGGTGAAAGCCTGGGTTTGAGGATCGTCCAGAGTACCTACGATAGCCACTTCCAGGATTGGGGTAAAAACGAGGTGCGCCGCGCTCAGCCACTGACCGAAAGCGGTGGGGTAGCGCACAGTCAGGCTCTGGATGCTGGCCAGCATCGCCTCGGCGGTATCACGCCACTCACCATTGCCTGTATAAGCTGACATTTGCAGCAGAGCCATAGCTGCCAGCGAGCTGCCGCAGGGTGTGGCATTATCCTGTAGATCTTTGGGGCGTAGCAGCAGCCGTTCATGATCATTGCTGGTGTCGAAGAATCCTCCGGCGGGATCTACAAAGCGCAAAACCATTGCCTGGGTCAGCTCCAGTGCAGCAGAGAACCAGCGTACCTGTGCATCCGTCTGGTAGAGGGCAAGCAAGCCCAATACCAGCGCGGCATGATCCTCCAACAAGGCGTTGTGACGGGCTACACCTTCACGCCAGGATCGTTTTAGATAGCCTTCGCAATACAATTCTGAGAGGAGAAATTGTCCGTTGCGTATAGCCGCGTTGGTATAGTCCGTGCGTCCCAGGTAGCGCCCTGCTTCGGCCATTGCCCGCAACATCAGCCCATTCCAGGCAGTGAGCACTTTGTCGTCTGTTACAGGCCGCACCCGCTGCCCTCGATGTGCCAGCAAGCGCTGGTGCAGGCGGGAGAGCAGGGGGCGCACCGTTTCCTTCCGCATCCTGAACCGCTCTGCCAGGGCATCATCGTCCATTAAACGCTGTAGTACGGTGCGCTGATCAAAATTCCCACTTGCAGTCACGCCATAGGCTGCTGTAAAGAATGCAGAATCTTGCTCGTTTGCCAGTGCATCTGCAATCTCTTCTGCTGTCCATGTGTAAAAGCGCCCTTCCTCGCCCTCACTATCGGCATCCAGGCTGGCGTAAAATCCGCCCTGGGCATTGGTCATTTCATGCAGGGTAAAATCCAGTGTCTCCTCGCACACCTGGCGTAGGTCAGCTGCGCCGGTCAGCAGGTAAGCATGCAGGTATGCCAGCGCCAATTGGGCATTATCATAGAGCATTTTCTCGAAGTGTGGGATAAGCCACTTGTTATCGGTGCTGTAGCGTGCAAAGCCTCCACCTACCACATCATACATCCCGCCTCTTGCCATCGCTCGCAGCGCATGGAGCGCCATCTCCAAAGCCATTTTGTCCCCTTGGTTTGCGCGCAGGAGCAGATATTCGATAGTCATGGGCTGGGGAAATTTCGGCGCCTGCCCCCAGCCGCCATGTTTCCAATCGTAGGCTTGTGCCAATGCCAGAGTAGCCTGGTCTTGCAGATTGGCCTGCAAGGCGAGTGGCTGGAGCGCAGCGGTGTTCTGCTGCTCTAAATGTCGCATGATCTCAAGGCTGGAGTTTATAATCTGTTCCCGCTCATCGCGCCAAAGCCGGATGATAGTCTGCAATACCTCGCGGAAAGATGGCATGTTGTATCGACGCGCCGGTGGAAAATAAGTGCCCCCGAAGAAAGGCTGCATATTGGGCGTGAGGAACACACTCATTGGCCACCCACCCTGGCCCGTCATTGCCACCACTGCACTCATATAAATGCTGTCCAGATCTGGACGTTCCTCGCGGTCAACCTTGATGTTGATGAAGTGCTCGTTCATCAGGTCGGCAGTGATGGCATCTTCAAACGACTCGTGCGCCATCACATGGCACCAGTGGCAGGCAGTGTATCCGATGCTCAGAAAGATGGGCTTATCCTCGGCCCGTGCTTTTTCCAACGCCTCTGGCCCCCATGGATACCAGTTTACCGGGTTATCGGCGTGCTGTAATAAATATGGGGAATTTTCATTGGCTAATTTGTTTTTCATGTTGTGATCCATTTGATAAGCATGGTGTGGCAAAATTTTATCATAACGGTGATGTTATTCTGAGTATTTCGCTTGACGATTGTATCTCTGAGGCATACAATGTAGCTCATGCCAGCCCCTATTCGTAGACGCGCGGAACACCCATATCGAGCTGCCAGCCTGGAGGAAATGCCAGAAAATTTACGCTTGTTGGCCTGCCAGGCGCTAGAACCGGATGAGCCACTGGAAATGATATTTGTCGTTCCAGCGCAAATACAGCCCAAGAAACTTGGCGGCCGAGGAGATATGCATCGTGTGCCTGAGCAGGCTTTGCTCTTCACAGACGACCGGGTGGTACACGTTCAGGCGGATGCCAATCCAGAGATGGCTGGGCAGATGAAGAGTTTGCGCGGTGATCAATTATTCTATGTGCGCAATATCCTGATCCTGCTCTATGGCAGGCTGGAATTGTTTGGGGTTGACCATGATGTCTTGACAAGCATCATAGTGGAGTACAACACGGTTGCCCATGATTTACTGAAACCAGTTCTGCAGCGTTTCCTGCGCTTGGGATGGGGTGCAGGGATGGGGATGCAGGAATCGATGGGGGATCAAACTGCTGAACTCCTGGATGAGCTTGGTCAGCGATCTTACAAGTTTGGGAACGGCTTGCGGATTTATGCACTTCAGCGTGGGGAACGTTTATCTGGCTTTGTTTTCCAGCCCCGCATCTACAAGCCAGTCTTGTACATTTTTCAGCGCCTGGTAGCGCCAGCCAGTGTGCTTGCACTGACTGAAAAAAATCTGATTTTGATGCACGAAGGTAATACAAGTGCTACATCCTACGGTTGGTTTATTACAATCTGCCCAAGGGCCTGGGTGGCGGGGACGGAGACCAGGCCAAACGCCAAGTGGCAGGATGTAATTGTGCACTTGAGAATGGGGAGCTTTGCAGAAGACATCGAGATGACTCTGGAGAGCGATACTGCCCAGGCCTGGTTATCTAAAGTTTCGAACAGGCCTGAGCAACAGATCCATTAAAATGCCATCGAGTTTCCATAGTTAGTAGAGGGGCTACGCCTCCATCATTGCGTTAGCCAGCCAGGTGCTCACTTCGGCGGTTTCTGCCGTCATCATCCCCATCGGCTCATCCCAGGTGTTACGAATGCAGGTCACACAGTTCAAGTTGCACTGGTTGGTTGGCTCAATGTATATCTTTGCTAATTGGGTGATTGGACGGTGTAGCAGCAGGTAATTTTCGCCTGCCTCGAGGCGCAATCGTGCACCGGGATTTAGTCCCAAGTGGGCGCGTGTTTGAGGGTCGATGGCAAGGTTCCCGTTTTCGTCGATAGTGATCCAGAGAGGTTTCATGCAGTTAACTCCTGGCGGCGATTAACCAGCCATATCCGGTTGCATAAGCACGCGGATCACTTCTACTGTGAACACACCCACCACCATCGCGACGATCTTGCAAGATCTCCGCTTGGCGTAGCGCCATCAGGTGCTGAGAAATATATAACTTCATATTCAAGTTCCCGAATATATTGTACCCATATATTCGATTCTGTGAATATGACGAATGACACTGATATCTACGAATGATGACAGGGATGCAGAAACATCAGATTCCTGATGGGAATTGCTTGACGTATCAAGAGAATGATATATACTGGACACATCGATTTTACCGGAGTGAATTATCGATCGTTTATTGCATAATCTTCCTGAATATCTTGAGACCGAGCGCCTCATTCTGCGTCCATACCATGCTGGCGATGGTGCAATGTACTACGCTTCTAGCTTGCGCAATCGCCGGCACCTGGCGCGCTATGAGGCGCGCAATGCACTCTGCTCGCTGAAAGATGAGGCGCATGCTGAGAGGGTAGTGTGCGAGATGGCCGCGGCTTGGGAGCATCGTGAGTATTTCTTTCTAGGTATGTTCCGCAAGCAGACGAACGAATGGGTGGGGCAGATTTATATTGGACCGCTCGGTTTGGAGCCGCCTGCTTTCACCATTGGTTACATAGCGGATGTCGCTAACGAAGGCCATGGTTACGTTACCGAGGCGGTGCGTACGGTGACGCGTTTTTGTTTTGAAAGATTGGGGGCGATGCGCCTCTCCGCGGAATGTGATGATCAGAATATTCGCAGTTACCGGGTTTTGGAGCGCTGTGGATTCATCCGGGAGGGACATCTTCACCACAGGAAGCCTGGACCTGATGGTCGAATCGGCGGAACGCTGTATTATGGATTAATGCGTAGTGAGTGGGAGGCTTCTCGTGAAGGAAAAGCACGAGTTTTTGTTTGATCAATGATAAAGCTTCCGCGAAGCCACCAGCAGACCGAACAAGCCCCCATTCAGCAGCAGCACCAACAGGTCGAGCAACCCGAATTGATCGGTAATTGTTAAAACAATTGACACCGCGATCACACCCAGCGCCAGGAACCATATCTGGCGTCTCTGTTTCCCTAAAAGCCATCCCAAACCTAGCAGAACAGCGACATAGACGAGGATCAAAACTGCCACAACAATCGCACTGATTGAGCTGGAGTTGGAGAGTTGTACTATGCTAGCAATCCCCAATGCAATCCAGATCAATGCATTGAGGTAAAAGCCTGCCTGGGTCACTTGCACGAGATGCAAGTTGCGCTGGCGGAGATCGAGCGATTTCAAGCGGCTTAAAGTTTTGGGTGAAATATGCCACAAATCCCAGGAAAGTACGAGCCCATCTGCATTTTTCCAGGCATTCAGATCGTTTGTCTTTACTGTGTTAATGCCAGGTAGTTCCACCAATGCCAGCCCGGCCAGCAGCGGCTCGACGCCCATTCTTTTACCCAATTCAATCTCTTGATGAATTGTTGTAGACGGTAAACCCAGAGCAGTGATGCTTTGCCGCGACATTGGAAGATCCAAGCCGCTGCATTCTCTCAGGGTAGTCAGCTCATCACCGGTATTCCATTTTGTTAGCCAATCCAGCAATCCTAGTAATTCAAACGGCAGGCCTGCTGGGCCAAAGGTACGCGGGTAGGTCATGATCTTGGTCCACAGGCCAATTTCGCCCAATGCTCTTAAATCTTGCCCCACCATCCACGCCAGAGATGGAGAGAAGCAGTCGAGACCCACCTCTATGCCAGCGGCATTAAGCAGTAAAGAGGTTGCTGCCACACGCTGGGTGATGCTATCTGCGCGAAAGCGCAGGAAGGCTTGCACACTTGAATCTGCCTCTGGCAAACGCGTGAACAGGTTTTGTAGTAGTGCGATTCGTCCCTGCTTTTCCGGGAGCATTCCGTTGATTTGGATGCGAACCTCTTCCAGGTCAAAACCAGCTTCCCGGGCAGCGCGGCAGCAATGTTTGCAGAAGCAGCCCAAGTGATCCTCGGGAGAAGCAGTGGGTGATGGGAAGCGAATGCGATCGAGGAACAACCCATGATAAATTCTACGTTGAACCACTTTTTCAATGCGTGCGGTGATGAAATCAACCACCGCAGGGTGATTGGGGCAGAGGAAGGTGAACTCTGGCAGATGATTATAGCCAGGGATAGGTTCACCGTGCAGGTTGCGAGTGTGCCAGTCGGGCGGTGATTCCTGGTCTCCAGTTAGCAGAGGGTGCCATTGATATAGTTTGGCACTATGCCGGGCGGTTTCATCCGCGATCACCGACTCGATTGCTGGAGGAACATCCCAGCCTAGCAGGATGTGCGTGAGGGGGAGAATGTCAAATGCGTGGCGAAGGCAGGAACGTGCCTGCTCTGGTGTGAGACCGGATGGAACACTCTCGAGGTATTGGGCGGCGAGGATGTTCATTGATCTGGTGGAAACATTTGCAAGACGGTGAAATCAACCCAGAATAACGAAATTGTGTTGGGCGTAGCTTCCAGGATGGCATACCCAATGTCTGCCGGCGGGTCTGGGAGTTGGCTCCACCAGGGCTGGTCGGAAGGGTAGCCATACTGGAAGCCAACTGGCGCCGGTGCGAAATGTTCACCCCAGGCAGCAAATTCCTCCTTCATTTCATCAATGGAGGCAAACTCCTGGCTGTCATCGATGAAAACGATGCCATCGCGTGCATTGGGGGGCATATACTCCATCTCCCAGTGTTTCAGGAACAGCCTGTAATTGGGGTTGATTTCCCGGATGGCGCTCACCCATGCCTCCGCCTCCACATCGCTGATTGGTGTGCCTTCGGGAGAGCCTTCTGAATGGTACCATTCAACATCCACACCAAACCCAATTACGCAGGGGTGGCTTTTATATTGGTTGAGGACAAGCTCGATCAATGTGAGCATGTCGGCGTTGCCGGGTTCAACCTGCAACCACACCTGTATGCCTTCCTGGTCGAACAGAGTCAGCGCGGCGTCATTCATATCCACATAACCGGAAAGGATATTCGGATCCTCCGTCTCAGCATGGAAGGAGAGATAGGTTTTGCCTTCGCTGAAAAAATTCCCAACGATCCATATGGCCTCTGGGTGTGAGCCGGGGAATTTGGCCGACATGCGCTCCCCAACCGATGCCCAGTAATCCGGACCAGGGTTGCTCTCAGGTCCATAGGTGGAGTAGCGGAATCCAGCACCCAGGCTGGGTTTGGGTGTTGGGATGGGCGTATCAGTCTGCATCGTAGAACATCCAGTCAGCAACAAGGTTATTAAGAGGAAAAGGATTAAGGTTGCAAGCTTGTTTCGTGTCATCATAATAACCCCAGCAAGAAACAGAAAGTGACTCTAATTATAGTATTGGCTAATATTAGTTTTTTGCTTACAGTTATTACCCCTTCCTTGGTGAGACCACACGTTTTACTCTCCTCACTTGCCATAATTCTGCGTCAGGTAATCCACCAAAGCAGCCTTTTCTTCTTCCGTCAGCTTTGCGCCTTTCCCAATCATCTCGGTGACAATTGCATCCCAGCCCTCGCGGGTGTTGGTCTCTAGCCGTACCTTATTGGCGCCGTGGCAGGTTGAACAGCGCTCATCCAGCAAAGTAGCACCATCGATAGCCGTGGTTTCTGCCGGGGGTGTGGTCGCCTCTGGCTGGGTCTGCTCTGGGGGTGTGGTCGCCTCTGGCTGGGTCTGATCTGGTGGCGTCGTCGCCTCTGGTTGGGCTTGCGTTGGCTGAACCGTGCTGGGCTGGCATGCAGTCAGGGCTATTGCCGCCACCAGTAAAGCCGCAGCCAAAACAGCGACCATCCAGTTGGTTGTCATGTTCTTTTTCATACCGTCTTCTCCTTGGTTACCAATAGATTGTTTACTGTGCCAATCATACTAGGATTCTGACATTTCATCCACCCAATTGCTGGTGCTAACCAGTATCATTGCCTTGCTTTCGGCGTTCATGAACAACGTGGGAGCGCTGGCTCTGCTGCCGCGGTGGTGATTGGGCATACCTGGTTGCCAATTGCAGAAGGGAGTACGATGAACCCCTGGCTGATCGTTGCCATCGTTGCTGTGGTGATCCTTCCGGTTTCAAAACGAGCCCGCGCAGGTGGGTATTTTGTGTTTTCGGTGGGGCATTTATTCTCCAGACAATCTGAGTTGCTTGAGGCATAAACAGGCGGCTTCAATTCACTATTGACAATCGTATAAATTGAGTGTATACTCAAAATATGAATGAGCAATCACTCAATAATTTAGGGATATCCAAATGACTGAAGAGCAAATCCCATTCCGTCGTCAGCGACGTATTGCAGCGAGGCGCGATCAAATCATGGATTCAGCTGAGCGGCTGTTTGCAGAGAGAGGCTTTCACCGTGCCACGACGCGCGATATTGCTAAAGCCGCAGATGTGTCTGAGGGCACGCTTTATAACTATTTCAAAGATAAAAATGATCTGCTGATGGGCATCATGTCCCGCCTGGTGGAACAGCAGCATATCTCGCAGCGATTGACGGCGGGTTTGCCACAGGATGCGCCGGGGTTCTTACGCGCTATGCTTTCCTGGCGTAAGATGTTTGTCGACCAGAATGAGAATGCTCTCAAATCCCTGGTCTCTGAGATTATGGTTGACCCTGTGCTGCGCCGCCGTTATTATGATGAACTGGTAGCGCCTGGATTAACGATGGTTGCTTTCCACTTGCGAGAACGCGCTCATTCTGGGCAGATCCGCCCCCTGGATCCTGAATTGGCTGCGATTATCTTGCTTTCACTGACCACTGGTCTTTGGTTCTTCGATGTAATGGAAGATGAGATGGTTCACCAGCGCTGGGATGAGATCGTTGAGCTGCTGATCAGCCTACTCTTCGAAGGCGCTGCGCCGCGTACAAGCGAGGCAAAGGATTAGATGATGGTACTGCGTAACCTGCTGCGCCGCAAGGCGCGCACCATGCTCACGGTACTGGGGATAGCCATTGGCGTAGCGGCTATCGTGGGCCTGGGAGCGCTTGCAAATGGCCTTCAACAAGGTTATTCTTCTGTTGTGGCGGGGAGTAAATCTGACCTGGTGCTCAGCCAACCAGATACTTTCGATATTGCCTACAGCGCGGTAGATGAGGAGATCGGTGGTGAACTGGCACAGATGCCAGAAGTTGCCGAGGTCACCCCCATGTTGCAGGGTTATGTGGATGCCGAGAATAATCCGCTCTTCATTGTTTTTGCCTATCCGGTTGAATCATATATCATGGACCGCTTCCAAGTTATTGAGGGAAACCGCCTAGGTGAACATGCAGGCTCTACTGTGCGCGGTAACCCGATTATGCTTGGCTCTGCCACAGCCGAAGCGATGGACAAATCTGTCGGCGAGACGGTGCGTGTGGCTGGGGCTATCTTCCGTGTGGTGGGCATCTATCAGACGGGCGATGCTTTCGAGGATGGCGGCGCCTTGCTTGCGTTGGACGATGCCCAGGATTTGCTTGGTAAAGCCCACCAGGTAAGTGTGTTTTACATCCAGCTCAAGGATCCTTCCCTGCGCCAGCGCTTGGCTGAGCGTGTTGAGCACCGCTGGCCTGACCTTTCTTTGAGCGGAACGGATGAGTTTGCTGATAAACAGAGCATGACTGATTTCATGCACGGTTTTGTCTGGGTTTTAGGCGGTCTGGCAATCGTGATTGGTGGGGTGGGTATGATGAATGCTCAACTCATGTCGGTATTCGAGCGCACGCGCGAGATCGGTGTGCTGCGCTCCCTCGGCTGGAGCAGCGGCCGTGTGCTTGGTTTGATCCTGGGAGAGTCGATCCTGGTCAGCCTGGCAGGCGGCGTTTTAGGCGTAGGGCTGGGCTGGCTGGTGTTGCGCCTGCTCTCTGGGGCTAACTTCTTCTTCGGCGTCAATCCCCAGGATATCAGCTTTAGTCTGCTGCTGGAAGCTTTCACGATTGTGCTCTTCCTTGGTCTGACCGGCGGGCTCTATCCGGCTCTGCGAGCTGCCCAGATGCAGCCGGTGGAAGCCCTGCGCTATGAGGGCGGTAGCGCTGGAAAGCACGTTCGCCGCTTGCCTATCGGCGGCATGGCAGCCCAGAGCCTGTGGCAGCGCCTCTTCCGCACGGCGCTCACACTAGGCGCTATTGCGCTCATCGTTGGCGCCATTATGGCATTGGAGGGTATGATCCGCGGCTTTGCCGACCAGTTCACCGAGATGGCGGTGGGCGGGGATGCCCAGATCGTCATCCGCCAGCCAGATGTTGCCGATACAACCCTCAGTGTGATCGACGAGCGGATTGGCGATCAAATCGCGGCGATGCCAGAGGTGGAAGCGGTGAGTGGGCTTACCTTTACTGGCGTGATGCTCCCAGAATACAATGGCTTTTTTATTGTCCAGGGTTATGCACCTTTTGAGTTTGGCATCCAGCGGTTTGTGGTTACCGAAGGAAAGTATCTCACTAATAATCACCAGGTGATGCGGGGGCGGGCGATGGCTGATGTGATGAACAAAGGAGTTGGCGATACGATTGAGGTCAGCGGCGTGCGCTTCCGCGTGGTGGGCATTTTCGAATCGGGAATTAGCTGGGAGGAGATGGGCGGCGTGATCTCGCTGCGTGATGCGCAATCACTGGTAGGGCGGCCACATAAGGTGACGATGTACGCCGCGCGCCTTGTGGATCCATCCCAGGCAGCGGATGTCTGTGCACAGATCAACGCTCGTTTCCCCGACCAGGTGTATGCTGCGTTGGCAGGTGATTTTGCGGATGTGATGCCGGATATTCAGACATTCGAAGCAATGCTGAATGCGATCTCATTCGTTACGATTCTGATTGGAGGGGTGGGGGTGCTCAATACGATGCTGATGTCGGTGATGGAGCGCACGCGCGAGATTGGTGTGCTGAGAGCGTTGGGTTGGCGGCGGCGGCAGGTGCTGGACCTCATCCTGCGCGAGGCTGTCATTTTAGGGCTATTGGGTGGGATTGCAGGGATCGTAGTGGCCTTTGGGTTGATTGGCTTGATGTGCTTGTTTCCTGTTGTCGAGGCTTTTATTACCCCAGCCTGGGACTGGGATGTGTTTGCCAGGGCTATGCTGGTGGCATTGCTGTTGGGTGTGCTGGGTGGGCTTTACCCGGCCTACCGGGCTACGCGCATGCAGCCGGTGGAAGCCCTGCGCTATGAGTAATCAGATAATGATGGAGGTGTACTGATGAAAACTAAGAAATCCTTAAAAAAAGTGTTGGTTTTGCTGGTAGTTGGCGCATTGGTCCTGGCGGGCTGTGACAGGCTGGCGACTGAGGAATCCCCTACACCAGAGGCGATCGAGCGGGAGGAAACATCTGAAACCGTGATCAGCGCTACCGGTGTTGTTATTCCACAGACCTGGGCTACCCTAGGCGCTACAGCCTCGGGCAATATTGCAGAGCTGTATGTGGCTGAAGGGGATGTGGTTGAAGCGGGTGCTGTGCTTTTGGTGTTGGATGGAGCCGAAGGGCTGGAAGCTGACCGCACGGCGGCGGCTTATTGGGTGACTGCTGCGCAGCAGGTTCTGGATGACCTGTACGAGGATGCTGGGTTGGCTGCCGCTGAGGCGCGAGAAAATGTGGTACAGGCTGAGCAGCAAGTATTGGAAGCAGAACGCCTGGTGGATGACTACAAGGAAACCCAGTGGAAGGATGATCTCGACTGGGCACGGGATGAGGTGATCGACGCTGAGGATAAATTAGACAGCGCCAAAGAAGATTTTGAGCCATATGAGGATTATGACGAGGAAAATGAGACGCGCAAGCGCTACGAGGATGCTCTCGATGATTCCCAGATCGCATACGATGATGCTGTGCGCAAAGTACGCTTGATGGAGCTAGAGATAGAAGCTGCCGAAGCAACCCTGCAAGCAGCCCGGGCGCGCCTGGAATCTGCACAAAACAACCTGGCCGCTTTGGCAAATGGGCCGGACGCCGATGATTTGGCGCTGGCGCAAGCTGACCTTGATCAGGCTCAAGCCTCCCTGGCAGCCAGCGAAGCTGCTCTGGCGGATCTGCAGGTGGTTGCTCCTTTCGCAGGAACGGTGGGCAAGCTCTATGTGCGAGTGGGGGAATGGGTGAATATAGGCGAAGCAGTGCTGATCCTGGGCGATCTGACCACCCTGGTTGTGGAGACAACAGACCTGAACGAAATCGACGCTGCCCGCCTTGCGCTGGGGGATGCTGCCAGCGTAACATTTGATGCCCTGCCGGATGTGGTGGTGAGCGGCGAGGTGGTGTATATTGCCCCGCGCGCATCTGAGGGCTCAGGCGTAAACTACAAGGTGGTAGTTGAATTCGCAGAAATGCCGGAGGGATTGCTGTGGGGAATGACGGCTTTTGTGGATGTGGAGGTGGAATAGTGAGCGAATGGATCGTTGAGACACGTGCCCTGCGGCGCATCTATAACGAGACAGGGCGCAATAGCGGTGCGGAGGCGATCCGGGCATTGGACGGGATTGACCTGCAGATTGCACCGGGAGAGTTCGTGGCGGTGATGGGGCCTAGCGGAAGCGGGAAGAGTACGCTGCTCAACGTGATCGGCGCGCTTGACCGCCCAACGGAGGGGCAGGTGCTAGTGGATGGGCAGGATCTGGCGGCGATTCGCAATCTGGATGCCTTTCGGGCGCGCAAGGTGGGCTTTATGTTCCAGTTGCACAATCTGTTACCCACCCTAACAGCATTAGAGAATGTGGAAGTTCCCATGATTGGGCAGGCTTCGCCGGGGGAGCGCCACAAACGAGCCGGGGAACTGCTGGAATTGGTTGGCCTGGCCGAACGAGCAGGTCACCTGCCAGGGCAGTTATCTGGTGGGCAGCGCCAGCGGGTTGCTGTGGCGCGTGCACTGGCTAATCACCCTCCGCTGGTGCTGGCGGATGAACCCACCGGTAGCCTGGATACCACCGCCGGGCAGGAGCTGATGGGCTTGCTCAAGGATCTGAATCAAAGCCAGGGGGTCACGTTTATTATCGTCACCCATGACCCTGCTGTCGCGCAGCAGACCCGCCGCGTGCTGGTGATGCAGGATGGCAAGATTGTGCGCGAGGACCGCATTGGCTCGCCACTGGAAGAAGACCTGAAGATGTGGCGGTTTTCAGGATTGGGAAGGCACATCATGGCTGAGGACCGCGAGACGCTGGTGAAAATTGGCATCTCGCAGCGCCAGATGCGCGAAGTACAGGCGGTCTTGCGCCTGGCAAATGGTCATTGACAATGTGGGGCGGGCTTCTGAAGTGAACCCTTCAGGGTAGACAGAAAAAGAAAGCGGCCTCAGCGCCAAAATCACTAACTGGACAGACACCTTCTTTCGTAGG
>JAFGBV010000082.1 GCA_016932955.1 Anaerolineales bacterium | reverse complement strand
TTTACTCGCTCGCAACCTGAAAGGGCAGCATGGGTTATAATTTGCAGCAACGGCGGGTATAGGAAAGGAGCGAGAATGAGCGGATGCCTGGAAGGGAAAGTGGGGCTGATCACCGGGGGGGCAGTTGGAATTGGGCGGGCGACTGCGCTGGCTTTTGGGCGCGAGGGGGCAAAGGTGGTGGTTGGGGATATCCTGGCAGAGCAAGGACAGGAGACGGCGCGACTGGTGCAGGCGCAGGGGGGCGAGGCGCTGTTCGTGGAATGCGATGTAACGCAGGATGCACAGGTGAAGAACCTGGTGACACAGGCGGTAGCAACTTTCGGGCGACTGGACTGCGCTTTTAACAACGCCGGCTATGAGGGCGAGTTTGCCCCGACGGCAGATTACCACGAAGAAACCTGGGACGAGGTGATCGCGGTGAACCTGAAGGGCACATGGCTGTGCATGAAGCACGAGATGGCGCAAATGCTCACCCAGGAGCAGGGCGGAGCGATCGTGAACACAGCCTCGGTGGCGAGCGTGATCGCCGAGCGGGGCTATGTAGCCTACGCGGCAGCGAAGGGGGGTATCCTGCAGCTCACGCGCACCGCGGCGGTGGAATATGGGGCTTCGCACATCCGCATCAACGCCGTCAGCCCGGGGGCGGTGATGACGCCGATGATGGATCGGGCGCTGGAAAAGCTGAGCATCAGCGCGTTTGCGCCTTCGATCCGCAACACGCTGGTGCGGCGCATCGCCGACAAGGTGCTGAGCATGCGCAAGGTACAGGACCTGATGCTGAACAGCATGCACCCAATCGGGCGGCCCGGGCAGCCAAACGAAATTGCTGAGGGGGTGGTATGGCTGTGCTCAGGCGCGGCTTCTTTTGTTACCGGACATAACCTCGTAATCGACGGCGGGATGACGATCGCCTGATCTTGATGAGCGAAAGGATGTAGCATATGGTCAAACGCATGGAAAAAAACCTGGAGTCGCCGCGCAAGCAGAAACTGCTCGACTCTTTGGCATGGCAGGGACAGGAGAACGACTGCGGTCCCTATACCACGGCAACAGTGCTCAACGCGCTGCGCGGGCTGAACATCGATGCGGTGAAGCTGGCGGCGGATATGGAAAAGATTGCCTGGCGCGGTCCGTTCCCGGTGGTGCGGCGCATCCCCAATTCCGCAACATTTCCCTGGGGCATGGTGGATGTGTTCCGCCGCAACGGGATGAAGGCTTCGTGGCGCTTTTTTAGCACGCCGGAATATTTGCAGGAGCACCTGGACAAGGATCGCATCCTGATGCCGATCATCGGCTCGCTGCGCCCGATGTGGGCGCACGTGATGGCGCTGGTGGCGTGGGACGCAGAGAATGGTTGGGGGTTCGCCAATACGCAATTCAACCACCATGATATCACCTGGCTGGAGGATGCTAAATTTCAAAAGGAGTGGAAGGCAATCGGCCGCTTGCTTGTGGAAGTGAAAACCAGCGGAGATTGACCACGTAGCATGGCAAACGTTCGGTTCCGCGCAGGAGAGGCACTCCCTGCTGGCCGCGGAAGGCTTTCCGCGCTGCTGCCCTGGTTGTCGATCCTGATCGGCCTGGCTGCGCTGGCTCACCTGTGGCTGCATAAAGAAGTGCGGCTGGTGGTGGATGGGAAATCCCAGGCGGTGACGACCTACGCGCTGACCGTGGGAGGGCTGCTGGGCTCGCGCCAGATTGCCCTGCTGCCGCAGGACATCCTCTCGCCAGAAGTGGAAGAATGGCTGGGGCAGGGTGATACGGTGAGCTTGCAACATGCCATGCCGGTGCGGATCGCCGTGGATGGGCAAATCTCTTCACTGCTAAGCGCACAGCAAACAGCAGGGGAGCTACTGGCGCTTGCAGGGATCACACTGCAGCCGGGGGACAGGCTGCTGTGGCAGGGGCAGGCGGTGGGTTACAACCAGCCACTGCCATACCTGCCCGGAGGGCTGGCACTGCAGGTGGTGCGGGCGGCGCCGTTCACATTGATCGAAAATGGCATTGAAACATCTTACACCTCCAGCGCAGCGACGCTGGGGCAGGCACTGTGGGAGAATGGGGTAATCCTTTATGCAGCAGACCGGCTCTCGCCATCGCCACTCACAGCGCTGACGACAGGAATGGAAGCAACGCTGGAACGGGCGCGGGAGGTGCGCGTGCAGACGCAAAACACCAGCCTGCAACTGCGCACAGCCAGCCAGACGGTAGGGGAGGCGCTGGCGGAGGCAGGCCTGGCGCTGCAAGGGCTGGATTACAGCATCCCGCCTGCCGGGGACCCGCTGCCGGCAGACGGGAACATCCGCCTGGTGCGGGTGATGGAGGAGGTGCTGATCGAGCAGACTCCGTTGGCGTTCGAGACGGTGTACGAGGCGGTGGCGGACCTGGAGCTGGACAGCCAGACGATCGTGCAGACGGGCGAATACGGGCTGACGGCGCGGCGGGTGCGCCTGCGCTACGAGGACGGCGTAGAAACCTCGCGCCAGGTGGAAGATGAGTGGACGGCGCGCGAAGCGCAGGAACGGATCATCGGCTACGGGACGAATGTGGTGATGCGCACAGCCTCGGTGGACGGGGTGACGATCGAGTATTGGCGAGCGATCACGATGTGGGCGACTTCGTACCACCCCTCCGAAACCGGACCAACCACGGCGAGCGGGCTGCCGCTGGAAAAGGGAGTGTGTGCGGTGGATATCCGCTATATCCCCTTCTACACGCGCATGTACGTGCCCGGCTACGGCGAGGTGGTTGCAGCGGATATTGGCGGGGGGGTGGTGGGACGGATGATCGATCTGGGGTATAGCGATGGCGATTACGTGCCCTGGCACGAAAATGTAACCGTGTATTTTCTGTGGCCGCCACCAGCAAGCATTGTCTATATATTCCCTTGAGGCCGTGTATGCTGCAGCCGCCCAACATTCCTGATCTCTTACAGCGTTACGGCCTGCGCCCCGATAAGCGCCTGGGGCAGAATTTCCTGATCGATAACCACGCTTTGCAGCGGGTGGCAGAGGCAGCGCATATCCTGCCGGGGGATCGGGTATTGGAGATCGGCGCGGGACTGGGCAGCCTGACGGTGCTGCTTGCGGCGCGGGCGCGGCAGGTGACGGCGGTGGAGCTGGACGGTGACCTGATCCCGCCGCTGATGGAGGCGCTCACCGGCTGCGACAACGTGCGCATAGTGCGGGGGGATATCATGGCGCTGGACCCAGCGGAGCTGACAGAGGGCGAAGATTACCTGGTGGTAGCCAACATTCCTTATTACATTACCTCCGCGCTCATCCGCCACCTGCTGGAAGCGCGCAAGCCGCCGCAGCGCCTGGTGCTGACGGTGCAGCGAGAAGTGGCAGAGCGCATCTGTGCCGCTCCCGGAGAGATGAGCCTTCTGGCGCTGAGCGTGCAGGTATATGGGCAGCCGCAGATTGTGGGGATCATCCAGGCGGGGGCATTCTATCCTTCTCCGAAGGTGGATTCAGCGATTATCCACGTGAATCTCTATGAGCAGCCGCTGATCCCTATGAAGCTGCTGGACAGGTTCTTCCGCCTGATCAAAGCGGGGTTCAGCCAGAAGCGCAAAACCCTGCGCAATGCGCTGGCGGGTGGGTTGGGGATGAAACCACAGGCGGTGGAGGTGCTGCTGGCGAGGGCAGGTATCGATGCAATGCGGCGGGCGGAAACGCTCTCGATTGAAGAGTGGGGGAAAATATTAAGCAAAGAGGATCATGAGGATGCCGGATAGGAAACGCAGACCCGCAGTGAGGTAGAGCGCGGGGCGCAGGCCGATCCAATCAGCAAGGGTAGGGCCAATCAGCGAGCCGGCGAGGATACCCAGGTTCAGCGCCAGGTTGTGCAATGCCATGTGGGCGGGGCGGTCGTCAACGGGGGTGCGTTCCATCAGGCGGTTGAGCATCGCACCGTTGAGAAAGCCGAAGATCACACCGCCGATGACGCAGGCGACATAATACAGCCACTCATCCTGGGCAAGGCCAAGCAAGAGGGAATATTGACCAAAGGTGAGTGCGCCTACGATAAGCAGGCGGCGGTAGCCAAAGCGAGCGCTTAGGCGGTTAAATACCAGCGAGACAAGAACCATGGTGGCATGGAAGAGAGCGCTGCCAATGCTGATTATGCCATCGCTCAGGCCCAACTCGCGTACGTAGAAGATGGGAAAGATGGGCAAGCCAAAGTACTGGAAGGTGTAAAAGGAGAGATAGGCCAGGAGGAAGAGCCCAAAGGGGCCGCGCAGCACGTCCAGGCGCAGGAGGGATTTCTCGCTGCGGCGGGAAATCAGGCCCTGCCAGGTGAGGCGGGGAAAGGCTTTGAGCCAGGCAAGTACACCGGGGCAGGTCTTCTGTGCTGGGGCGGGGCTTTCGACGGAAAGCTCTACAGGGGGACGAATGCGGCCGAGGTGGTAGCTGGACATCATCGCGCCAACCCCACCAAGGACAAAGACGATCTGATAATTAACGGGGAAGGTGACCTTGTCCAGGATCCATCCGCTGACCAGGGTGGAGACGGTGACGGTGACACCTACCAGAGCATTGCGCCAACCGACGGCGCGGGCGCGCCATTCTCCCGGCACCACTTCGGCAAACATGGAATTGAAGGAAATAGCCAGCAGAGTGCCTGGAATGGACATGATGAGGGTGATCCAAACGATTCCCCACACCTGGGAGCGCTCATTCAGCACCCAGGGGAGGGCCACTAAAACCACGTAGCCCAAACGATGCCACACCGAGGAGCGGAAGGAGGCACGCACGAGGGGGCGGCCTTCCAGCCAGCGTCCAACGGGAAGGGTAAAGAGAAGATTGATCACTGCCGTCCCGGCGCTGAGCAAGCCAATTTGCAGGCTGGATGCCCCCAGGCGCGTGGCGTAAACGGCCAAAAAAGCCATGCTGCTTCCTGCCAGGATGCCAAACCAGAACACATCCCAATACAGGTTGCGCAGGTTCCAACGCAGGTGGGGGTAAGAGGGTTGAATGGTTTGAGAAGTCATTGACTCTGAACGGTGGGGGCAAAAAAAGCGGAGACCAGTCGTTGCAGGTCATCCGCTTGCCTGGATGGAGGCTCCCGATGGGTGGTCTGGTTAAGATATCTGGCTGGTAATCCTGGTGCGCAACGCCTCCAGGTCGGTAAAAGGCCCCTGGCTGGCTGTCATCTGGCGCACCTGAACTGCCAGGCGGCCTCCACGTAAATCCTTACGATCGCGATCTTTAAGCGGATAGAAGTAATCCAACGATTGCTCCAGGCGCAACTGGATGCGCTCACTGAGGGTGGGGAGCATCGCCGAGGAGGTGACAATGAAAAAGGCATCGGTGGCGAAGTGACCAACGAAGTCGCTGGGATTGCCCAGCTCGCGTACGGCATTGTGTACCATCAGACTGATAGCACGCAGCACATCATCGGCAGCTACAAAGCCATACACCTCGCGGAATTTCTCCAGGTTGCGCACTGCAACAAAGATCATCGCCCAATCGGTTTTTTGCACACACTCTTCCAGTTTTTCATCAACAATGGCACCCTCTGGCAGGTTGGTGACGGGGTTAGTGAGAGTGCCCTGAGAAGAACGGCGCAAGGCATTGCGCACACGAAGGCGCAATTCCTGGACATCGAAGGGCTTGGTGATGTAATCATCAGCACCAAGGTGCAGGCCTTGCAGGCGATCGGAGCGGGCGCGTTTTTCGGTGAGGAATATAATCGGGATTTCCTTGGTGCGGCGGCTGTTACGCAAGCGATAGGCAACCTCAAAACCGTCGATATCAGGCAGGCGGATATCGAGGATCACCAAGTCAGGGGGATGGGACTGGCAGGCACGCACAGCATCTTCGCCCCAATTGACGGTTTGGACTTCATAGCCCTGGACTTTAAAATAGGCATTCAGCATCTCTGCCACGTCCAGGTCGTCTTCGACCACCAAAATGACAGGTTTTTCTTCGGACACGGGTGTTTCCTATGAGATTGGCGTCTTCTGAATCGTGTATTCGCAAACGTCGTCGCCCATGGCGATACATTTGGACTCGTTGACACGGAACTCACTACCGCCCGAGACCCACTTCAACCCTTCTTGCAGCAAGCCGGCACCCATGAAGCAAACAGGCTTATCCAGCCCTTTGCGACCCCAACACTGGGGGCATCTGTGGATCGTGTAGATGAATTCGTTGTCTGTTTCTTCTACAGTGGAGTATTGGTCGCTGATCTGGCTGAAGATGCGCGCCATGGCTGGCACGCCAATGCGCAACTTGGTTTGCATGGGGAGAACTTTGAAGGCCAGGTCGCTGGCACCAGCAAGGGCGCCGAAATTACGCAGTGCATCGTTGAACGCGGCTCTTCCAGTGCGTAGAGCCAGACCGCGCCCGCCGCGCGGGCCATACATTTCCTCCAGTGCAATTTGGATGGCAGTGAAATCGGCAAAATCAAATTCTTTGGCCAGGTTATCGGGCGGATAAGAATCGATGAGGTGCGGCAGATGGGCAAGGTTCAGAATGGCATTCAAGCCATTCTTCCCCATCACATCTTCAAGCGCCTTGAGTGTGATTAAAACAATCTTGTTTGCGTAGTATAAGCCACTTTTCGGGATAGGTTCCATTGTTCTTCACCAGTCTAAATTAACTTGGCGAGCGCTTCGGCTGCCCGACGCATGTCGAGGAAGATCAGGCCAAGTTTGGCTTGCTCACGGGCAAGCGCCGTGAGTACTGCTTCTTCTCCAACCGACATGAGCACAACGTAACCGTTCTCACCCTTGATATAAACCTGGTCCAGCGAACCACGACCGAGTTCTGAAGCAATTCGCTCGCCCAGGGAGAGCATGGCCGCTGACATTGCCGCTACACGGTCTTCCTCAACCCCTTGCGGGAGTGCAGAAGCGATCGTCAGACCATCCACGCTGACGACTGCCGATGCCTCAATATCTGGTGAGGAAGCCTGAAGATCTCGCAACCGTTCAACCATCATCTGGGAGCGTGATTTAGTCAAGGCATTACTCCTGAGTATCTTCGATTGGCCATGTGCAAGGTTCGGTAACAATAACCTGCCCCCCATCTCAGGGGGTGATATGGCACCCAACGTGATACTATTTTAGAATAGGGTTGGGAATGTGTCAAGCAAAACGTGCTATAATCTTGCCTGCTCTGGCAAGGCTGCAACAAGCAGAGCAAGAGGGGCGCTTACGAAAAAACACCCTTCTATGTTATTACCATCTCTTATTGGAGCAAGAAATGATGAAACTCGTTCGATTCTTAGCCTTATTCTTTATATGCGCCGTGCTGATCAGCGGCTGTACAACCGCCATACCCAGCGGGCCAGTGACGCTGCGCTTTGTGGTGCTGCCCATCCTGGAAGCGCTGCCAATGTATATTGCCCAGCAGGAAGGGCTATTTGAAGAACAGAACATTACCGTTGAGCTGATCACGGCTGGCTCTGCCCCAGAACGCGACCAGATCATCAGTGCGGGACAGGCGGATGGCATGATCAACGAGCTGCTTTCAACCATCCTGTACAACAAGGATGCCATCCAGGTGCAATCGGTGCGCTATGCGCGCGTGGCAACAGCAGAGGCACCACTTTTCCACATCCTTGCATCTGCAGAGAGCGGGATTACAGATGTGAACGGGCTGCGTGGGGCGCAGATCGGCATCTCTCAGGGAACGGTGATCGAATACCTGACCGACCGGCTTCTACAAGCAGAGGGGTTCAGCGAGCAGGAGATTGAGACGATCGCCGTACCCATGATCTCTGATCGCATGGCTCTGCTGGCTTCGGGCGAGCTCGCCGCGGGCATGCTGCCCGATCCTCTGACCTTCCTGGCAGAACAGCAGGGCGCGCAGATCGTCCTGGGCGACTCCATCCATCCGGATTATTCTTTCAGCACGATCACCTTCCGCAAAGAGGTGATCGAAGCCCATCCGCAGGCGATACGCGGCTTCCTGGCGGCAATCGAGGAGGCAGTGGAGTTGATCAATGCTGATCCGGCGCGCTGGACGGATCTGCTGGTGGCACAGAAGCTGGTGCCCGAGGCGCTGGGAGACAGCTATGTGATCAAGCCCTTCCCCAGCGCAGGTATCCCCAGCCAGGCGCAGTGGGATGATGTAATGGCGTGGGCGCAGGAGAACGGCCTGGTTTCGACGGAGATTTCCTACGCCGATTCAGTCACGGATGCGTACCTGCCCTGATCAGCAAGGAATAAGATGATCGACTTTGAGCTTGTGACGTTCTCGCACCCGCACGCCGCGCCGGTTTTCCAGAATTTCACCTGGCAGGCTGGGCGTGGGGAAGCCTGGGCTGTGCTGGGGCCTTCAGGATGCGGAAAAACCACACTGCTCTACCTGCTAGCAGGGTTGCGATTTCCGAGTGCGGGGGTGGTGCGCATCGATGGGCAGGTGCTCAAGCGGCCGCGCCCGCACAGCGGGCTGATCTTGCAGGAATATGGCCTGCTGCCTTGGGCCACTGTACGCCAGAACGCCGCACTGGGCTTGTGTGTGCGCAATTTCTACGGTCCAGATGGCACCCATGCGCCGCGTGATTATACGCCTGAGGCGGATGTGCAGCCCTGGCTGGAGCGGCTGGGCATTGCCGACCTGGCAGATCAATACCCGGCGCAGCTCTCCGGAGGGCAGAGACAACGCACAGCCATCGCCCGAACACTGGCCTTGCGCCCCGATCTGTTGCTGATGGATGAGCCATTCTCATCGCTGGATGCCCCCACGCGCGAAAGCCTGCAAAGCCTGACGCTGGAACTGCAAGGGGAGCAAAACCTGACTCTGCTGATCGTCACCCATGCGATTGAAGAAGCGGCTTTTCTGGGGCGACGGATCCTGCTGCTGGGCCAGCCGCCCAACACTGCGCCGTTGGTGATTGAGAATCCAGGGGCGGGAATGCCGGATTTTCGCAACAGCGCAGCCTATTTATCAATGTGCCGCGAGCTGCGCCTGCGGCTGAGTTAAAGAAGAGAAATAGCGGATGAAACGCCGGGAACTTTTCTTTGGCCTGCTTGCCCTTCTTGCACTGTGGCAGGTTGGGGTATGGATTGTGCAACGCCCGATCTTGCCCTCGCCGCTGGCAGTGGGCGAGGCGCTGGGGCGCGAATTGGGCAAGGATCTGCCAGCGCATTTCCTCGCCAGCCTTTGGCGGGTGGTAGCGAGCACGGCGCTTTCGGTTGCTCTCGCAGCACCTGCCGGGCTGGTGCTGGGGCAATCGAAGCGATTGAACCGCATCTTTTCTCCCTTGCTATACCTGCTCTATCCGATCCCCAAGGTGGTTTTCTTACCGGTGCTGATGCTATTCCTGGGATTGGGCGACGCGGCAAAGATCGCCATCATTTTTCTGATCCTGTTCTTCCAGGTGCTGGTATTAGTGCGCGATCAGGCAGCGGCGCTGCGCCCGGAGCTAATCCAATCGGTGCGCAGCCTTGGCGCAGGGCGGCGGGCGCTGTTCCGCTTTGTGTACCTGCCAGCCAGCCTGCCAGCGGTGCTGACCGCACTGCGCCAATCGGTGGGGACGGCTGTGGCTGTTCTGTACGTGGCGGAGATGATCGCTACGCAGAAAGGGCTGGGGTATTACATTTTCTACAACGGCAGCACGTTATTTGACTACCCGGCGATGTACGCCGGGATCGTTGCCATGAGCCTGCTGGGGCTGGGGCTATACTTCACTGTGGATTGGCTGGAACGGCAGCTCTGCCCTTGGCAGTACGTAGCCTAGCACGACTCTGTGCATCAGGATTCATCCCGACGTTCTGGGTCTTCATTCCAATCGCCTACTGCGCCGGGGTCATAGTCACCCCATTTCCCGCTAAACGAGGATGCAAAGCTGACCGCGCTGGTGTGTTCCACCTGGCGGCGGGCTTTTTCAGCTTCAGCCTGGCGCTGGCGCGCCGCCTCTGCATCTAGGGAATCGACCGGCGCCGCGTGTAGAATGCGCACGGCGTAGATATCGTGCATCACATAGGGGACCTGGCTGCCCACCTGTTGCCCCAGGATGGCTTTCGCTAGCGGCGTGCCCACCCCTAACAGCCCGCTGGCAAAATCCGCATTCTGATCGGGGACAATGGTCAATACAAGCCGCTCAGGCTGCTCGCTTGTGCTGAGCAACTCCACTTCGACACGAAAGCTTACGTTGATCTTGATCCCAGACATATCCACCTCCAATCACAGCGCAATACCGATTGCAAACAGCATACCAAAGAAAAGCTCCAACTGTCCGCTGCCTGCCAGTGCCTTGTTCAACGCTCGCCCCTGTTGCTGGTGGAGGAAACGCGCCAGGCGTACTCCCTGGGGCAGGGTCAGCCAGGTGAGCAGCACCCAGGGCGAGGCTACCTTTAATGAGGCCATCAGCAAGGGGAGAGCATAAGCCAGCGCCAGGCAGATGGCGTACTGGAGGCGCGCCCCGCCCGCTCCCCAGCGCACAGCCAGCGTGCGCTTGCCAATCTTGCGATCCGATTCGATATCGCGCAGGTTATTCACCACCAGGATATTCACCGTCAGCAAGCCCATGGAGACGGCAGCCCAGCATGCCAGGGCGCTGACGGCACGCGCCTGCACGTAATAAGTGCCGCAAACTGCGGCCAGGCCAAAGAAGATGAAAACGAAGACATCTCCCAGCCCGTGGTATCCCAGCGGGTAAGGACCTCCGGTATAGGCAATGGCAGAGATGATCGCCACCAAGCCGAGGATCAATACCACCCAGCCTGCCTGCCAGGCCAGGTAGAGCCCCAGCAGCGCTGACAGACCAAAGACCAGCCACATCCCTGCCAACACCTGGCGGGGAGTGAGCAGCCCTGCCTGGGTCACACGGGTGGGACCTAGCCGCCCTCCCTGGTCAGCGCCGCGGTAGAAATCATAGACATCATTAGCCAGGTTAGCGCCGATCTGCAGCAAAAGGGCAATGAACAGTGCCGCCAGCGCAGGCCCCAGGCGAAACACACCCTCCCCAAGAGCCGCTCCGCTGCCCACGATAGTCACTGCAGCCGCAGCGGGCAATGTTTTGGGCCGTGCAGCCATGATCCATACTTTGATGCATTCCATATCGTTTGCAATGTCCCATCTTCAAGTATAGTAAAATCCCTGTTTTAGGGTCAATTGCTTCTATAGGCATCCTGCCTGTTTTTGCGCCGCGCCAGCTCGGAGGTATACTGCCTGCCCAGCCTGTCAGCATTCTGCTGGATCCAATCCGTCAGTTTGGTTGTCCCGGCAGGTGGGGAATCGACATACAGCAGGTTCGCCATCAGCCCATCGATCTCCTGTGGAGTGAGTAGCACATCACCCTGCCACATACCGATCAACCGGATGGCAGCGTACGCCAGGCGCGGCGGCATAGAGAGGATCAAGCGCCGGATGCCGATTTGGCTGCTGATCGTTTCCACCAACCCGCGAAAAGTGAAACTCTCGGGGCCAATGGCATCCACAATGATATTCTCCCGCAATGCGCCGTAGCACACCGCCAGTTCTGCCAGGTCATCCACGTAGATCGGCTGCAAGCGGTACTGCCCATCGCCAAAGACGCCGAAGACCGGCAGATGGCGTAGAGCCCAGGCAATATTGTTAATGAGAATATCTTCCTTTCCAAAGAGCACCGTTGGGCGCAGAATGGCATAAGACATCCCCGATTCGATCAGCGCCTTCTCCAATCGCGCTTTTCCGCTGAAATATTCCAGCGGTGAGCTTTCTGATGGATTGGTGATACTGATGTGCACCACGCGCTTCACCCCGGCATCTTTCGCAGCCTGGAACAGGATAAGCGTATTGCGCACCGCCTCGGCATGTTGGAAGAGCGGATGGTTGAAGCGTACCCAATAGGTGTTATAGAGCACTTCCACGCCTGCCAGGTTTCTCACCAGCGCCTCAGGTTGCTCGAAATCAAAGGGATAGGCGCGCACCTGATCGCCGAAAGGATTCTGGCGGGTGGGCGAATTGGTCAGTGTGATCCACTGTTGCCCCCTGACGATCAACTGATTAGCAATATACTTGCCCGAATATCCAAACGCGCCGGTGACGGCGTGGATCGTCATCTGATCTCGTCATCCTTCCCCGCTGCCTGCAGCTTGACGATCTGCACATTGCGGGAAAAGTAATCAGCGAGGATTGTGGGGGTGAGCATTGTATCTCCTATTCGATTGATCGTATTCTATCATCGAGAATGATCTTTTAAGATAAACTCATCTATTTCGCATCCGTAACGGTTAAAATACGGGAACAAATTGCCCTGGTGGGCAGTCTGTGGATATCATTGCAGGAGTTCCTCGACCATATTGGATACCCTATGAGATCATCCATACACGATCATCTTCCCATGCTCTTTTTCTTGTGCGCTATCCTTTCCATAGCGCTGCCGCCCATCCCGTCTGCGCAGGCAGCCGCACCGAATGCCGCAGCAGAGCAAGCCTCGCCCAACGAAGCCGATGTGCTGTGTCTGCCCGGCGTGCAGCTTATCGAGCCAGATGACTGCCTGCCACTGGGGCCATCCCAGTACCGAAACGAGATGGCAGCGATCGGGATAAGCTTGCCACTCATCCCGCTGCCGGCGCGGGCGATCGACCCTGATCTTGCGATCGTTCCTTATCTATACGCAACCCTCAAGGCGGAAGATACGCCGATCTATGGCTCGCTGGAAGACGCCGTCGCTGGCAAGAACCCGATCGGCACAATCGCATCGGGAGGGCTCAAGTACATTTCTTACATCAATTATGCCGAGACTGACAACGGGCGCTTTTTCGAGCGGCGTGGAGGAGGCTGGGTGCGCGTGGAGAGCCGCGTCGGCATCCCGCGCTCTTACCTGGGCGGGTTAGAATTTACCCGCACGCCGATGAATTCCTTTGGCTGGATCCTGCCCTTACAGCCAAGCATAGCAACCAAGCGCACTCCCGGCTACGCGGAGGAAAATTACACCGCTCACCTGCTGAACCAGTATCAAATGGTACAGATCTACGCCATGCAGGTCGTTGACGAGGCGGAATGGTATATGGTTGGACCGGACGAGTGGATTGACCAGCGTTTCATTGGGCGGGTGGTGCCCAACACAACGCCCCCAGAGGGAGTGACCAACGGGCGGTGGATTGAGATCAACCTGTTTGAGCAGACGCTGATGGTTTATGAAAACAACCAGTTGGTTTACGCCACGCTGATCGCTTCAGGACTGGAGCCTTTCTACACCCGCCCTGGGCTGTTCAACATCTATAAGAAACTGGAGTCAGGTCCGATGAGCGGCGCTTTTGAAGCCGACCGCTCAGATTTCTATTACCTGGAGGATGTGCCCTGGACAATGTACTACGACCAGGCGCGCGCCCTGCACGGAGCATACTGGCGCACGGCTTTTGGCTTCCCGCAATCACACGGCTGTGTCAACCTGGCTCCCGGTGACGCACACTGGCTCTACAACTGGTCATTGGATGGAGATTGGGTGTACATCTGGGATCCATCAGGGAAAACGCCCACCGACCCTGCTTACTATAACGAGGGCGGGGCGTAAATGCAAAAAACACGCCCCGTCAAAATTATCCTACTGCTGGCATTCCTGCTGCTTTCCTGCCGCACGGTCAGCGTGCCGCTGGGGTTAGCCCCCACCTACACTCCGCTGCCCTCGGCAACGTTCACGCCTATTCCACCCACGGCTACATTCACGAACACACCGACGGCGACCTTCACACTCACCCCCAGCGCCACCCCGCTGCCCAGCAACACTCCCACCTCCACGCCCATCCCTGCCACAGCGACAATTGAGCCAACGCCCCTGGCGCTGGATATGCAGTTGCGCATCTTCGACGATCTGTGGAATATCATCAATGATGAGTATCTGTACCCTGATTTCAACGGGCTGGATTGGCCGGCGATTTATGACGAGTACCAGGCGCGGATCAATGAAGGCCTGAGCAACCAGGAATTCTACCTGGCGATGGATGAGATGATCGCGCGCCTGGGCGACGAGCATTCGGTGTTCCTCAGCCCGGAGGTGGTGGCTGAGGAAGATGCCGAATACGCCGGGAACCTGGACTATGCCGGCATCGGTGTGCTGATTAACGCAGTTCCCGAACGCCAGCGCGCGGTTATCATTCTGATCTTTCCCGACAGCCCCGCCGAGGAGGCCGGCTTGCAGGCGCGGGACAGCATCCTCTCGGTAGATGGGCAAGTTATCCTGGATAAGGATGGATTCCTGCGTGATATTGTGCGCGGTCCGGAGGGCAGCGTGGTGAGATTAGTCGTGCAAACGCCTGGGGAATCGCCGCGCGAGGTGGCAATCACCCGCCAGCGGATCACCACCGGCTACCCGGTACCCAACCAGGTGCTGACCAGCCCAGCAGGAATGCGCATCGGCTACATCTTGCTGGCAACGTTTAGCGACCTGACGATCAACGAGCGTTTCAACGAAGCGCTCCAGGCGCTGACCGCAACAGCTCCGTTGGACGGGTTGATCATCGACAACCGGATGAATGGCGGGGGAGCGGACACGGTGCTGCGCCCCTCGCTGAGTCATTTCACCTCCGGGACGCTGGGCTACTTCTACAGCCGCTATGACGAGCGGCCTCTGGATGTGCGCCTGGATGATATCAATGGCTCGGCAGAGGTGCCGCTGGTGGTGATGGTTGGACCAGATACCGCCTCGTATGGTGAGGTATTCGCCGGCGTGCTGCAGGATCAGGGACGCGCCTATATCATCGGCGAGACGACTTTCGGAAATGTGGAAACGTTGTGGGGGTACGATTTCGAAGACGGCTCGCGTGCCTGGATCGCGCATGACTCCTTCCGCCCCGCCGTCAATCCAGAGGCAAACTGGGAGGAGACCGGGATCATCCCCGACCTGGATGTGATCGTCAACTGGGATGAATACACCGTGGAGGCAGACCCCGCCGTCCTGGCTGCGCTGGATTATTTTGATGGGAAATAACACAGCAGGGAGCGCTCAAAAGTTGTTGATATAGGGGGTGTGTACGGGCGGCGACGCCGCCCGTACACACCCCCTAACAACCTATTCGTTTTGGGAGCCTCCGTCAATCAAGTATAATATTGACGGAGGACCCAACACGATGCTCACTCTGGTCGAGAAAATCCTTTTTGCCCTGGCCGTGATGGCCTCGGGATACGGCGCCTACCGGGCTGCCTGGCGCATCCTGCGCATCTTGCAACGAGGCAATGGAAAGGCCGATTGGAAAATCGCCGGGCAACGCCTGCTTTCGGTGTTGGCGCGGATGGTCACTTTCCAACCAGTATTTCGCTTCCGCTTCTGGCCGAGCGTATTGCACGGGCTGGTAGGATGGGGGTTTGGGTACTACCTGCTGGTCAACTTAGGTGATGTGCTGCAGGCGTATATCCCCAACTTTCACTTCTTGGGACAAGGGCTGATCGGTGACCTCTACCGCCTGGGGGCCGATTTGCTCAGTGTGGCTGTGCTGGTGGGCATGACCGCGCTGCTGGTGCGCCGCTTTGTGCTCAGACCAGCCACCCTGACGACACGGCAAGAAGTGCTGTTGCACCCCAAAGCGCGGGCGGGCATCCGCCGCGATTCGACCATTGTGGGCGGCTTCATCCTGCTGCACGTTGGCTTTCGCTTCTTGGGCGAGTCGTTCAAACTGGCAGCTGAGGGGGCCGATGCCTGGCAGCCCTTTGCCTCTAGCGTGGCAGGATTATGGAGTGGCGCCAGCGAGACGGCTTTGCTGATCGCCGAACATGCGGCTTTCTGGGTGGCGGTGGGGCTGATCCTGGCTTTTATCCCTTACTTCCTGTACTCCAAGCACATTCACCTGATCATCACGCCCTTCAACTTCTTGCTCAAGCCAGAACGGCGCTCGATCGGTGAGCTGAGCAAGCTGAATTTCGACGATCAGAGCATCGAGCAGTTCGGCGCTACCCGCCTGGAACACCTCGGCTGGGAGCAACTGCTCGATGCCTACGCCTGCATCATGTGCTACCGCTGCCAGGAGGTTTGCCCTGCCTACAATACAGGCAAGGTGCTCTCCCCGGCGGCGCTGGAGATCAACAAGCGCTATTTCCTGAACAACGAAGGCCAGCGGATAGCAGCAGGCGAGCAATCTGCACAGACCTTGCTGGAGTTCGCCATCCCCGCCCCAGCCGTATGGGCTTGCACTGCCTGCGGCGCCTGCATCGACATCTGCCCGGTAAACAACGAGCCGATGCGCGATATTCTCGATATCCGCCGCGCCCAGGTTTTGATGGAAAATGAATTCCCCAAGCAACTGGAGGCTGCCTTCCGCGGCATGGAACGCACAACCAACCCATGGAATATCTCCCCGGCGGAACGAATGAAATGGGCAGAAGGGCTAAACGTGCCCACGATCGAACAAAACCCGGAGCCCGACCTGCTGTGGTGGGTGGGCTGCGCCCCAGCAACGGATGCGCGGGCACAAAAAACTGCCCAGGCCTTTGCAAAAATCCTGGCTGCGGCGGGGGTAAATTATGCCGTGCTGGGCAAAAACGAGCAGTGTACTGGGGATTCTGCCCGCCGGGCGGGCAACGAGTTCCTGTTCAATGAATTAGCAACCGCCAACGTAGAATTGCTCAATGAAGTAGCCCCGAAGCGCATCGTCACCACGTGCCCGCACTGCCTGCATACCCTCAAGAACGAGTACCCCGCTTTTGGTGGGCATTATGAGGTGATCCACCATTCGCAATTGATCAACGAGCTGACAGCCACCGGCAAGCTAAAGCTGAGGCCACAATCTACGCCACAAAAGATCACCTTCCACGATCCCTGCTACCTGGCGCGCCATAATAAAGTGCTGGATGCGCCGCGCCAGAATTTGCGCAGCCTGAACGCTACGGTGGTAGAGATGGAGCGCAATGGCATGCAGGCATTTTGTTGCGGTGCAGGCGGAGCGCAGATGTGGAAAGAGGAAGAACATGGTCAAGAAAGGGTGAGCGCCAACCGCTTCCGTGAGGCACAAGCCAGCGGCGCAGAGATCCTGGCAGTGGGCTGCCCCTTCTGTATGAACATGCTGAACGATGCTGGGAAAGACGCCAACAGCGAGCTGAAAGTACTGGATATTGCCGAAATCGTGGCAGAACAGATCTAAGGATGTCTGGATCCATCAAAAACACTCCTGAATCCTTATTCGCCAAAGAGCCCCTATGCCCAAAGTGCGCCCCCCATCCCTCTCGCTGCCGCTACCGCCTGAAGCGGTGATCAATGATTATCGCCTGGCGTATAAGAGCCGACAGGCGAGTCTGATTGGGCGGCGCGAGGTACTGAGCGGGAAAGCCAAGTTCGGCATCTTTGGGGACGGGAAAGAGATTGCCCAACTGGCAATTGCCCACGCCTTCCAAAAAGGAGATTTCCGTTCCGGCTATTACCGCGACCAGACTCTCGTATTTGCCCTGGGTGGAGATGAGGCAATCCAGGAGTTCTTTGCGCAGCTTTATGCGCACGCAGAAGTAACCGCAGACCCCGCCAGCGCGGGGCGGATGATGAACGCTCATTTTGGCACGCGCAGCCTCGATCCCGACGGCTCCTGGAAGAACCTCACCGAGCAATACAACCTGGCATCCGATGTATCCCCTACCGGCTCACAGATGCCGCGCCTGGTTGGACTTGCCTATGCCTCACGGCTCTACCGCGAGCTGCCCGAGCTCAAAGGCTTTACCCAGTTCTCTCGGGATGGGAACGAAGTCGCTTTCGGCACTATCGGCAACGCATCAACATCGGAGGGGATGTTTTGGGAGTCGATCAATGCGATCGGGGTGCTGCGTTCTCCGGCGGTGATGACGATCTACGACGACGGATATGGGATCTCGGTGCCAAACGAGTTACAGATGGTCAAATCCAACCTATCGGAGCTGCTGAAAGGCTTCCAACGCCTGCCGGGCACATTGGATGGCTACGACGTCTATACTGTGCGCGGCTGGGATTATCCGGCGCTGCTGGAAACCTACCACAAAGCCACGGAGACTGCCCGGCGCTGGCATGTGCCAGCGCTGGTGCACGTGATCGAACTGACCCAACCGCAGGGGCATTCCACCTCCGGCAGCCACGAGCGCTACAAATCTCGCCAGCGACTGGAATGGGAACTACAGTTCGATGGGCTTGTCCAGTTGCGCAAGTGGATCCTGGAGCATGGATTCGCTGCCGATGATGTGAACCACTGGGAAGAGGAAGACCGTCGCCTGGTGGAAGAGATGCGCAAGCGCGCCTGGGAGGCATACATCACGCCGATCTTGCAGGAACGCGAGCAGGTTGCCAGCCTGATCGATCAGGCTGCAGCGCGATCCAGCCAATCTACGGCGCTGGGGGCGGTGAGGGAGCGCCTGATGGCGCCCGCCACGCCTTTCCGACGGGATGCGATGGCTGCGGTTCATGCTGCACTGATCCTGCTGCGGGATGATGATTCGCCTAACCGGCGAGCGCTGGTTGAATGGCAGCAGGCACAGAAGCCAGCGAATGGCGAACGCTATGCTTCACATCTGTACAGCCAGTCTGCTAAAGCCGCGCTGAAAGTCCCGGAAATCCAGCCGCAATACTCCGACGCATCCCCAACCGTGTACGGATTTGAGGTGCTCAATGCCTGTTTCGATGCTGCACTACAACGCGAGCCGCGCCTGATCGCTTTCGGGGAGGATGTGGGGAAGCTGGGAGATGTGAACCAGGGCTTCCGTGGGATGCAAGAGAAATATGGCCCGCTGCGCGTCTCGGATACGGGCATCCGCGAGGTGACAATCCTGGGACAGGCAATTGGCATGGCGATGCGCGGACTGCGCCCATTGGCTGAGATCCAATACCTGGATTACCTGCTGTATGCGCTGCAATTGATGTCGGATGATCTGGCTACGCTACAATGGCGCACCAAAGGCGGGCAAAAAGCGCCGGTGATCATCCGCACACGCGGGCATCGCCTGGAGGGTGTATGGCACTCAGGCTCGCCGATGGCAGGCATCCTCTCGCTGGTAAGAGGCATGTACCTGCTCACCCCGCGCAACATGACCCAGGCAGCAGGCTTCTACAACATGCTGCTACACTCAGATGATCCGGCGGTGGTGGTGGAAGTGCTCAACGGCTACCGGATCAAAGAGCGCCTGCCGGATAATATTGGCGAGTTCACCCTGCCGCTGGGCGTGCCGGAAGTGCTGCGCGAGGGCGAGGATATCACCATCGTCACTTATGGGGCGTGCTGCCGGGTTGCGCTGGAGGCGGCTCAGCAACTGGCTCAGGTGGGCATCGCCACAGAGGTGATCGATGTGCAATCGCTGCTGCCATTCGATCTGCGCGGGATGATCTTGCAATCGCTGAAAAAGACCAGCCGCATCCTCTTCCTAGATGAGGATGTTCCCGGTGGCACAACTGCCTACATGATGCAAGAGGTGATCGAGAAACAAGGTGGCTACGCCTGGCTCGATTCGCCCCCGCGCACGCTCAGCGCAGCCGCCCACCGCCCCGCCTACGGCTCGGACGGCGATTACTGGTCAAAGCCCAACCCGGAGACGGTCTTCGATGCAGTGTACGAGGTGATGCATGAGGTGGCTCCTGCTGCGTTTCCATTATTCAGCAAATGATTTTCACCGCAGAGCCACAGAGAACGCGGAGATATTGTGAGGCTTAAAGAAAGATCTGATAGGAGCACAAATGGCAATTCCCATCCCCATGCCCCAATTGGGCGAATCGGTTACTGAAGCAACGGTCACCAAATGGCTCAAGAGCCCTGGCGACGCCGTACAGGAATACGAAGCGATCCTGGAAGTGAACACGGATAAGGTTGATTCGGAGATTCCCAGCCCAGGAACAGGGGTGCTATTGGCAGCGCTGGTCAGCGAAGGTGAAGTAGTCAAGGTAGGCGCGCTGCTGGCATGGATCGGGCAGCCCGGCGAGGAAATCCCCGGCGGACTACCTGCCGCAGCCAGCCCTGCAGCAGCGACTACACCGATTCCCGCGCCTGCACAGCCCGCGCCAGAACCTCCTCCAACGCTAACCCCACACGCTGCTGGGCGGGATAGCAGGCTGGGCTTCATCTCCCCGGTGGTGGCGCGCCTGGCTGCTGAGCACAGCCTGGATCTGAGCCAGCTAAGCGGAAGCGGTCTGGGCGGGCGGATCACGAAAAAGGATGTGCTGGCGTTCATCGAACGAGGCGCGCCAACCCCCGCGCCTGCCCCGCTGCCAGGGGCGCCAGCGGCTGCGCGCCCAGCCCCCAGCCCCATGATCGCTGGTGAAGATACCGTCCTGCCGCTAAGCACAGTACGGCGGGCAATCGCCGAGCACATGGTAATGAGCAAACACACCTCACCGCACGTGACTACGGTGATGGAGGCTGACCTGAGCCGGGTCATCAGCCACCGCAACACCAATAAAGAGGCCTTCGCCCGTGATGGGGCTAACCTGACCTTCACGGCATATTTCGTGGCTGCTGCAGCAGAGGCGCTGCGCCTCTACCCGCTGGTTAATTCGTCCTGGTCTGAAGCCGGGGTCGTGATCCACCGCCAGATCAATATTGGCATGGCCACCTCGCTGGGCGAGGAAGGATTGATCGTCCCGGTGATCAAAAATGCCAGCGGGCTTTCGCTGCTCGGATTGGCGCGCACCATCAACGACCTGGCAAACCGAGCCCGGGCGCACAAGCTCCAGCCCGATGAAGTCAAAGGTGGCACCTTTACCATCACCAACCACGGCATCAGCGGATCGTTGTTTGCCTCGCCCATCATCAACCAGCCGCAGTGTGGCATCTTGGGTGTCGGGGCAGTGCAAAAACGGGCTGTGGTGATCTCGGACCCATCCCTGGGTGATGTGATTGCCATTCGCCCAATGGCTTACTTGACGCTGACCTTCGACCACCGCATACTGGATGGCGCAATTGCCGATTATTTCCTGGCGAAGGTGGTAGAATTCCTGAAAAATTATGCCTAGAGAAGGGGAGAACCCTTTCGGAACAACTTTACGGTAAGGAGAGAACATGAGCGATTATGATGCCATCGTGATCGGCGCGGGGCCTGCCGGCTATGTGTGTGCCATCCGCCTGGCGCAATTAGGTCAGAAAACAGCCATCATCGAGAAACAATGGATGGGCGGCGTGTGCCTGAATGTGGGCTGCATCCCGTCGAAAGCACTTTTGAAGAATGCAGAAGTGGCGCATACGTTGCGCGAGCGCGGCAAGGATTTTGGCTTTTCATTTGAAAACCTACAATTGGATTACAGCGCGGCGGTGAAGCGCTCACGGCAGGTCTCCAGCCGCCTGACCAAGGGCGTGGGTTTCCTGATGAAGAAGAACAATATCGATGTATATATGGGCACAGCCAAATTGACTGCCCCGGGCAGCATCGAGGTGAGCCTGGAAGATGGCAAAACAGCGGCGCTGAATGCAAAGAACATGATCATTGCCACCGGAGCCAGCGCCAGCGCACCCAAAGCCTGGAAAATTGATGGCGAGAAAATACTCACCTATTGGGAAGCCATCTTGCAAGAAAAGCAGCCTGCCTCAGTGATCGTGATCGGCTCCGGCGCGATCGGCGTGGAGTTCTCCACCATCTGGAACTCCTACGGCGTGGATGTGACCATCGTCGAGATGCTGCCCCGCCTGGTACCGCTGGAGGACGAAGAGGTCAGCACTGAGCTAGCCAAGGCATTCCAAAAACGCAAGATCAAGGCGCTCACCGGCCACAAGGTTGAATCGATTGAGACCACAGAGAAGGGTGTGCGGGTGAAAGTCTCCAGCGAGGGCGCTGAGAAAATCTTGGAAGCCGAACAGGCGCTGGTAGCGATTGGCTTTACGCCCAACAGCCACGGCCTGGGCCTGGAAGAAGCAGGAGTAAAGATCAGCGAGCGCGGCTTTATTGAGATCGATGAGCGCATGTCGACCAATGTCCCTGGCATCTGGGCGATCGGCGATGTGACCGGGAAATTGATGCTGGCGCATGTGGGCTCAGCCCAGGGCATCGTTTGCGCGGAGAATATCGCCAGGGTAGAAACGGTGAAACTGGATTACGAAATGATGCCGCGCGCCACCTACAGCCAGCCCCAGGTGGCATCCTTTGGTCTCACCGAGGCGCAAGCCAGGGAGAGAGGTTACCAGATCAAGGTGGGGCGTTTCAACTTCCAGGCAAACGGCAAAGCGCTTGGCCTGGGCGATTACGCCGGCTGGGTGAAGATCATCACCGATGAGAAGTATGGTGAAATCCTGGGCGCGCACATGATCGGCCCAGAAGTGACCGAATTGCTCCCCGAGCTGACCATTGCCCAGATGATGGAGCTGACCACGGCTGAGATTGCCCGTAACGTACACGCCCACCCGACTCTGAGTGAGGTGCTGATGGAAGCTGCCCACGCCGCTGAGGGCCATGCGATTCAAATGTAACGCCTATGTAGCAGCGCGGAGAAAGGAAAAACCCTAAATTAAAAAGCCTGAAGAACTCCCTGAAAAATAGCATTCATTTATTGCTTACTATGATATACTGCACATGTTTGGTCCCTGGATCAGGGAATATCATTCGCTGCCGTGTCAGTCTGAACAACTGGGTGGCGCACCATCAAACCGGTTGAGGAACCGGAATAAGAGGAGAATTTTTTCATGGAATCCAAGTTGTATGTTGGGAATCTGGCCTACTCCACAACAGAAGAAGAACTTCGCGAACTGTTTGGGCAGGCTGGCTCGGTAGTCTCAGTTGACCTGATCAAAGATCGCGCCACGGGACGTTCCAAAGGATTTGCTTTCGTCGAGATGAGCAGCCAGGCTGATGCGCAGAAAGCGATCAGCATGTTCCACGGCTCGCTGTTCAACGATCGCGCACTGACCGTAAACATCGCCCGCCCGCGTGAAGAACGCCCGCGAACAGGTGGCTTTGGTGGTGGTCGGGGCGGTCCCGGCGGTGGGCGTCAGGGCGGTCAAAACCGCCGCAGCAGTGGTGGGGGAGGACAGCGCCGCTACTAGGAGGCAGACTGGAAGGAAAGCCTCGCAATAGCCAGTTCTGGTCTGGCTTAACCTGGGGAATTGGAGCGAACCTCTTGATGGGGTTCGCTCTCTTAGGATTAAGCCTGTCCATTACCTGGGGCATTGGGCAATCCAATGAGCCTGAACGCGATGCGCGGGCAGTGGAAACCACCACCCTGTTGTGGCTTTATGCTCCAGTGATGGTCAACTTGCCCAGCCTGGCTTACGTGCTTTTCACACGGCGCTGGCGCTTCCTGGGAGGCTGGGGCGTGGGATTGCTCGGCGCGCTGCTGTTGATCGGCGGAACATTCGGCTGCATCTGGCTGTATATCGCCATCCTGTCTTCTGCCTGAGCAGCCATGCGGATGACCCGTACATGATCCCCTGGCTGACGCTCCAACCGATCTGGGTCTTCCAGGGCATTTCGATGATGGGCGGTCTTCATCGTCAAAGTACAAGCTCTGCCAGGGCTCTGCCAGATGACTATTTGAATTAATCCGAATTTGTTATACAATGGAATAAGCGCACATTTTGAGGGTTGTTTTGGGCAGTGAGGCCGCCCAAAACAACCCTCAAGGCAATCATTATCGCCAAGGAGGCAAACCTATGAAAACGATCGGCAGCTTATTGGAGAAAAAGGGGAGTCGAGTCTGGTCTGTAAAGCCAGATACAGTGGTTTTTGAGGCGCTCAAGCTGATGGCGGATAAAGATGTCGGCGCGCTGGTCGTAATGGAGGAAAACAAACTGGTGGGGTTGATCTCTGAGCGCGACTATGCCCGCAAGGTGATCCTGCACGGAAAATGCTCCAAGGATACCCCGGTGAGTAATATCATGACATACAATCTGATCACCACAACGCCCGAGCAGACCATCGAGCAGGGTCTGGAATTGATGAGCAAGAAGCACGTGCGCCACCTGCCTGTGATTGAAAATGATGAGTTGATCGGGATCGTCTCGATCGGGGATCTGGTGGTGGCGATCATCGCAGAGCAGAAGCGCCTGATCCACCGCCTGGAGCAGATCATCCTGGAGAACCAGAGCCTGGCTTGAGGCCATCGCTGGCAAGCAAGCGCTGATAAAACTCGCTTGCTTCAGCCATCACCGCCCCATATTCCGCTTTTTCTCGCACCAAGTGTAAATTATGCTGGCGCGCCTGGCGGCGCAGATCAGGATGTTCCAACGCGAAAAGAATAGCCTGCGCCAGGGCAGCCGGGTCGCCAGGGTCTACCAGCAAGCCGTTAACGCCGGGCGATATCCATTCGCGCAGCGATTCGAGTTCCCCAGCGATGGGGAAACAACCGCAAGCCAGCGCCTCCAGCAAGGTATTGGGGGTGCCATCGTGTGTGGTGATGGAAAGAACGATCTGCGCCTTGCGCATCCAATCCGCCACCTGGTGACGTTCCAGGCGCGGCAGCAGATCCACCGCATGCCCAATACCCAGCTCCTGCACCCAGCGCTGCGCCTGGGCTTCCCCAGCCATCACCAGGCCAATAAAACGCACCTCAGGGCGGGCTGCCAGCACAAGCGGGATGGCGTGGAAGAAGGTGTCATTGCGCACATAGGAGCGGAAACCCCTCGGATTGATCACCACCGGCGCACCTTCTGCCTGCCCGTTTTCTGGCGGGGGAAAGAAAACATCCATCTGTATCCCACCCCCACCTGGCAAGACGATCCCCGGCTTGTTTGCAGCAAAGCCCCACTGCCGCGCCAAAGCCTGGTCGCGCTGGCAGTCGGTGTGCAGTGCATCGGCTGATTCAAGGGCGCGGCGGGTAGAATGCGCCATCTGCGGGCTGGCTGGGGCATGCAGGGTGAAATCATTGCCCCAGATGGAGATCAGCAAAGGAGGCCTGGGAGGCGCAAGCTGTTCAATTGCCAGAGCGGCAATCATGCCCTCGTAGGGAATGCGCATGGCATGCACCAGGTCGGGCTGCAAGCGCTCGATCATGCCACGCAGCGAGAATGCCGCGTGGCGCAGGGTATAAGGGCCAGCCCACTGGCGCAGCCTCGTGCGCAGCCCAACCGGGATCACACGGCGCAGGAGTGACCCGCGGGAAGATGCAACCTGGGTGGCAAAATCCTGCACCTGGCTGAGGGCGACGGGGATGGTTTCCAGCGCAGCCAGTCCAGGTATAGACTTGCAGATATACGTGGAGGCCAGGTACACTTGATGCCCGGCAGCAATGAAATAATTGATCCAATTCAACGC
>JAFGBV010000081.1 GCA_016932955.1 Anaerolineales bacterium | reverse complement strand
GGATGCTTCGACGGCGGTGAAGATGTGGAGGCGGGAGAGGCCTTCTGCGTTGGGGCCTTCTCCCATGCGGCCGCGCACTTTGGTGGCGATCACCAGCCGCTCACGGGGAATACGGTTCTCCTGCATCCATTTACCGATCAGGGTTTCAGAAACGCCGCCGGGATTCCCCTCCGCCCAACTGGAGTAGATATCAGCGGTATCGATGAAGTTGACACCCGCTTGGTAAGCCTGGGTGAGGATTTGGAAGGAAGTCTGCTCGTCAGCTGTCCAACCAAATTGCATACTGCCTAGGCAAAGCTCAGACACTTTCAAGCCAGTGTGACCTAAGTTACGGTAGTCCATCTTCGATTCTCCTTTCCTGAAAAACACGCTCATGGACGGGCAACGACTACGGTGTAGTATCCACCATAGGAGCTCGCAGCGTAGTTAACATAGCCAACCCCAACGATTGACACATCATCAAACAAGGTATTGTCGCCATGTACCGGGCTGTTCATCCACCTATCTTCAGCACCTTCCGGCGTTCCGCCAAAGCTTGGGCCGCCAACATAGATATTCTCACGAGCGCAGGCGTAATTGGCGAAGCCCTGCGCAGCGGCGCGGTCTTACCAGCCTGAGCCATATTGGCCTACGAAATCGTTGCATGCCATATCAGTGCTGTATTCTACCGCAGCAGCGCTGAGTTGTGAATCCAGGGAGAGGGAAACGAGGCCATTACTTTCACGGGCGCTGTTCATCAGGTTGGGTACCTGATTGGCTTTTCGGCGTTAGTTTTTGCACGACCCTTGCCATCCATAACCGCCAGCGCAGCGAGCGCCAGGCCAGGATTGCACGCTGCTGATCGGCGCGGCTGGGGGTGTGCTGGCTGAAGGTTGAGCGCACGAATAGCCTAGTCAGGAGATTGATCTGGATACCGGTATGCTGGAACAGGTATTTCCCATGTCGTGCTTTAGACAAAGATTCCAATCTGTCAGAGAGTTGATTGCACCATTCGTAAGGCGTATCTCCGGGTTGTCTGGTTGGGGTGAGAGGATATCCCAGGCGCTGCATGCGGCGGTAGATGGTGTTTATAGCAACCAGCGGCATCATGCTGCTAAGTCCCCAGAGGTCGCTGCCGATCCAAATCATCAGGGCGATCATTCCAATACTGACGCCGAAGAACATCCATGCTTCCCAGGGCTGGTTACCCAGCCATTCTTTGAGGTTGAAGGCGCGGGCGGGGGTCAGCTCTGGGAGGTCGATAAGCGGGAGTTTTTCATCGGGGCGGATAATCTCTGGGCGCCCGCCTGTGGGCTCAAACTCGACCCAGCCAATGCCCGGAAAATAGATTTCTATCCAGGTGTGAGCGTCTGCCTCTGTAACGAGATAGTGGGCATTGGGGGCGTCATAAGAGCCACTAGCATAACCCATCACAATCCTGGCGGGCAGCCCGGCTGCCCGCGCCATCACAACCATTGAGGTGGCGTAATAATCACAATACCCTTGTTGGAGATCGAAAAGGAAATAATCGGTAATATCTTGTACCTCGGGCGCTTCAGGGATATCGAGCGTGTAGGGGAAAGCGCGCAGATATTGCTCGATTGCCCTGGCTTTGTCATAAGCAGTGGGTTGCTTGCCAGTCAAGGTGGCTGCGAGCTGTAACACCCGCTCGGGTACTGTCTCGGGAAGCTGGAGATAGCGTTCTATGATCCATAGAGGGTAGTCCGTGCCTGCCTGGCGAAGACGTTCCTCGCTGGCAGCCACAACCAGAGACTTGGCCTCGTAAGTATCCTGGTGAATGGTAGCCCCAAAAGCGTCTGCTCCCTGCTCAACAGGAGCGCGCCAAGCAATCTGGTATTTGGGGCTCGCTGTGTAGAGTATACCGGTATGGATGAGCAGGCCTCCCAGATCCTGCAGCAGGCGTACATTCTGCCCAACCAGCCGCAGCGTGGGGCCGGTGGGCGGGGCATTCTCAAAAGCCACCTCGCCAGCACGATATGTTTCATTGACTATTGCGGAAGTTTCCCAGCCATCTCCGGTGTAGATATCGTATGTAGTCATGCGCCAGTAATAAGGTGTGGGGGTTATGCCGAGGAATTCCACAGATGAGGCGGGTGGCAGCTCGCCAGTATTGATCACCATGACCACATTACGCGAAAGCTCAGATCCACTGCCAATGAGATGCGAACGCGGTAGCCCTGGCTGGCGGATGGCATTGGAGGCGGTGAGTGGAGGGGGGGGCGCTTGCAACCCAAGCGACTCGGCAACCGGCGCGCTCTGCTCGACGTGTGCCTGGTAGATCTCCTGCCCAATGCGCACCAGGTTGCGCACTGAGAGGGATGGCGCTCCCATTGCCAGGATGGTCAATCCCAAGATCAGCCCGAGGGCAAAACCACCGGTTTCAAATTCTACATCCTCGGCTACATCGACCTTGCGCTGTGCCCAGGAATCATTCTCGTGCTCAAAATCTGCCACTGCCATCAGCAGAAGCGTCGCCCCGATCAGTGGAGCGATAGCGATCGGGTTCCCTTTTGTGTAGTTGAGAACACCTGCCAGCACGGTTCCAATGGGTAGTATGCCTGCAAGAGGCTGGCTGCGGCGAAAGGTTGCCCAGCATGCCCAGGCTGCGGCTAACCAGAATACTGCACCCCATAAAATGGCAACTGCCAGAGGATCCAGCACGTTTAGCCGATTGATAGCACCGATTAACCAAGCCCCCAGGCGTGTGAATATGCCAGCAATGCGGGCGCCGATCTCACTCAGGCTGAAGAGAAGCGGATTCAGGTTAGGTGGTCCATTCTGGGACCAGCGCCAGATATCACCCGGTAGGATCAGTAATGAGCGCAGGATGCTCCAAAGAGGGCTGCCTAATTGCCCATAGTGGAACACCAATGCCACCAATCCCAATAAGATTGTAACCAGGGTAGACAACCGCCCACTGAGGTGTGAGCTCGCCAATCCCCAGCCGCAAAGGATGCCTGCAATGCTGATCATGGTGATGGTGTTGATATCCAGGGCGCTGATCGTTTCGCTCAGCCCCCAGGCGGCACTGCCCAAGGCGACCAGTAGAGACCCCAGAGCAAGGAAGGTGCGCTTACCGATGGTGCGTGTCAGCCAGCGGGTCATGTCATCGTCTTCCAGGAAGTGTCACTTGGTTTGCGCACCAGGATGGCTTTGCCCAATGGGGTAACCCGCCATTCGAGCATACCCTCTTTTCCGGGGCGGGCTTCAGGCCTCTTGAGCAGGTCGCTCTGGATCAGGTAATGGCTGATGCCTAGCTCGGTGAGGGCGGCGATCATAGGCTGGGCGCTTTCCGGGCTGCCAAAGGAGGGTGGGTCCAGTAAAAGTACGGTCGGTGTGACGCCGCGCCAGATGAGAGGCAACAGAGCTTCGAGCCAGTCGCTGCGGATGCAGGGCGTGATCAGGATGATGCTGGTGTGAGCGTGGATTTCGTGCTGCATCCGTTGGAGGAGATCACTTAATGAGTTCTCACCAGGCTTTGCCACAGCCAGGGCGCGCAGGATAGCCCATTTTTGAGCCTCGTTTTGCTCGGGAGCCAGCCAGGTAACCGGATTACCATTAATGGCTAATCCCACGGCGCGGCGCAAGCGTAATCCGCGGTCTGCCAACGAGGCAGCCAGGATAACGCCGTGTTCCTCGGTTGATTCTTCTTCATGGCCTGCCTGGATGGCCTGTTCCAGATCAAGGATAATACGCCAGTCGCCGGCAGGTGTGCCATCAAAGATGCGAACGAAAGGTTTTTGACGGCGGGCGGTTGTCTTCCAATGGATCCAGCGCAGGCTGTCGCCGGGGTAATACTCGCGCACACTGCCCGCACTGACGGTGCGTTCTGGGGCGTCGGGGCGCGGGCGGCCTTCCCCGCTGCGTCCTCCAGGTGCCACCTCGATGGCGGGTAACGGAACAATGGGTGGCATAATAACCAGGGTGCGCGAGGCTGTATCTTTTACTTCTACACGATAGATACCCAGGGGATCGCCGCAGCGCAGGTTGGTAGGGCCAATGGTATATACCCCGCGACGGGTGCAGGTGCTCTCTGTTTGCCACTGGCCAGTCTGGTTACCCCCGATGCCGGTCACCCAATTGATATGGTGGTCGGGTAGAGTAGATTGATCGATGATCTCCACCCAGGTGGCAGGCGCCCAGCCTTTGTTCTCGATCGTGATGCGTTCTTCCAGGCGGTCTCCAACCTGTGCCCAACCATAGCGCAGCTCGCGCACCAGGCGCAAGCCACGGCTGAGTGAACGCGCCCACAAGTAAGCCACCAGCCATGCCCCACCCAACCCAACCAGAAGCATCATCCATACCCGGTAGGGATCAAGCAATTGCATGACAAGCACAGCCAGCGTGACCAGCGGCAGCAAGCGCGTTGTAAGACGCGGGCGTGAGTTCATGGCGTTAATTATACGCCACAAGAAAATGACGTGTACTGAGAGGGGAAGGGTTCTTGCCGGTTTTCAACTGACCGGCAAGAACCCGAAATTATTTATTATCGCCCCGCTTGGATGGCAGCCTTGATTTGCGCAAGGTGCTGTTCGGTATGGATGGGGGCATTGAGCACATTGGTCACCAGGCGCCAGTGGGTGCCCTTGCGGGCGAGAAAATCTTCAGGCAGGCGAGTGACCATTTCGGCGGTTTCTGCAAACAGTCTCTTGATCTCGTTGAGCATGTCGGCAATGGTGGGATAGGCAGCGACGGTAGCCTGGATGCGCATATCAACGTTACCGCCAAAGCCATCATAGTGTGGCTCATCCCCACCGACCATCTCTGCCAGGAAATTCTGCCAGCCGCGCTCGGAGTGGACGAGATGGGCAAGGGTTTCCATGGCACTCCATTCATCAGGGGCAGGCTTGCGCATGGCTTCTTCCTGGCTGACATCTTCGAATGCCTTATCGAGCGCATCGGCGGCTTCGCCGAGGGCTTTGCGCACTTGCTCCACCAGAGCGGCAGTGGTTGGCGGAATCGCAGGGATTGGGCGGCCGGAGAGTTTCATTTTGGTGGTCTTCTTCTCTGCGCCGCGGTAGTATTTGACTTCCACTTCATCTCCACTGCGGTGAGGGGAAATCAATTCGCCCAGCGAGGGGAAGTCGGTGATGGGTTTGCCATCCATTTCTACGAGCACATCATCCTTTTGCAGCCCGGCTGCCTGTGCGCCCATGCCATCGATCACCCCAGCCAGGCGAACTCCCTGGTTTTGTGGTACGCCAATTTTGGCCGCGATCTCGGCGTTGAAGTCGCTCAGTGTGACGCCAAGCATGGGGCGGCGTGTGATGCGCAGATCGGGACCTTCATCCAGCACGGATTTCAAGTTTTCCAGGCTCCGGCGCCATTCCTCCTCAAAGTTTGCAGCGGTGGCGGCGGGGTCGGGGAAGATTTCCAGGCCACGCTGCACCAATTTCATGCGCGTGCCTTCTCCGGCGGGTTCCAGGGTGATGACCACCTCGCTGGGGCCGGGGTCACCCCGCCCAAACCAAACAAAGGCGATCTCCTGGTCGCGCTCCAACTGGGTGAAGTGACCAGTGGAGTAAAAACCCCCGTTCCAATATAGATAGATGCGTCCATTGGGGCGGGGTTCGGTGGTGGCTACATCGCAAAGCCACTCGCGCAGGGCACTGGAGTTGGTCCAGGCTCGGTAAACAAGTGCGGGTGAGGCATTCAAACTCAGCTCTAGTGGTTTTGTTTCAACGGGGCTACTCATATGTTCTCCTTGGGTATTTATTCTTGGGGAATCCGTCTGGTTCTGGCTTCAGATTATTAATCGTATCATTGCACGTTTAATTTACTGTAATATTGACGAAAAGTTCAAAACATCAGTGTAGGATAATAGAAAAGCACCTCCCTTATCCCAAACTGTTGGTTAATATTGCAACAGCCCAGCCATTTTCTGCTGGATGATCTTAACACCAGGTAACACGGCATCCATCATGGGGATGTTGTACGGGATGGGGTGGTCGGGCATAGCGAGACGCTCCAGTGGTGCATCCAGGTCGGTGAAGGCATGGCTGGCAATGGTGGCTGCAATCTCGGCGCCAAAGCCGCTGGTGAGGGTATCTTCATGGACGATCAGTACTTTTCCGGTGCGGTGGACGCTTTCCAGCACGGCGGCGCTATCCCAGGGGATGATGGTGCGCAGGTCGAGCAGGTCAATTTGAGCGGGGAAATCGCGAGCTGCTTCGAGGCAGCGGGGAATCATTGCTCCCCAGCTCACGACGGTAAGAGAATCACCTTGTAGCAGGTGGGCGGCTTGCCCAAATGGCAGGCAGAAGTGATCGCCAGGGTATGGGCGGCGCCCTTCTACTGAATCGAGCAGAGCGCGATGCTCGAAGAAGAAGGTCGGGTCGTCTCCGCGCAGGGCAGTGCGCAGCAGACCGACAGCATCTTCGGCATTGGAAGGGTAGGCAATGCGCCAGCCGTAGATGTGGGTGTAAATGGCCTCGGCACTGAAGCTATGCCAGGGATCGCCGGTTTTCCTGGCAAAACCAACCGGAATGCGCACGACCATCGGGGCGGCAAAACGATTAGCAGTGCGCCAGCGCAACATGCCCAGGTCGCTGATCTGTTCGTGAGCGGGGTCGGCGTACTTGCGAAACTGGATCTCGGGCACGGGCAACAATCCGGCGATTGCCATGCCTGCGGCACGTCCCATGATCCCTTCTTCAGAGAGGGAGGTATCGAAAACACGCTGGATGCCGAAGTGGTTCTGCATATCGAGTGTAGCGCCATGAACGCCGCCTTTCACACCTACATCTTCGCCAAAGACCAGCATGCGCGGGTTGCGGTGCAGCTCGGCTTCAAGGGCGCGGCGTACTGCATCGATGAGATTGATGCGTGGTCCGCTGGGTTCTGCCTGGGCGCTACCCAAGGGGGGCAGCGCATTTTCGGGGCGTAGGCCTCCCACGGCGGGAGAAACGCCTTCGAAGAACACGTAGCGTCCTACCTGGGCGGGGTCGGGTTCGGGCTGCTGCTCGGCCTCTTCCAAGGCTTGTTTCAATTCTGCGGTAACTGATTCTTCCAAGGCAGCCCAGCCGGCTTCGTCGCATTGGTTTTGGCTCACCAAGAAGGCGTGCAGGTGGCGCAAGGGATCGCGAGCCTCTTCTTCGGCGCGTTCTTCGCTGCTCTTATAGGCTTGCGTATCGACAAAGGTGTGCCCGCCCAGGCGCGGGACGCGCATGCGCAGCAGGCAAGGGCTTTCCCCATTGCGCACGTGATCGACAGCAGCCTGGATCGCCTCCCAGGCTGCCGCAGGGTCGCTGCCGTTGCCTTCCAGGGTGTAGAGGTTATTGAAGCAGTGAAGGTTATGGGCGATATTCCCTTCGGGTGTTTGGTAGCGGGAGGGAACGGAGATGCCATAGCCGTTATCCTCAATGAAGAACAGCATCGGCAGGCATTGGGTGGTGGTGATGTTCAATGCAGCCCAAAAGCCATTGGCGGCGGTGCTGCCATCGCCCCCCAAGGCGACCGCCATGGCGCACTCCCAATCCTTCTCCTCTAAGACATCCAGGCGATAATGGATGGCCTGCGCCCAACCAGCAGCAGGGGTGTACTGGGCACCTACATCGCCCGAGGTTGGGAAGACGGTGGCGCCACAGCGGCGTGGCAGATTGAACATCACGCCGACGTCGCGTCCCTCGCTGGGGGTGCCGGCGCGCGCCATGCCCGCGGCGAGCGCTTCAGTGGGAGTCAGCCCGCTCGCCAGGAGAAAAGGCCGCGAGCGGTAGTAAACCGTGGCGGCGTCGTGGGGGTGGGTGAGCGCCTGCGCCAGTAAAATCTGGGCCAGCTCATGTCCCCTGGCAGAGAACTGGTACTTCACCTTGCCTTGCGGGGTAAGCTGGGTTTCTTCGAGCAAATCCAACTGCCTGGAGAGCAGCGCCAGGCGGGCAATATGCAGCCAATCGGGTTGTGTAATTTTCATGAGAGGTGTCTCCGCTTCAGTGCCCATTATACTGAATTTGTTCATTCCTGTTCCAACACTTGACAAGCTCGTGTCTCACCACTTATTTCAGTGATATCGGGGATACTCCCGGCTGGCTGCAGACCATCTTTACTCCGGCACTTTGATGGCGGTTCCCATTCGCTATCTGGTGCTGATTCTGGTCATTTTGCGGCTAAGCCAATTGGGTGCTGGCAAATCTTTTGCGGTGGCAACCCTAATTGTGGGATTCTTTTCCACTTTCGGAACAGCATTAATGACTGCTACGCCATTTAATTTGTCGCCGGTTGTCCACAAAACGGGTATTGGTCTTTACTTCTTTGGGGTCGTCATCCTGCAAACGATCATTTTCATCCAGGAGTGGTCGCTGAAAGACCTTCCCAGGCTTTTACCGTTGTCGAGTCTTGCGTTGGTTGCTGTGTTCATGATTTTTGTCATGCTGATTGTCTTGTACGAGCAAGGTGCGGTGAGCCGCACTGCGCCTGTTATTTGGGAATGGTTGTCATTCTTCTTTTCTATTGCGTGGATGCAGACGCAAAGCGTATTATTGGGGAATGGTGAGGCTACTCGTTGAGCGGGGTTGAGGCCTTTGGATAAACGATTGGCAATGGGGGTGGTAGAATCAGGAGGTGGATCACGGGATCATCCTGTTCGATGGCGTGTGTAACCTGTGCAATGGGGTGGTGGATTTTGTCATTCGCCATGATCCTATTGGATATTTCCGCTTTGCCGCGCTGCAATCTCCCGCCGGTCAGAAATTGGCCACCTGCTGCGGACAGCCAACCAATTTGGAAACGGTAATCCTGTTTGATGATGGCGTTTGCCGTGTACACTCGACAGCCGCGTTGGCGATCTTACGACGCTTGGGTTGGCCCTGGAATATGCTCGTGGTGTTTTCCCTGGTTCCGCTGCCTATGCGCGATGCTGTTTATTCCTGGATTGCCCGGCGGCGTTATGCCTGGTTTGGGGTGCGATCTGTATGCCGATTGCCCACGCCCTCGGAGCGAGGTCGATTCATGGAGGATATTGAAGGGAGCATATAGCCTATGTCTGTGAAAGATGCGCAAACCAGTGTGCCTATTCATGATCTGATCCGTCGCCGCTGGAGCCCAAAGGCTTTTTCGTCTCAGCCGGTGGCCAAGGATGTGCTACTGAGCCTGTTCGAGGCGGCGCGCTGGGCGGCCTCTGCGAGCAACCGACAGCCCTGACGTTTCATCGTGGGGCTGCGATCCGACAAGCAGGAATATGCCCGCCTGGCGGGATGCCTGAACGAGGGCAACCGGGCCTGGGCGGCTGTGGCGCCAGCGCTGACGCTGGTGGTGGCGCAGGTGCGCCACGAGCGGGGCGAGAACCGTTATGCCTTCCATGATACTGGTTTGGCAGTCGCCACACTTACCTTGCAGGCACTTTCGCATGACTTGTACGTGCACCCCATGGGAGGATTTAGTGTTGAGAAGGCGCGGGAAACCTATGCCCTTCCAGATGATTTTCAGCCTGTAATCATGCTGGCAATAGGGTACCTGGGTGATCCATCTATGCTATCGGTTGACCAGGCAGAAAAGGAGCGCTTGCCACGCAGCCGCAAGCCGCTAGGGGAAATCCTGTTCCATGGAGAATGGGGACGCGCTTTTATACCAATGGTTGAATTTGACCAGGATTGATGGAAAACCAAATAACCCCCCTTGTGCTATAATCCCTCCATGACCCAAACCCTCTCCCCCGAACAATTTTGCACAATTGCCCAGTCGATTGAGGATGAAGTGGGCAAGTTCATTGTCGGCCAGCGCGAAGTGGTACGGCAAGTGCTGGTGTGCATCCTGGCGGGCGGACATGCGCTGCTGGAGGGCGTGCCCGGCCTGGGAAAGACCATGCTGATCCGCACGCTGGGGCAGGTGCTGGAGCTTAAATTTTCGCGTATCCAGTTCACTCCTGACTTGATGCCTGCTGACATCACCGGCACTGAGATCCTGGTCGACCAGGATGGACGGCGCGAATTTCGTTTTCAGCCAGGCCCGGTGTTTGCCAATCTTGTTCTGGCTGACGAGATCAACCGCGCTACACCCAAAACCCAATCGGCGATGCTGGAGGCGATGCAAGAAGGTTCTGTCACTGTGGCAGAGAAGACTTATCAGCTCGAGCAGCCTTTCTTTGTGCTGGCTACCCAGAACCCTCTGGAGATGGAAGGCACCTACCCCCTGCCTGAGGCGCAACTCGACCGCTTCCTTTTCAAAGTCAATGTGCCGTACCCCAGCACGGAAGAGCTGGTGGAGATCCTAGGACGCACGACAGGGATCGATGTACCGCAGGTGCATCGGGCAGCCAGCGGGGTCGAGATTCTGGCGATGCGCGAGCTGGCGCGCGCTGTGCCGATCGCTTCGCATGTCAGCCAGTACATTGCCCGCCTGGTCGTGGCTACCCACCCGGAGAGCACGGATGCGCCACCGATGGCCAAAAAATTTGTGCGCTATGGTGCCTCCCCGCGCGGCGGGCAGGCGTTGATCCTGGGCGCTAAGATCACTGCCTTGTTGGCAGGGCGGTATAACGTGGCTTTTGAGGATATTCACGCCATAGCTCCTGCGGCATTGCGCCACCGCCTGCTGCTGAATTTTGAGGGCTTAGCAGAAGGCATCCGTCCTGACGATATCATTGCTGAGCTGCTTAAGGCTCTCGATCACTAGGTTGCTGCCGGTGCTGCGCGGCCTCCCCGTAAGTAGAGACTCATAGATTTTCATGCTTTTCGATGAGGCGACCATTCGCAAATTGAACCAGCTTTCGCTGGTAGCCGGCAAAGTGCGAGCCGGCGTGATCAAAGGCGAGCGTCGATCCTCGCGCCGCGGCAGCAGTGTAGAGTTTGCCGATTATCGCAATTACACGCCGGGGGATGATCTACGCCGCCTGGATTGGAACATTTACGCTCGCCTGGAACGCCCCTTTATCAAACTACTGGAAGAAGAAGAGGATCTTGCGGTGTATGTGCTGGTGGATGCCTCGCGCTCGATGGATTGGGGGGAAGGTGATCTGAACAAGCATATCTACGCGATGCGCCTGGCAGCTGCATTGGGCGCGGTGGCACTGGGGGCTGGGGATCACCTGAGTGTAGCAATATTGCGTGCCGGGCAGTTCCAGGCACAATATGGGCCGGCGCGCGGATCGCAACATTTGCTGCGCTTGATGGCTTTTCTGGAAGAGCAGAAGGCTATTGGTGAGACTGATCTTTCTCGATCCCTGCATGCTTATCTGCTGACCCCGCGGCGGGCTGGATTGGCTTTCCTCATTTCCGACCTTTTTTCGCCGAATGGGTACCAGCCAGGTTTGTGGGAGCTTCAGGGGCGCGGCTTTGAGGTCAACCTGCTACATCTGCTTGCCCCCGATGAGCTTGATCCACCTTTGGCAGGTGATCTGCGCTTGGTGGACCGTGAAACCGGTGCGGAGCAAGAGGTGTCAGTGGAAGGTGGAATGCGCGAGCACTACCGGCAACGCTTACGGGCGTGGCAGGAGGAAAACCAGGCAGAGTGTTTGCGTAGGGGTGTGCGCTACATCCCGGTTAGCACAGCCCAAGCGTGGGATGAATTGATCCTGCTAGGATTACGCCGCGCCGGTGTGGTGAAATAAGCATCTCAACAGGGACCAAGAACTTCAAAAATTTTAACTGGCTCTGAGCGGCCTCGAACGTTGACATCGCCAATGCGCGTGGTTTCAAAGTGACCTGCGAGGGAAATCGCCACATTCTGGCTGACCACCACCCGATTGGGGCGGGCATAATCCTGCATGCGGAAAGCTACGTTGACCGTATCGCCGAGGACAGTGTACTCTACCCGTTCTTGAGTGCCCACATAGCCTGCCATTGCAGGGCCAGTGTTGATTCCCACCCCAATAACGATCCCTTCTTCGATATAGAACTCGCCGGTTTTAATCCGTTCCACCAGATCTAAACCGGCCTGGGCAGCACTGGTAGCAGGATCGGAAAAGGACTTGGTTGTGCCGAAGACAGACATGATCCCATCGCCCATGAGCTTGAGCATCCCACCGTGGGTAAATATGATCTCGGCTGTATCTTGGTAGAAGTGTTCGAGAAGCGTACCAAAACGTTCTGGTCCGTGTTGTTCGGCAAATCCGGTCGAATTGGCAATATCGGCAAATAAGACGGTTACTTCCTTTGCTGCCAGCTTGGGTAAATAGCCACTTTGCAAGTAGTCATTTAAGATAAATTCAGATTCGCGTGGTGAGAGAAAGCGGCGTAGCATAGTTTGCATATGCTGCTGTTTCTTCAGGCTTTCCAGCAGGTACATGCGCTGGATGGTGAGGGCAGCCTGGTGGCTGATTGCGACAGCCAGTTGCAGGTCGCGCTCGGTGAAGGGTAGCTGATCGGGCTCGGTTTTGTACATGTAAATGAGGGCGAGGATGTTGTCGCCACTGATCACGGGCACGCAAAGCACGGAGCGCACGCCGTATAGCCGGGCGCTGTCGCTATCCTTGTGGGTGGGGCTGGTGGAAAAATCGGGGATGATGATGGTGGCATGTTCCTTGATCGCTTTACGGGCAATCGTTTCGGGAAAGCCCAATTCGTGCAGCCTGTCGAACTGGTCTGCGAGGATCACCTCGCAGCGCTCGGCGCCCATTGCCTTGCGCATCAGAGATGAAACCTCACTCAAGGCAGTTGGCAAGTCGAGCACAGTGTTGAGCTGGCGGGCTACTTCATAGATCAACACGGCATGGCGGTCCAGCGACTCGAGCAGCAGTTCGCGAGTGTGACGGCGCGGCCCGGCAACCACTCCAGTAGCGTGATTGGATTTATAGTAGGAAAGGTCGAGCATGCAGTTGCCGATACGGATGATATCGCTGGGCTGTAGGCGCTGGGATTCAGTGATTTTTTTGCGGTTCACATAAGTGCCGTTCTTACTGCCCATGTCGGATATGGTCAGACTATCGGTGACGGGATCATAGATCAAATCTGCATGCCGCCGCGAAGCAGAAATATCTTCAATATAGATCGCGTTGTAAGATAAACGCCCGGCGATGTTGCTGCCAGGCTGAAGGCTGTATTGTTTGGGCTCGCCATCTGGCGAGCGGACGGTGACATACCACATGGCTCAATTTACCTTGATTGAAGGATGGATTCTTCTGGAGAGATGTTCTGATCCTCGGCTAATCCGAGCACTTCATAGGCTTGGATCGATTTCTGCCGACCGCGCACATTGATTTCGCCAAGGCGCTGGGTGATAAACTTACCCGTCACTTCGGCCATGGTCGCCGGGCTGGTGACCAACCTGTTGGGGCGGGCGTAGTACTGCAAACGGGCGGCGATGTTGACAATATCGCCTAAGACAGTGTACTCCATGCGCATTGGGTTACCAACATACCCAGCGGCAGCGACACCGCTGGTGACGCCGATGCCGATTTTGATCTTCAAGTCACCCACACACTCATAAAAGCCAGGTGTGCGGTTATGCTCAAGCAGCTTGAGTCCAGCCCGGATGGCCCTCTCTGAGTGTATCATTTGCGTGCTGGTTGCCTGGGTGAAAACCGCCATCATCCCATCTCCCAATAGCTTGATCAGTCCGCTATGCTCAAATACTGTGCTTGTCCAATCAGCGTAAAAACATTCCAGCATTGCTCCAAACTGGGAAGTGCCGATGCGCTCTGCAATCCCGGTGGAGTCAGCAATATCGACAAAAAGCACAGACAAAGACTGCTCTTTCAATTCGGGCAGGGTGCCATACGTGAGATACTGATCCAGCACAGCTTTGGCTTCTTGGGGGGCAAGCAACCGTTGCAGTAAGGATTGGATGGCCTGTTCATGGCGCACCGTATCCAGCAATGCAGCGCGCTGCAAGGTGAGCGCTGCCTGGTGGCTGATTGCAACTGCCAGCTGTAGATCGCTTTGCTGGAAGGGGTATGTCATGGGATCGAATTTATACATGTAGATTAACCCCAGCAGTGAATCCTGGCTAATAATAGGGATGCAAAGCACCGAGCGGATTTGGTAGAGCAGAGCGGTTTTACTCATTATCCGATCTGGATAAACGGACATATCGGGGATCAAGACAGCCACATGCTCGTCAATCACTTTTTGGGCAATACTCACCGGAAAGCCCATTTCGCCCAATTTCTCAAACTGGTTGGCAAGGATCACCTCGCAGCGATCTGCCCCCATGGCTTGTTTCATCAATCCAGCGATCTCTTGCAGCGCGGTGCTTGTATCCAACACGATGTTGAGCCGCCTGGCAACGTCATAGATCAAGACGGTGTGCTGGTCGAGAGATTCAAGTAGCAACTCGCGTGTATGACGGCGCAGAGAAGGAGCAGACTGAGCCGATGTTTCGGTTTTCGTGATCTTCGTCAGGGAGATCACACAATTCCCGATGCGGATGATATCGCCAGCAAAAAGTTGGACGGGGTCTTGAATGAGATGGCGGTTGATATAGGTGCCATTACTGCTGTTCAAATCCCGAATCTTTACCACATCAGCAACAGGGTTGTACTCAATCTCCGCGTGCTTGCGCGAAGCTGAGATATCCTCGATGCAAATATCGCTCTCTGCTAATCTACCTAAGGTATTGATGCCAGCTTGAAGCGTATATTCCTTGGGGGCTCCATCGGGGTAGCGAATCGTTACATTCCACATAAGCTGTTTGCTCGATCAATGCTAAAGAGGAGGGCTGCAAGCTCTTTACTGCTTGCAGCCCCCTTTCTCAGCTTGCCAGGATGGCAGCGAATTCCTCCAGTGTGTATGGCTTGAGCACAATATCCTTGATACCTGCCTTGAGATATTCTGCAGTGCGCTCAACGTTAGGCGCAGCACAGACAATGATGGTTTTTCCAGCCAAGTTGGTGGCTTTCAATTGATCCAAAACATCGGGTAATGATCCTTCCGTGAGCGCTTCATCTACCAGCACTACATCGGCTTTAGGCTTGCGCTCCAGGGAGGTGAGGCGATTGACCTGGTAGCCGGCATCAGTTAACACCTGCATGGTGAATTGTGCCCAGGGGTCGTTATCATCGATGAGCAAGACGCGTGGCTGCATAGTGCGCGCAACCGGTCTAGCAGAGGTGGGTTCCTTAGCGCCGCTTTCCAATTCCTGCTGGGGATGCACAGGTAGGAGGATGTTAAAAATTGTGCCTTCGCCAGGCTGGCTATTCACACTGACGCGTCCGTCGAGTTGGCTGATCACGTGCAGGCAGGCGGGCAGACCCAAGCCAGGGTGGCCAGCCCCTTTGGTGGTGATGAAGGCAGCCCATATTTTATCCATCATCTCTGGGGGGATTCCCTCGCCGTTGTCTGCGATCTCAAGAGTGATCAGGTCGCCTTCGGTGGCAGGAGCAATGCGCACATGGATGTGGTTGGCTGATGCTTCCATCGCGTTACGGAAGAGGTTGCCCAGGGCGCGCGCCAATTGCGTGGTATCAGCCAGAACCATCGGCGTGCCAGGGAGGGTTACAATCTGCAATTGTGCAGCGGGCAAACCGCTGTGATAGGCGGCGGCTTGAACGACATCCTCCAGCATCGCCGGGCGGGGTTTTTGCTCGCGAGCAGGGCCTAGAAGGTTCTCTTTGACTTCAACGATCAGGCGAGCACTTTCATCGATCAAATCCAGATCCTCTCGAATGGAGGCGAGGTCGATCGGATCGTTTGATAAATCTTCCTTGATGCGCGCAACCGTGGTGGTGATGGGCAGAGCCTTGTTGCCAATCCAGTGGACGGCCTGGGTTGTGGCGGTGGCCAGGGCTTCATAGGTTTTTGTGCGAAGAAGCTCGAGATTTGCGTGCTCCAATTCTCTGAGCAGGCGGGCATTGTTGATGGCAATCGCCAAGTGATCTGCCATGGTTTGCAGGGTGAGGATATCATCCTCGCTGAAGGCGCGTTCCTCAATTGATTGTACAGTGACTGCCCCCAGCACTTCCGCGCCGAGCATCAAAGGTAAGGCCATTTCGGAACGCGTATACGGCAGATAAGGATTCTTGAAGTGCACCCGTTCCTCACCAACATCCAATGCAATACGCGCCTCGCGCAAGCCGGTGGCAAGGCCGATCATTGAGTGGCCGCCGACGGCCAGTTTATGGCCTTCTGCTAGCATGCTCTGGCCTGCCTCTCCGTGCCCAGCGCGGAGCACTGCCCATTGCCCGCTGGCATCGATGAGGAAGATACCCGCATAATAAAAGCCATACGTATCACAGATGATATCCACCGTCTGGCTTAACAACTGGTCGAGATCGAGGATAGAAGTTACGCTTTTCCCCACTTGGTTAGCGGCAGTGAGCAGATGGGCGCGACGTTCTGTTCTTTGCAAGAGCTCCTGGTTTTGACGGTGCAATTGCGAGTTTGCGATGGCAATTGCAAGGATATCTGCCATCCCTTGCAGAGTTGACACATCTTCCTCGGTGAATGCATCGTAGTCTGTGCTTTGCACAGTGAGGGCGCCAATCACCGTTTCGCCAATGGCGAGGGGCAGGGCGATCTCAGAGTGTGTGCTCGGCAAGTAGGGATTACTGGTGAATTCGACTTCCTCGGTGATATTCCTGGCGATGCGTGGCTGGCGCAAGCGCGTGGCCATACCGATCATCGAGTGTCCCCCTACGGCAAGCTTATACCCGCTCTGCACCATACTCTCCCCGATTTCGCCGCGCCCGGCGCGCAGTATTGCCCACTGACCGGTTTCATTGATCAGGAAGACGCCGGCGTAATAGAAGCCGAACTCGTCACAGATGATATCCACGCTCCAGCGCAGCAACTCGTCTGGATCGAGGATCGAGGTAACAGCCTTCGCGACACGACTGGCGTTGGTGAGTAAGGTGACATGCCTTTCGGGGGAAGCGTGTTTCAGGTGATCCATAGCTATGAATTCTCCTCAAAAACATGATTGATCTGATCGAGCAGAGTCTTTTCGCGCCCTTTCACGCAGTAGCCACGCGCCCCGCGGGCTACGGCTTCTTTAACCTTGCCAACATCATCGTAAGCGCTGAGTACGATGATGGGAAATTCTGGCTGGCGTTTGATGATGGCGCTGATAAGCTCCATGCCTGCGCCGGAAGTCTCGCCGCCATCAAAGCCAGGCATGTTCAGATCTAAGAGTGCAATGTGGAAAGGCGCATCGCTTCCCTGCGCAGCCTCGTAAGCAGCCAATCCTTCTGTGCAGTTCCTGGCAGTTGCAACAATATAGCCTGCACGCAGCAGTGTTTTCTGCATACTGCGCAGGATCAACGGCTCATCATCAACTAGCAGGATTTTTCGTGTATGCGTCATATCTGCCTCCACTATGATGATCCTTCACGATCCGATGTTACAGGCAGCAGAATGGTAAATGTAGTTCCACTACCTACCTTGCTTTCCACGGATATTTTCCCGGCGAACTGATTGATAATTGCCAGGCAGGCTGAAAGGCCCAAGCCAGTGCCACCGCGCTCACTTTTCGTGGTGAAGAATGAGACCCAGATTTTATCTAATAAACCAGGAGGAATACCTGGGCCATTATCACTGACCTGCACCTGGATATAACGTTGAGTTTGGGATGCCGTCTCGTCTGCCAGGCGGGCGGTGACCTGGATGGATGGGTTGGGCTGATTGAAGGTTGCCTCCCAGGCGTTCTTGATCAGGTTATTAAATACCTGACCGATCTGGCGTATATCGCCCCGCATGTGGGGGATACCTGGCGCATAATCTGTATGGATTACACCATTGGGCAAGGCCATTTGGAAGATGGTCTGATCTAAAAGATCGGGAATGTTGATCTCCTCGGGGTGTTGGAGGCGCACCGGGCCAATGAGGTCTTCTTTGACATCCAGGATGCTTGTGGCGCCCTGCTCGATAATGGACAAATCCTCAAAGATCGATTCCAGCGTTCCAGGCAGGATGAAGGCTGGCGGCTGTAGGTCAAAACCTTGCTGGATGAGGGTGTGGAAGGTGTCTTCCATTTCAGGCCACATTGGGTGCTGCTGGCGCTGCTCAGAGGGGAGATCCAGTAATGTGTGGAACAATGCTACCAGACTGACCAGGTCTTCGCGCACGCGGCGGGCGCTTGCAGGGATGGGTGCGGCTTTATTGGCGACCCAGTGAATTGTCTCACCGGTGGTGGTGGCGATGGCGGCGAGGGTTTTATTGCGCAGGAGCTCCTGGTTAGCATGTTCCAGATCCTGTAGGAGGAGGGCATTGTCAATGGCTGTTGCCACATGGTTAGCCAGGGTTTGCAAGGCTGCCACATCCTCATCCTGGAATGCGTTATCCTTGACGCTGAGAACGGTCAACGCGCCAAGCACTCGGTTCGAGGCGTCGAGGGGAAGTGCTATCTCGGAGTGCATGCCGAGTATGGAAGGATGGGCGCTATTGTCCAGGTCGATGAGGTTGCAGGCCTGATGGGTGTTTATGGCAGCCCCCACAACAGTGGATTGGTCGAGGGGTATCTGGTAACCTGCCTCGAGCATGGCTTGACCGGGAGTACCACGCCCGGCGCGCAGGACGGCCCATTGGCTGGCGGCGTCGAGCAGAAAGATGCCAGCATAGTCAAATCCGTATTCCTCACAGATCACATCCACAGTCACACGTAAGAGCTCGTCAAGATGGAGGATCGAGGTGATGGTGTGGCCAACGCGGGCGGCTGCCTCTAGTAGATGCTGGCGGCGCTGCAATCCGGCGATCAGGATTTTGTTTTGTTCGTTGAGGAAGTCATTCCGTTCGGCGGTTTTGGTTAATTGACGCACGCGATCTTCCAGGCGCTCCACAAGCTCATCCTGGAAAGCCTTCTCGTGGCGGGCGCGGTCGGGCAGGTCTTCGCGTTTACCTTTCAGGAATGCTGCAACCTCATCAGGGAAGGTGTCGACATCCAATGGCTTGGTCAGGTAGCCGACACAGCCTGCTGCCAGGGCGCGCTCACGCGCGCCTGGGGAGGTATCGGCGGTGAAGGCTACCAGTGTGGTATTGGGGAGCAAACGTTTGAGGCGCGCGGCAACCTCACGCCCGCTGAGGTGGGGCAGGTTGATATCCAGCAGGATCAGATCGGGCTCGGTTTCGATTGCCAGCTCGATGCCGCTGAGGGGATCGCCAGCCTCCAAAACGATGAAATCCCGCGCGAGCACGCGGCTCACCAGCGAGCGTGCATCGGGGGTGTCCTCAATGTAGAGCACTTTTGGGAGGCTTTTGGGATCCATGTTGGGCAAGGACGATCTGCGATTGTCTGCCCCTAATTTTAGCATGAAACGGAGGGATTAGGGTTCCAGCGAAGAGAAGTATCGGCGCACGAACTCGCGCATGCTGATGGGCACCTGGCCATTCTCTATCGCCTGCCGGTAAAACTCGGCATAGTAAGCGTAGACGTCCACATAGGGAACGGTGCTCTGGCTCGGCTCTCCGGGTGTGGTGTCACCCTCGCCAAGCACCAGCTCGCCCGGCTCCCCGCTGCTTGGCAGGGTCACGTCTTCCCCGCCTTCCCCGCCCAGGCGCTGAGGGGCATAGATCGGCTCATAGGGCGCTTCCCCGCCATCGCCGGGTCCATTGTTCTGGGCGATCGGGTCGGAGCCAGCCTCTTGTCCTTGAACATCTCCGCTGTCTCCCGTGCCCTTACCGGATCCACCACCTGCACCTTCCTGCCCCTGCTGGCTGCTGGAACCCTCACCCTGCCCTTGCCCTTGTCCCTGGCCCTGGCCTTCACCCGCGCCCTGGCCTTGCCCCTGCCCATTTTGAGCTTGCTGTCCGCTGCCTCCCGCCTGGATGATCTGCTGTTGGCCCTGCTGCAACTGCGATGCAGCTTGGCCCGCTGCCTGCGATTGGGCAATTTGCTGACCCGCCTGGGAGAGGCTTTGACCGGCTTGTTGCAGGGCCTGCTGGGCAGCCTGGGGGTCGCCATCGTTCAATGCCTGGGCTGCCTCTTGGAGGTGTTCGGCCAATTGCGGGTTGCTGTTTTGCAAAGCCTCCGCTGCTTCTTGGAGCTGCTCAGCCATTTTTGCGGCTTCTTCCGGGCTTAACTCAGAGGGGTCGACCTGAGATAGCTCCTGGGCTGCGTTGAGGATATCTCCCTCGGCGAGCTGTTCGCCAAAGCTTTGTAAGGGGCTGCCCTCTTGCTGTGCCAGGCTGCTGCCAGCTTGTTGCAAGGCTTCAGCCTGTTCGGAAGCCTGCGGGTCATCCAGCGCTTGCAGCTCTTCTTCCGCTGCAGTGAGGACGGAGATCGCTTGCTCGGTGGTTTCGGCCTCTTGCAAGCCCTGGATGGCTTCTTCCAATGGCTGGAGCAGCTCCTGGCGCTGTTCAGGTGTGAGGGTGGGGTTGTTTTCAATGGCGTTTTGCAGTGTTTCGATCTGGGCGATCTGTTCAGCGATGGACTGTTGCAGGTTGCGGCGGTGAAGGGTAGCCTGGAAGAGCTGGTCGCCGCACAGCGAGACCAGCACAACCACGGCGAGTAGCAAGGCTGCAACCAGCGCTTGTGTGCGTTGGATGCGTAAGGGCAGCCTGTTGTGTATGTCGACCGGATGGCTGGCAGACAGGGTATCGACAAGCTGGTGGCGAATCATTTCTTCGGGTACACGCGCTGCACCTTCCTGCGCCAGTTCCAGGGCAGTGCTGACGCGTTCCTTGAGGCCCAGGGCGCGGTCGAGGTGCACTGCAGCCTGCTGCTGGGAGAGGGGCCAGAGATATCCTACCAGCGCTGCGACAGCCAGGCTAAGCAAGCCTGTGCCAACCGAGGCAAGGATGAATTCTGGACGCAGCAGGCGAGCAGCCAGCAGGGCTACCAGCCCCAGACCCAGTCCGAATGCCAGGCCAAAGACCAACCCATAGCCTGCCCAGTTGAAGGCGCGACGAAAACGCAGCCAGCGGGTCCATCTCGCCAGACGCTGCGTGAGCAGATCAAAGCCAGGCGCTGCGTCGGCAGTGTTCACCGCTCTACCCTCCTCACCAGGCGAATACTCAACAGGATCAAGACCAGACTGATGAGAGTGTAAAATAATACATAGCCGATCCATGGCGAAATAATGGGGAAAGACCAGCCATTCGGCAGCGGGATGGATGCGTAGAAAGCACTTTGCTCGGAGATGAGAATCACTTCGGTGGCGATGGCAGTAGCAATGGGATTGACCGCTACAAAAGCCCAGCCGACAATGAGCACGATCACGGTAAGCAGGGTTTCCTGGAAGGTGGTGAAATTGGGATTGCTCAGGCCGATCCCGGCAACAAATGAGAGTGTGGAGTAGACGATAGCCGGGATGCCAAAGATGATGCCATTGGCAACGATATAGCTGATCACGGTGGAAACAAGGGTCTGGCGGGTGAAGGATGATACAAAAAGCCCCGCCGCACTAAAAACGAGGGTGGTAACAACCAGCAGCAAGAAGGAGATAAACACTTCCTCAACTGCCACGCCCCCCAGGAGATAGGCCAGGCTTTGCAAGGGAAAAGCGACGAAGAGCATCAGGAGCAAAAAGGAAAGCGCAGAGGCAAATTTTCCAAAAACGAGCTCAGGCGCAGAGAGCAAGGTGGTGCGCAGAAGGTCATAGGTCTGGCGCTCGCGTTCGGAGGAGATGGCGCCGGCGGTGAGGGCGGGAGCAATGAAACAGATCATCATCATTTCGATGGCGGCCACGGTCCAGAAAAGAATCTTACCGACCAGTTCGGTGATGTCACTGCTGCCGGGGGAATCACTGGCGGCAGCAAAAGTAAGCAGCACCACGCCGACCACACCACTCATCAAAACCAGATAAATGGTCAACAGGATAAAAGCTTTGCCGCCGCGCATGCGCCCGCGAAACTCTTTGAGCAAAACCGGATTGTCAAGAATGCGATTCATGTGACCAATCCTTTCGTTGCACGCATGAAAACCTCTTCCAGGTCGCGGCTGTCGACGCTAAAGTTCAATATAGGGACGCCGCGCTGCACCAATCCGGCTAATAATGTGCTTAGTGCCGCATCTTCACCTGTGTAGGCAATCTCCAAGCGGGATATGCGCTCCTCCTGGTTGCCACTGGGCAGCTCATCGACGCTTAGCACACCTGAAGCGTCGTTGAGGAAAGCCAGCGCTTCTTTTGCGCTGCCTAGAACGGAGATGCGTACCTGGCGGTGGGGCATGAGATGTTGCTGGAGCTCTTCCAGCGTGCCGCTGGCTACCAGTTTGCCGGCCTCGATGATCCCCACCCGGGTGCATATCTCTGCTACATCAGAGAGGATGTGGGTGGAGAAGAAAATCGTTTTACCCATGCGTGCCAGCTCCATCAGCAGCTCGCGAATTTCCACCCGCGCGCGTGGATCAAGGCCAGAAGCGGGCTCATCCAAGACGAGCACCTGCGGATCATGGATGAGCGTGCGCGCCAGGTTGAGGCGTTGCTTCATACCACGAGATAGGCGATCTACGGGGTCGTCGCGGCGGTGAGATAGATCAACAAGCTCAAGAAGATCTTTGATCAGCTCGGGGCGCTTCTGGCGTTGGAGATTGTAGCAGGCGCCAAAGAAGTCAAGGTATTCCCAAACCAGCATGTCGGTGTACACGCCGAAGAAGTCTGGCATATAACCGATCACCCCGCGCACCAAGCGGGGTGTCTTTTGCACTGAATGTCCTGCGACAAGGATATCACCCCTGGTGGAGGCAAGCAGGCTGCACATGATGCGAATGGTGGTGGTCTTTCCGGCGCCATTCGGCCCGACAAAGCCAAAGATGTCGCCCTCATTAACAACCAGGTCGAGCGCATCAACGGCAGTGCGACCGTTAAACTGCTTGGTGAGGTTCTGAATCTCGATAATGGCTGTCATAGGTTGCCTAAGGCTCTACCTCCAGCGTAAAATCGAGGCGCGAGATCGAAAAATACTGCTGCACCGCAGAGGTGTTGCTGAGGCGGATGTGAATGGCGCTGCCGGGGCCGACGTAGCGCTCCGGGTAGGGAATATTCTGCGCTCCCCAATTCTCCAACGGCATCTTTACCCAATCGGCCAGCTCGTAATCCCATAAGAAGACATCCAGGTCGGCGATATCTTTGCTTTCATAGGTTGGCTGCTCAATGTTGAGGGTCAACGAATGGATGACACGGTATGGGATGGGCGTGCCAAGCAAAAACTCATAATGGTATTGCTCGCCGCTATAGATGGAACCGCCATAAATCGTCTGGTAGTAGCCGCTCGAATCAACAGCGGGGCGCCAGACGAAGATGCCAGGGGTCAGGCTGAGGACCATCCCGCTCGTTTGGAGGGTGGGTTTGAAGGCGATCAGATAAAGGGTGTCGTTATTACTGCGGGACGCTCTGCCAGTTAGGTTCAAATCGAGCGGGGTTTGATTGGTCCAGCCGCTGAGATAAACACCACCGCCGCGCCCTGCTGACCCCGAATAATTTCCCATCAGGCCGTTGAGCAACTGGTAACGGCGGTAGCTTGTGGCATCGTCATAATAATATGAGTTGCCTGTAATATCCGAGATTGTTGTATCGTTGCTAGAGTATCCGTAAGATGAGGTCATCCCGCCAGGATATATTGTGCTGGTTGTGTAAGGTGACCCGCTGGTTGTATATCCAGCCAATTGAGCCTGGACGAGGGGAATATCCACCGGATAGGTTACGCCAGGCGGAAAACTGCCCACGTCGATCTTCCCGCCGGGGTAAAGAAGAACAGCTCCTTCCAGGGTGATGCTGCTATTGTTGGCAATGGAGCCGCGCAGGAACACTCCTAAAGCGTTGATTTCCAGGCGCAGGTCGGAGCTAAAATCTGGGGCAGGAATGATCCCTTCCACAGCCAGGGCGCGCGTTGTGCCAACCTCGATACGTAGATCGGGCACCGAAACCTGGTTGGGGGATTGCACGACGGTGATGCTGCGCTGGGTGGTGAAGGATGAATTGGGCACCGGGTGGATCAGCATATCGCCCTGCAGTTCCACCTGATAAGCAGCGCGGCGGGGAGCGTAGATGCCCACCATGCTATCGACGCGCGCCAGGGGATTGCCAGGCCATACCTGGACGACGGAGACTTGATTAATCACTGGCTGACGGCCACGAGTGAGCCCTCCGACCAGGAAGGACAGGCCGCTGAAGAAGAGCACCAGCACCGGGATGCTCACCCAGGCCAACTCACGGCGTTTGAGAATACGCAGCGCCAGATAATTGACCGGCCCTAAAGCAATAACATAGATGCCCAAGAAACAGCAGATGAGCAATACATAGCCAATATCTAAACCCGGCAGGCTGGTTGCAGCCTCTTCGGCGCTGGTCCAGTTCCTAAAACCATCTTTCCAGGCTGGTGCATCTGCCTGCCAGCTCAGCAGGCGAGCATATAGATCTGCGATCCCAGTCCAGTTTCGCAGCGGCTCTAATGCGGGATCCGCTGCCAGGTAATAGACATCTCCAAGGCCGACCTGTCTGTGGGCGATCAGCGGTGTTGCTTCCTGCCAGGCTAATACCTGTGCATCTGGTGTCAGGGCGCCGGCAGCGATGAGGATATCGGCCTCAGTTTCTACCAGCTCCTCAGCACTCTGGCTGAATGCTGCCAGCGCTTGCAGACTGGGGATGCTGATTGTATTGTTGGGTATCAGGGGGATAAGATCGCCCAGGCCGGCGCTGGTCTTCTGCCAGCCGGGGCCTCCCGTGACGAGCAGCTGCCCGCCGCCGGCAACCCAAGTTTGTAGCGCCTGGCGCTGGGATTGGCTGAGGCTGCCTGTATCTATGTCTGATAGGATCAAGACATCCAACGCCTCCAGGGCAAGGCTTTGATCAGGAAGGTCACTCGTCTCAAGCTGGGCAACACTAGCGCCGCCGGATAATGTCTCCAGCTCAACGAGCACGTTGAACGCCGATGGGCTGCCGGAGATTACCCCCAAGAGAAGCTCAGCCGCGTCCAGGCATTTCAGGCGCGGGGCTTGCTGGGCTATAACTTCTTCATCGCTTATCAATTCAACGCTGATTGTGTCTTGATAACCTTCAGGGAAAATGAACAAAGTGGCTTCTTTACGAGATTGGGAAGGCAGGTTGATCGGATAGGTGTAAGTGTTTTGGGTTCCAGAGGAATTGCTGGTCACGATCTGCAGGGTAGCCTCCAGGTTTGGCCCGTTGTTCTCCACCGTGACACGCACGGGAATCCACGCGCCATCCTTGCACAGTCCATCGAAACCCGCTTCAGCGGTGAGAATGATATCTGATTGCTGCTGGGCCTGTGCAGGGTTTCCCAGGCTTGTGGCAAGGATGAAAATACTGAGAAGCGACACGAGAAGTGGTGGGGGAAGTTTTCTGGACATAGATGCTTTTACGGGTGCACATTCAGGTTGATTCAGATGTCATTCTACTCGATTTTGAATGAAAAGGAGAAGATTAACTCTTCTGGCGGGATTGTTTTTTCTCAAGACGCTGAAGGCGGTGGTTGAGTTCCCCCTGCCACTGCCTGCGCTCGAGGCGTGAAAAATGGGGTGTGTTCATCAGCTTGATGGCAGCGCGTGTCCAATACAAGGCCTGCCCAAAATCCTGGAGGTGATGCTCGTGGTATTTAGCTAACTCGACGAAGGCATAAACTTGTTGCTGCCCGGCGGCTTTCTCCCACAGTGGCAACGCGGCGGTATAGTCTCCCTGGCGCTTGAACAGCAAGGCGAGCCGTTGTAGGGTATCGTGGGCAATCGCATCTGGTAACCCAGATTCCAGGCTATGGTGGTAGAGGTGGGCGGCGGTTTGGGTATATCCTAATTCTTCTAGCAGACGTGCAATGGCTGCCTGGTCCAGGCCATAGCCTGCTGCCTTGTTGATGGGATCAGCCAAAAGCAAACCGAGGTGTTCTAGCAGCGCAGCCATCGAGAGCACATCAATCTGGTTATGGTAGAACACCCGGCGCAATGGACGGGCGTCACGCTGGCGCAGGTAATCAAAATACATTTGGGGGATCATCCAACCGGGCACTTCTTCTTCGCCGCGCTGGATATGGAGGATCTGGGCTTCCAGGTTGCTAAGGGTGCGGCTGGGGAGGCGGTCGCGCCAGATGCGCCGGGCGAGGTGGAGGAGGTCGATCTGATGGAATCCGGCAAAGGGTGTTTTCCATCCCTGAAGGATGTAGCGGGTGTTCAATAGGGGAATGTCAAAGGCTTTACCGTTGAAAGAGACAATTACCTGACAGGGAGCAACGAATTGCTCTAAAGCCAGCAGGAGAGCGGCTTCTTCTAGCGGATCGCGGAGGAAGAACTGTGCCAGGTGGAAGCCTTGTGACTCAAAGCGCCCTACACCCACCATGAAGGCAAAGGTACCGGTGCCGCCTGCCAGGCCGGATGTCTCTGTATCCAGGAAGGCGAAGCTTTCGATGGGCAGGCTGGCAATCTCAGGCTCACCGGCCCACTCAGCGATCATCTGGATCGGCGTGCTGACGTGCAGAGGGTAATTGCCGTGCTTGTGGTGGCTGGGATAGATTTCCTCTGCCAGGTAGACAGGCCCTGCATGTGTATCGGCAAGACGACCGGGGATGATATCCTCGACCGGGTAGGTGATTGAGGGTATTGGCGGGGGCAGGTTTTGCGTTCCTACCTTCACTCCCATGGATTTTAGCTTGTCGGCAAGGGATGGCAAGATTATTTTCCTGTGTTGGCATCTGCTTGGATCGAATTGGGCATATTATAAAACGACTTGTGCTTATCAGAAGAAGCTTCCTTGAATTTCTTCTATAGCCAAAGCCAAACTCTTGCCGTACTCAGGTATAATACCCGGACATGCCGTGAAGAAGCCCTGGATTACGTTGCGCAAAGAAGAGAAAATGCCCCTGACACTTGCCCTGATTGGCAAGCGCGCCATATTTGGGCTGTTACTTGCTTGCTTGGCTCTGGCAAGCTCGGGCTTAGCTGTGTGCGCCGACTCCGGCACGCTGGAGCTGCCAGCAGCCGGGTTCAGAGACATACCGTTCAGTTACTCAACGCCATGGCAAGTGCAGTTCAATGGCTTCGCCACAACGCTGATCCCTTGCAATGATAGCGGCTGTAACAGTGAACACAAGGAAAATAACGTCACTGTGACAGGGCAAACCAATATTTTCCTGCCAATCGTTTTAAGGACTACAATGCCGCCTTGTTCTCAAGCAACCATAACCGGGCGCATATTTCATGACCTGAACGGCAATGGTATATACGACACAGCCTTCTCTATCGGAGATCTGGGTGAGCATCCAGATGGTTACTTGGGGGCGGTTGGCCCATTTTGGGAGCCGCCTGTTGCAGGAGCAGTCATCACAATAGATGACCATGAAATCACCAGCGATTCAAATGGCTGGTACCGATACTGCCTTCCAGTTGGAATCAATCAGCTTTCCATCCAGGCAAATCCATATCGGTTCTATTTTCCATCATCAAAGGAGATTAGGGATCTTTCCCAAGCGATCACGGTGCAAATATCCCAATATACCAGGCTGGATCTAGGCTTGGGGATGGGACCACTCACATTCCCGTTCCGCCTCAGTGAAAAAGATCTTTTCCGCCAGGGATCATTTACCGATATTGATCCATTTCCCAATTCGATAGGTGTCTATAATAGCTACCCGGAGGATTGCAATTGGTGGCATTGCAGTGGCGATGCCCATCGCGGCATTGACTACTATGCCCCAGAAGGAACGGTTGTGGTGTCTGCTGCACCGGGTATGGTTTACAGCGTGGGAACCGCAGATGATGGATCTGCGATGGTGATTATCATCCACACTGATTTTGATGGATTAGAGCCATGGTTGGGGAGTGATATCCGTTGGGCAGATCGCGGCTTCCAGACCAGCTACCAGCACCTCAGCCATGCGATCGAAGGCATCCAGCCTGGGGTGATGGTTTCCCGCGGGCAGCGGGTGGGGTACCTGGATGAAGCAATTCACCTTCACATCGATGCGCAGTTGATCCTTGAACCTGGAAATTGGGCCAGCGGGGGTTACATTGATCTGTACCGGGATACATTTCATGATCAGTTAGTTTTCTTAGAGCATGATTCTCATTATGGGTACATGATCAAGATCTCACAGGGATCCCCAGGTTTTTGGACAGCGGATCTACTGCCTCATTTTGGAGATGACTAAGAATGAAATGTAAGGAGATGATATGATGCAAAAACGAGTATTCGCAATCCTGCCAGCAATTCTGGTCCCCACCTTGGTTATATTCGTGATATTCTCTGTTTTGGGAGAGGCCAGGCCAGGCTTGGTCAGCCTAGCGCAGGCCTCTACGGCACAGATCACTCCTACGTTATCACTGATCGAGCCGCTATCTGCTGCCAATGATATGGATACAGAGGTGGTAATCATCGGCAGCGATTTTATTTCCACTCCTATGGTTTATATGGGGAATATGATGCTAGAGGATGTCCAGTGGATCAGCGCCACCCGGCTGGAAGCCGTGGTGCCCTGGGGATTAGATGCTGGTCAATATACTCTGACAGTCGAAAACCCTGGTGGAGAGACTGGCAGCCTGCCAAATGCTTTTACAGTCACGCAGGGCATCAATGTGTGGACAACGGATGGTCCCTATGGTGGATCAGTGCATCACCTCGCAATGGGTGATCCTGTTACGACTACATTGTATGCCAGCCTGGGTCTGGCAGGTGCTGATGGTTTCTTTAAGAGCGAAGACAGCGGACTGACCTGGCACAATGCTTTCCCGGGGGAGGTCTCCGTCCAAACACCACTCGCTGGGTATGTGCTCAAACCGGGCGATTCCCAGACGATCTATCTGAGCGGACGAGTGCATACTGGGGAAAAGCTCTTCCGCAGCACCAATGGAGGCCAGGACTGGGATGTGATCTGGGATGGCGGAGAAGGGTTATATGCTCTTGGCATCTCGCCAGGAAATCCAGAGTATCTATATGCTGGCAGCGGATCAACTATTATGCGCAGCATCAATGGGGGTGATAGCTGGGACGCGGTAGACGACGGCATTCCCACTGATGAACAGATTTCGATCCTAGCTGTTCATCCCTTGACACCTACCATTGTTTATGCGGGAGGTAACTATGGTAAGGTATACAAAACACTGGATGGTGGTGAGAACTGGATACAAGTCGCGGATCTGGGAGATGGCTGGTGGAGTGCGCTGGTGGTTGATCCGCATGCCCCAGAGCGCATCTATGCCTCCGGCTGGCATACGGGGTCCTTTTTCGCCCGCAGTCTGGATGGCGGCGCGAATTGGGAAACCATGACCCTGGAACCGGGATCGTCCTCAGTTAACGATATTCGATTCCACCCCACTATCTCTGGCACACTGTATGTAATTGCGCCAGGTGTGTATCGCAGCGTAGATGCTGGGACCACCTGGGAAAAGATTCCTATTCCCGATATCCTGTCAGAGGGCTGGTCACTCTTGTTGCACCCTCTGAGTGGGCTGCCGTATTTTATTGGCCACAACGGTAGAGGCGTTCTTTACAGTGAGAATGGTGGAATAGACTGGGAAACCCGCAGCGACGGGTTGGCTGGGCTGCGCCCCCATGAGATTGCCGTCTCGCTTGCGGATCCCTCCCAAATCTACGTGGCTGCTGATGAAGCAGGGGCTTTTTCCAGCCAGGATGGTGGCCAGAGCTGGCTTGCTGCTGAGGGCGACAACCTGGATCGCGGCATCTCTGTAGTAGCCCACCCCTACACGCCTACTATTGCATACCTGGGAGCCCGGCGTGACGTTTATACAACGATAGATGGCGGACAGACCTGGACGCGCCACGAGCTGCCCGGGCTTCCATCAAACAACGAAATGCGAGTGCATGCTATTGCCATCGATCCGCAAGACCCGCAAGTAATATATGCTGGACCCGGAACATGGGATTTCAATGGCGGGCCAGAATATGGCTGGCTTTATCGTAGCCTGGATGCCGGCGAAACATGGAATGTGCTGACAACTACGTTCCCGATCAGCCCGGTTACAGATATTCAGATCGATCCAACCGACAGCCAGACGATCTACGTATCCACGGGGAGGCGTTTCTTGGATGGCACCAACCGCGGCAGCGGCATTCTCAAAACCACAGATGGCGGGCAGACCTGGATCTTTGTTAACGAGGGTCTCACAGCGCGCAGCATCGCCTGCCTGGCGATCGACCCAGAAAATACCCAGGTTCTGTATGCCGGAGCAGTTCTGGAGAGCGACTCGGCAGACAGCGGAGTGTACAAATCAGTTGATGGTGGAGAGCATTGGGCGCCGGTGATCGGAGGTGTGCGCGTATCCGGTCTGGTGGTTGATCCGCTGGATACAAATATGCTGTATATGGGAGCATATTTTAACGGCCTTTGGCGCAGCGCGGATGGTGGCGAGAATTGGCAAAGAGACGATGATCCCTTGGGGCAGCTTTCGATTGAATCCCTGCATATCACCACCATTCCCAGTCGCACAATCCTGTATGCTGGTGTAGCCGGTAACCTGCTGTTAGAGGCAACTCCAAACGCCGCACTTTCGATGCCTTACACCGCGGATCAGGAGCAGTTTTATGGCAGCGGTGTTTATCACCTGGTGATCGATCGACGGTCTTTACTGAACTTTATTTACTTGCCGATGGTTGTCAATGCTCCATAGCCAGATCACTAGATATCGTAATTTCCGCCTCCAACAGGGTGCATGCCGAATTGGCCCTCAATTTGAAATGCATCCTAACTATCCAACACTTGCAAAATTGGTGGTTATTGGCGATAATGGTTTTCTAGAAATTACCTTGGTGAGGCGGCCTGCCCTCTATTCCGGCAACTCCCAGTTAGCCTTTATAGTTGGTCGCTGAACAGAATGGGATTTAGATACAGAGATGAGCAGATTCAGGATTGAGCCAGAGATGACGGCCCTGGTGACAGGTGGATCGAGCGGAATCGGCCTGGCGTTGGCGCGGCTGCTGGCGCGAGGCGGCATGCACGTCTGGCTGACCGGGCGTAGAGAAGGCTTGCTGCAAGAAGGGCTTTCACACATGGAGGGTGAGCGGCAATCTTCCAGCCAGCGCTTTGGGTTCACTGCGGCGGATGTTTCCGACTGGGAGCAGGTACAACGGGTGGTTAAGGAGATGGATGGTAGCATTGGCGCGCCAGATCTATTGATCAACTCGGCTGGGCTAACCCACCCTGGGTACTTCCAGGAAATTCCCCTGGATGTTTTCCGCCTGCTGATGGATGTGAATTATTTTGGGACTCTCTATACCATTCGGGCGGTCTTGCCGGCGATGCAGAAGCGCGGCTCGGGATATATTGTTAATATCTCATCTGGCGCGGGTTTCATCGGAATTTTTGGCTATTCGGCATACAGCGCATCCAAGTTTGCGGTGCGGGGTTTTTCTGATGTGATCCGCTCGGAGCTGAAGCCACTTGGTATCGGTGTGTCGATTGTCTTTCCGCCAGATACCGATACACCGCAGTTAGCCAATGAGCAGGCTTTGAAACCGATGGAAACCAAGGCTTTGACCGCGACTGGAGGCTTGATGAGTGCCGAGGCGGTCGCGCGCGAGACGTTACGCGGGATTGAGCGTGGCAGGTACCTGATCTTGCCAGGAATGGAAAGCAAGATGATCTACCGCTTGAATGGTTTACTTGGGAATGGCGTTTATACTATACTTGATTGGTTGGTTGCCTCGGCGCGACGCAACCACAAAAAGGAGCAATGATTTGATGGACCTCTTCGAAAAGTGTTCGAGCTATACCTATGCCAAGGAAGTGATGGCTGCAGGGTTGTATCCTTATTTCATCCCGATGAGCGGAAATGAGGGCAGTGAGGCGATCTTCCAAGGTAGGCGCTTGATCATGTGCGGCTCAAACAATTATCTTGGACTGACCACTCATCCAGAAGTGCGCCAGGCTGCGATCGATGCAATCCATTACTTTGGCACATCATGCACGGGTTCGCGTTTCTTGAATGGAACGCTGGAGCTACATGAGGTGTTGGAACGCGAACTGGCTGACTATGTTGGGAAGCCTGCTGCGCTGGTTTTTTCTACGGGCATGCAAGTGAACCTGGGCACGATCAGCTCCCTGGTAGGGAGGCAGGACGTGGTTCTGCTGGATAAGGATGATCATGCCAGCATTGTGGATGGCGCGCGCCTGGGATGGGGCGAGGTGAAGCGCTATCGGCATAATGATATGAGCGATCTTGAGCGTGTACTTTCGCGCTTGCCAGATGACGTGGGCAGGTTGGTGGTGGTGGATGGCTTGTTCAGCATGGAAGGCGATATTGCTCCACTGCCCGAGATCATCCCCCTATGCAAGAAGTACGAGGCGCGCCTGATGGTGGATGATGCGCATGCGCTCGGTATTCTGGGCGGTGGGCGTGGGACGGCTGCCCATTACGGTGTTACCGGCGATGTGGATCTGATCATGGGAACCTTCAGCAAGTCATTAGCCTCACTGGGAGGCTTTATTGCCGGCGAGGAGGATGTTATTCACTACATCAAGCACCATGCGCGGGCGCTGATCTTCAGCGCGAGCATTCCTCCTGCCAATGCAGCCGCAGCGCTTGCGGCATTGCGTGTGATGCGCAAGGAACCGGAACGCGTGCAGCGCGTCAATGAGATTGGCGAGTTCATGCGCCGGCGTTTTCATGAGATGGGTTTCGACACGGGAAATTCCGTCACACCGGTGGTGCCGATCATCATCGGTGATGATATCAAAGCGGCGATGTATTGGAAAGCGCTGTTCGAGAATGGCGTTTATGTGAATATGGTGGTATCGCCGGCTGTCCCGCAGGGGCGCCAGTTGCTGCGAACTTCTTATATGGCGATCCATACCGATGAGCAATTGGAGAAAGTGCTGGGGATCTTCCAGGAGGTTGGGAAACAATTCGGCGTTATTGCCTGAACGAGGTTAGGCCAAGAACTGCCAGTATTGCTGGCATGATCTGCGCTAAAGAAGGATGCCTATCTGGTTGAATAGAACCAGATGGGCTTATTTTATGCAATTGCTGGATGAATATATGACGCGTGGCTGGTGCACCGAACAGCAGGGCGGGAACAGGGTTGGTGGTGTGGCGGCGGGTGGTGAGATCTTCCAGGTTGCCATGATCTGAAGTGATCAGGATCAAACCATGCTCATCCTGCCAGCTTGCTAGCAAGCCGCCCAGCACTTCATCAAAGGTTTCAAGCAGCGCGCAAGCCTGTTCCATCTCCTGGCGGTGCCCGGCGATATCGCTCAGCCAGTATTCGAAGATGGCAAAATCATAACTGAGCGCAAGGGATGCCAGGCGTTTACCTGCTTCGACCGGGGTGATGCGCGGGGTATCAGTGATTCCCAGGTGCTCATGCCAGCCTTGGGCAGTGAAATCGGCTGAGAGAGCCTTGCCAGAAAAGAGATCGGCCTGGGTTTTGAGAGGGATGCCAGCCAAGCGGGCTGCCAGGGCGATCGTGCCGGGGAGGCGGCGGCCTGATTCGATGGCGGAGAAATAGCGCGGCGGGTAAGCATTGAGCAGGCTGGCGCTGCGTCCGGCAGCTTGGAGGTGGTGGAAAATCGTTCCACTGCGTAACATGTTGATAATTTCCGGGCTTGGTTTGGGTCCGTCATGAAAGCCGAGCGCCGCAGGGATGTTACGACCACTCAACAAGGCGGCCTGCCCGGTGGCAGATTGAGGGCGTCCATCCACGCCCATGCAGGCGTCGATGGGTAGTAATGAGGCGCGCTGGTTTTCCAGCGGGAGCGGCGCAGCGGCAGTGAGCGGGTGCCCATCCAGGAGCGCTCGCAGATTGGGCATGTGCGCCAGCGCCAGGGGGTTAGCAGATGGATCGTTGGCGCCCAGACCCACACCATCCATAAAGAGGAGCAACACACTCATGTGCGGTTACGGTTATGGAAGATGCCTCCCCCTATTAATCCACCAGCCAGGCCAAGAACAGCAGCAATGACGATGCTAAAGCAGAGGCCTGGCAGGCTGCTGAGCAGAGTGGCGCCTATGCTTAATGGCCAGAAGCCAAATGGGGTGTCGCTGGGCATCGCGCCAGGAACATTGTTGACCAGCACCTGCGAGGAGACCTGGCTGAACAGGGTACTGATCAACCCGCCGATCATGCTGGCTGTACCCGCGGCGAGCCCACCGCCAAATGCCCCATCTTCGAGGCTCAGGTTGCCTTGTCGATGGTGCAGGATCGCGTAGAGCAATCCTGTGCCGATATGCAGCAGGGGAGCAAGGATCATCCCCAGGCAACCGATTCCAGCGATCCCGCTGACCACCATGGTGGGGAAGCCGGGCGCTTGTATTGGTTCCGCGGCGATATCTGCAATCTGGTTGAGGGCGAGGTAGGTGATTACCATGATGATGATCTGGTATCCGATTTGCAGTACAGTGCTAATAGCAGCGGATATGAATAAGGGGACAGGTTGCATGTCATTGTTCTCCTTTGGGTCGAAAAGTCAGCCAGGAGGAGGGGCGCTGGCCGCGCTCAGAGCCATCCTGGCGCTGGACGAGTTGCAGGCGAGAAGCCATTTCTTGTATCTCGGCTTCGCTGACGCCGGAAAGAGATGAGCTGGGTGTCGCCTGGATGAATGTGTAGAGCAGGTAAGTTCCCTGACGGTCGAGCAGCCTGGTGACCTGATCAAAGCAAGCCTGGCGTCCTTGCGGGGTAAGGGTGTGGAAACAGCCAATATCCAGGATCAGGTTAAAAGGGCCGTTGACATTTACCAAGTGAGTTACATCCCCAGTGCGTAGATCAGCCTGAATGCCTGCACGCCGGGTCTTGCACCGAGCAGTTCTGATCGCCTGGGGTACAAAATCGATCCCGCGCACATCCCAACCGTGCTGCGCGATGGTGATCACATTAGTGCCGGTGCCACAGCCGAGATCGAGAGCGCGCCCAGGGGGATGGGATTCCAGATATGCCATCAACTCTGGAGGTGAGATGCCCGTATCCCAGGGCGGTCGTCGGAGCAGGTAGAAGGCGCTGTAGAATAATCTACTGCTAAATCTGGCAATTTTGTTCAAGAAGAAGATCCGCAATCAAAAGAGATACGGTTGCTGCAGGGGTGGCAACATGGGATTTATTGTACTCGATAATTATCGTGGGAAAACTCGCTTTGACAATAATGCGGACATCGCATAAAATAGGGGATTGCCATGACTACTCCATGGCGGACTGTTTAGTCTTGCTGATGAAGGAATGACGGCTGGCATGAATATAATTGGAGGAAGGATTTAGTTAATGAAAGAGTACACAACAGAGTTTATTCGTAACATTGCCCTGGCATCTCACAGTGGTGCCGGAAAAACGATGCTGGCAGAGGCAATGCTCCATTTTACAGGCGCGACCACCCGCCTGGGGCGCATCGAAGATGGCACAACGGTGGCGGATTTCGAAGACGAAGAGATCCGGCGGGGTATTTCACTATCCACCGCGGTGATCCCGGTGGAATATAAGAATCATAAGATTAATCTGCTGGATACACCCGGCTACACGGATTTTATTGGTGAAGTGATCTCAGCGCTAAGTGTGGCTGACGGCGCGGTGATTGTGGTGGACTCTGTTGCGGGCGCAGAGGTTGGCACGGAAATTGCGCTTTCCTACTGCGATACCTTTAAACTTCCTCATTTGGTGGTTATCAATAAGATGAACCGCGACAATGCGAATTTCCGCAAAGCGCTTGACTCGGCGCAGGAATTCAGTGATAAGCGCCTAATTCCTGTCCAGCTTCCGTGGGGCGAGAAGGCTGATTTCAAAGGCGTTCTGGATCTACTGACGATGAAGGCTTATGCGGGAGCAGGCGATAAGGGCCAGGATATCCCGGCTGAGTTTATGGATGATGTGGAGGCGGCGCGCATGGAGCTGATTGAGGCGGCTGCCGAAGGTGAGGATGCCCTGCTGGAGAAATATCTGGAAGGCTCCGAGCTGACCACGGAGGAGATCCTGCGCGGCCTCAAGAATGTGGTTTCTTCGCGAACCTATGTGCCTGTATTTGCCAGTGCGGGAACAGCGGAAATTGGCATAGCTCCGTTGTTGGATGCCATGCTGGCTTTGCTGCCCGCACCGACAGAAAAGGAAGTGGTTGCCCAAGGCAAGGAAGGCGAGGAGACTCTGAAGGCGATTAGCAGCGGCCCTTTGGCAGCTTATGTGTGGAAAACAACCGCCGATCCATTCGTGGGTCGAATCACTTACTTCCGTGTCTATTCGGGGGCGGTCGCCGCGGATTCGCGGGTGTGGAATAAACCCAAGGGCACCGAGGAGCGCTTTGGCAGTGTTTCAATCCTGCGCGGCAAGGAACAATTTAATGTTAAAACTGTGCACGCTGGTGATATTGCCTGTGTGTCGAAACTCAGCGCCACTGCAACGAACGATATCTTTTGCGATAAGGGTCACCCCCTCACACTGCAAACCCCGGATTACCCGCACTCCTTGTTCAGCGTGGCTGTTTCCCCCAAGACCCAATCCGATTCTGCGAAACTGAGCCCGACACTGACACGCCTGTGCGAGGAAGATATGACCCTCTCCTGGAGGCAGGAGCCAACTACCGGGCAGACAATCCTGCAGGGGATGGGCGACCAGCATATTGATGTTGCCATCCGCAAGGCAGAAAGTAAATTCCAGACCAGCCTGAACACGGAAATCCCCAAGGTGCCCTACCAAGAAACGATCACCAAGCAAGGTGCATCCCAATACCGTCACAAGAAGCAGACCGGCGGCGCAGGTCAATTCGCGGAAGTGTTCATGCGGATTGAGCCTTATACAGAAGGCGATTATGAGCTATCCTGGGATGTGTTCGGCGGGGCGATCTCTTCTTCCTTCCAGCCTGCAATTGATAAGGGTGTGCGAGGCGTGTTGAAGGAAGGCGTAATGGCTGGCTACCCTGTGCTGAACGTAAAGGTTTCTATCTATGATGGCAAGGAACACCCGGTGGACTCGAAACCTGTGGCGTTTGAAATTGCCGGGCGCGAAGCTTTCAAGCTGGCTTTTAAAGATGCCGGTCCGGTGCTGCGTGAGCCGATCATGAATACCAAGATCATTGTGCCTGAGTCCAACATGGGCGATATCCTGGGCGATCTGAACACCCGCCGGGCTCGTGTCCAGGGAATGGATACGGATAAGGGGCGCTCTGTGGTGACCGCCCAGGTGCCGCTGGCTGAGATGCAGCGTTACACCACCGACCTGCGCTCGCTGACGGGCGGCCGCGGCGTTTTCAGCATGGAATTTTCCCATTACGAGGTGGTTCCTACGCACATTGCTCAGGAAGTGTTTGCTGCCCGGCAGAAAGAGCTCCAGGCAGCTAAAGAAGAGTAATTTTCTTTTAGGGAACATTGCGGAGCGAGGAATGCCTGTGGCATGCTCGCTCCGTTGTTTTTATAGTGATGATGGCTCAAGCTGTTATGCTTTACTTTCGTTCTGCCAGGCGTGCATGGACAAAGATCAGTGGGGCAAGCCCAGTGATCCATAACCCTACCAAGCCATAGCGCAGGTAGCGCAGAAGATAAGGCAAGAGGGATTCGCCGCGCGGGAATACCAGCCCCAGCCCATACCACAAGGCGAATACCCCGATAATACCCACCAGGTAGCGCGCCGCCAGCTGCAGTGGGCTGCCGCGCATCTGGAAATCATTACCGCTTTTGCGCAGCCAGAGCGCACCCGCGGCAAGACCGAAGAATGCCCCGGCATTGGAAACGACGCCGGAGATTTCCACAGGCTGGATGACCTCTTCTTTGGGGAAGGCAGCGGTGGCATTTTCCACCCAGGCGACCGGTAAAACCCAATCTGCCACAGTCAAACGCGCCAGGGTTGCCAGCAGGATCAGCGCCAGCGAGGCGGTGAAGGCTGCCAGGAGCTGGCTGGGGAAGTGGAGCTGCTGCAGCCAGCGCAGGATTGGTTTTTCGAGCATCACCAACCCCCAGAGCACCAGCGCGCCGATCAACCATCCGCCGACAACATCGTGTGCAAAATGCACACCCAGCACGCTGCGTGACAGGCCGATCAAGAAGATCACGATCATGGCAAGGATCCAGGCCCAGCGGCGGCGGATGCCGTATGCCAGCGCCCCCCATACAGCGGATGCGTTTTGGGCGTGCCCGGAGGGGAAGCTGAAGGAGGATTCCATCGTTCGCCCAACAATGCGGGAGTCGTACCAGTAAGGCCTTGGCGCGTGTGAGATCAATTTGATTGCCATGTTGATCGAGTTGTTGACCATCAGAAACATGCCCGCACGCAGACCGATGCCGGTATCCAGGCACCAGATGAGAGCGGGGGCCACCAGCAGGTAAAACTCTTCATTCCCCAGCATCGAGAATGCTTTCATGGGGGCGACCAACCATGTCCCTAAGTTTTGTAACCAGATAATGATCTGAACGCCTGCTTCGAATAGGTTATCCATGTTTATTCTCCATAAGACGTTTCGCTGCTGGCTGGGGCTTTGGCCTGCTGAGAACTGGCTGGCGCAAATTGCACACTGGCCAGCAGTGAAATGAGGATCAATCCCAGGCTGAGGGCGAATATATAGCTCGGGTTAATTTCATACAGCGCACCTGCCAGCGGTGGTGCAAAGATCACTACTGATGCGCCCACAGTCTCGGTGATGCCATAAGCCAACCCCATCCAGGCGGGTGGGATTAATTCGCGGGTTTGGGCAGTAGCCAGGGAGCGCACGACCCGGTATCCGCCGAGCAAGAAATAACCGACTGCATACCAAAACATCCCGCTGCCGCGCCACAACACTAGGCTGAAGCCTGCCACGCAAACCTGCCCCGCCAGGAAGCCCCAACGGGCAGGTATGTGTCCCAGAAGCAAACTAAGCACCACAACCCCAATGCTGCCATAGGAGCCCAACTGGCCAATCTGCTGTAGATCCAACTGGCGGATATTTTGTAAGAAGTTTGGCGAAAGCGGCTGCGGCAGGTAAGTGGCAAAAGTAGCCAGGAAGATCATTCCAATGAAAAACAGAAACGTGGACTGGAAGAGCGTTGCACGGTGGTTGGTATGTTCGCTTGGTTGGGCAAGCGGCTGCGGACGGATACGTAGGATGATCAGCAAGGAGATGAAAAAGAGACAGGCTGCGATCAGGTAAACGCTGTGCAATCCCAGTCGACTGCCAATCTGACCTCCAAGCCAGGGGCCTAGGATGGCGCCGGTATTGTAAAACGCAGAGACAAGAGTGAGCGCTCGCCCAACGCTGAGATTTCCGCGCGCCTCGGTGACATAGCTGCTCAACGGCGCCATGACGAAGGTTGTGAGGCCATATAAAATCATGCCGGTGACAAAAAAAGGCAGTGAGGGCGCGAGTGCCATCACCCAGGTGGCTGTCACGCCGGTTATCCACGCCAGCCACATCATCGGGCGGCGACCAATGCGGTCTGCCAGCAACCCTGCCGGAATATGCGCCACAGTCATCGCAATTCCCACAGCGCCGAGGATCCTACCAATCACAATCGGGCTGGCGCCCAACTCTTGCAGATATAAGGGCTGGAAGAGATAAAACATCCCCTCGCCAAGGCCCCAGGTCATCATCGAGAGGCTCAGCAGCAGCAAGTCGCGGCTCAAGCGATGCCTCCAGCGACGCGGCTGAAGAAATCGTCAGCAGCCTGGAAAACGCGCTGGCGTTCAGGCTCGCGGGGGATCACGTGACCGCTGTCATTCACCCATAGCATCTGTTTATCGGCGCTGCCAATGTGCTGGTAGATGTGCTCCATGTTCTCGGGGTGAACTGCTTGATCCTGGTGCGAGTGTACCAGCAGGGCTGGCACGTGCACCTGCGGCAGCGAGGCGCGCATTTCGGCGAGAAGATCGCGCAGCTCGACAATGCCGCGGGAGGGATACGATTTGTAATGGATATGGTCCTGCTCAGCCTGGAGGTTGTGCCAGTCAGGGGGGCCGGGGTGGTAGGTGGGCTGGATGCGGTGCAGCCAGCCAAGGTGCTTGATGCGCCAGTCTTGCGGCAGGGCATAAGGCGTCGCCATGGTCATCAACCCCGCAACAGGCAGGCGGGCTGCCAGGTAGAGCGACAAGACGCCGCCCATCGAAAGGCCTGCAAGGAATACTTGATCAACTGCGCCGCGCAGCAGATGGTAACCATCTTCAACAGACGCAACCCAGTCCTGCCAGCGTACGCGTGCCATATCCTGGGCTCTTGTGGCATGCCCCGCCAGGCGCACACCGAGCACTGTGTAGCCGCGGCGGTTCAGGTCTTCGCCCATCCAGCGCATTTCCTTGGGGGCTCCGGTGAAGCCGTGAATGAGCAGGCAGCCGATGGAGCCTTTGGGCGGATGACCGGGAAAGAAAAATGGCTCGGCGGTCGGAATGAGCATCGGGTTTTCTCTGGATGAAATTTCTCAGGCCAATCGTAACAGCTCGCGCGGCAGGTCTGTTAACGACTCCATGCCGTTCTCGGTCACGACCACGTCATCTTCAATGCGCACACCGTTGCGCTCGGGCAGGTAAATCCCGGGCTCGATAGTGAAGGTCATGCCTGGCTTGAGCAGAAGTGAGTTTCCAGAGCGGATATAGGGCTCTTCGTGGGCTTCCATCCCAAGCCCGTGCCCGGTGCGGTGGGTGAAATATTTGCCATATCCTGCTGAGTCGATCACGGATCGGGCACTGGCGTCGATATCGCCTGCTGCAACACCTGGGCGGACGGCTGCCCGTCCGGCGGCATTTGCATCACCAACGATTTTAGCAATCGCCTGTAATTCGGGCTCAACCTCGCCGATGGCAAATGTGCGGGTGATATCGGATAGGTAACCCTGGTAGGAGGCTCCCCAGTCGATCACCAGCAAATCGCCTGCAGCCAGGGGGCGCGCAGTGGGTGTAGCATGCGGGTTGGCGCTATTGGGGCCTGCTGAAACAATCGGTGCAAAGGCCATCTCGGGATCGGATCCGGCGCGCAGAAGCTGCAAGGTTAACTCGGCGGCTAGCTCCTTTTCGGTGATACCGATGCGTACCTGTGGCAGGGTGGCTTGCAGGGCTTCTTGGGCGATCTGGGCCGCTTTTCGCATAGCCGAAATCTCGCTCCCGTCTTTCTGCATGCGTAGTGCGGCTATGCTTTCCTCAGCAGAGAGATAATTCGCCTTTGGGGCTGCCTCCTGCAGGAGCCGGTATTCCAGCAGACGAATCCGCCGCGGCTCAACCCCCACTGCCTGCTTGTCCACGTGTGCAGCCAGGGCAGTCTGGCGAAATACAGCAGGCCATTCTAGTGGGTCTTCTGGGTAGGGGAAAGCCTGAACCGGATAGGGCAGGGCTTTCACTTTGGCCATTTCCAGCTCGGGCAAGGCGATCATGAGCGGTTCGTGCGGGACAAAGAATACCAATACAGGGCGCTCGGACAGATGGAAGTGCAGGCCGGTTAAGTAGACCAGGCTGGGGCCGGGGTTCAAGGCGAGGGCATTCAGGTTTGCCTGTTGCAATGCCAGCGCCAGACGGTTATGACGGGCTCGGTAGATTTCCCCGGCTATGGGATCTTCGTTTGGGATCATATTGTTTTTCCTCCTGGGCATGTCTTACATCAGGGTGATTATACCGCGATGGTATAATTCCCCTGATACTCAATTCAATGGAGGAGACGATGGAATCTGAACAGATTGTGAACTTTATTCTTGGGATCATCGGTTTCATACTGACAGTAGCCATTACTTTCGGGATTATAGCCTTGTTGCGTAAGCCGCTAGCGAAGGCACTTGAATATTTATATGAAGACAAGACTGTATCGAAGTATGCCAGCTTGGTGATCCTGGCGCTGCTTGGGTTTGTTGGCTTGGGCAGCGCGTTGCAGGCTTTTTCCCCGGATGACTACGGCGTTACGCTTTTCATCGGGAATAGTTTTCAGTTTGGGGAGCTACTCAGCTACATGACCGATGGCTTGATCAACCTGTTCGATGGCTTTATTGAGGTGATGCGCTGGTCGATTTACATCGGTGTTTTGCTGTTTATCGGATTTGCTATTCGTAAGAAGGTAGAAAAACAAGCATGATTTGTATGATCTCAATAACTTAGGGTGTGGGGTGTTTTGTGCGTGAGAAGCACGCACAAAACACCCCACTTCCCCCGTTTTATTTAGAAATTACCATGATTTGTTCTTATCAGGGAGTATTGTGTGCTTGTAGGAACCAATGTTTGAAATTCCCTTGTTTCCCTTGAATCTAGTGCTTTTCCCAGGCACGCCGGTTCATCTACACATCTTTGAGGAGCGCTATAAGCAAATGATCGCTCACTGCCGTGAAACTGGTGCGCCTTTCGGCGTTGTGCTCATCCGGCAAGGCATGGAAGCGCTAGGCTCCCTGGCAGAGCCGCACCTGATCGGTTGTTCCGCGCAGATTGCACACATTCAGCCGCTGGAGGAGGGCCGTATGAACCTGGTTGCGTTGGGAGAGGAGCGTTTTCGTATCATCCGCTTGAAACGCGAACGGCCTTACCTGGTGGGTATCGTGGAATCGAACCCAATGTGGGTTGAAAGCGAGACTGCTTTGTTGAAGATGCAAACACATCTCAGCCCGTGGCTGGAGCGCTATGTCCAAATGCTCAGCAAGGGTAATGAGGTGCAGGTGGATTTTGGGCGAATTGCCCAGGAACCGTTGATCTATGCCAACATGGCGGCGATGTTGCTACAAATTCCCCTGGACCAAAAGCAACAGTTGCTTGAGATCAATGAGGCGGTGCAATTTACCAGCCAGCTCAAAGAAGTCTATCGCCGTGAAGTGGCGCTGGTGCGGGCGATGCTGGAAGAAAAACCTGGCGGCGATACGGTGTTTTCGTTGAATTGATTGGTGTATAATATTTGTGATCAGGATGGGTGGTAAGATGGCGGAAGCAGGTAATTTTCGGATTGAGAAGCTGCCGGATGAGCCGATTGTGTTGGAGATGGTCGGTGAGCATCTGGATTTCACACGAGATATCCAGGCGCTGCAGGATGGTTTAAGGGCAATGCTGGACGAGACCAGTGAGCCGTTGTACGCCATTGCGGATATTTCGAAGCTTGATAACTTCACCATTCGCGACATGGTCGATGCCGCCAATTCATTGACACGCGGCAGGGGCTCCACATGGAAGCATCCGAATTTGAAAGAAATCATGTTTGTGTCCACCAATTCGACCATCCGGCTGGCGGCTCAGGGATTATCTTCGCCTGTTTTTGGTGGCTTCCAGATCAAGGTTTTCCAGACACTTGAGGATGCGCTTGTCTATGTGCGCGGTCAGATTGCATCCTCCTGATCTATGATGTTAATCCAGCGGTACTAGTCCGGCGGTACTTGACATCCAGTCACCCCTCGGATAAAATCGCTGTGCTTTACGCAAGGGCCTGTAGCGCAGTTGGGAGCGCGCTTCAATCGCACTGAAGAGGCCGAGGGTTCGAATCCCTCCAGGTCCACTGCTGAGTGCTCCGTTCGGGAGCAGTTGACGGATTTTTCATTTGCAGGTACAATTCCGTCCACAATTTTGGGCCCATAGCGCAGTTGGGAGCGCGTCTCAATGGCATTGAGAAGGCCGAGGGTTCGAATCCCTCTGGGTCCACTTCAATTGAATAGATCAGGCCAGAGCAGGAGTAGTAGGTTATCTGCCAGCGAGCCGGGAGAGCAAGGTGTGAGCCCGGCAAGGTGCCCGCAGAGTACAATGGAAACTTGGACCGAACTCGCCTGCTGCACCAGATGGTGCAAGCTTTTCCGGTGAACGCAGACCTGCCTCAGCCGGGAACGGGTTCGCCCGCTAACGCGAAACCAAGCGGCTTTCCTGGCTTTTGCCGGGCAGGCAAGCAGGGTGGTACCACGGAACCCCTTTCGTCCCTGAGAGAAAGGGGATTTTTGTTTATGGATCAGTATGCATGTGAAAGGAGGCGCATGATGTCCGCTCAAACCACGTCCAATCCGTTCTTCCGGAGCTCCCTCTGCCTTCTCGCGCGCCTCCCAGGTCTCCTTCTTCCACGCATTAGCCAACTGGAATTGAGCCAAACTTTGTCGAATAGAAGGAGACTGGAAATATGCACACGCACTACGAACCGAATGAAATAGAGCCCCGCTGGCAGCGCCAGTGGGAAGAGAGCAGCCTGTACCGGACCAAACAGGACGCTAACCGCCCCAAGTATTACTGCCTGGACTTTTTCCCTTACCCGTCTGGAGATGGACTGCATGTGGGTCACTGCCGCAACTATGTACCGACGGATGTGATTTCGCGGTATAAGCGTATGTGCGGCTTCAATGTGCTGCATCCGATGGGCTGGGATGCCTTCGGCGAGCCTGCTGAACAGTATGCCGTAGCCCACGGCGTTCACCCTCGCGTGACCACAGAACAGAACACGGCTAACTTTCGCCGTCAGATGACCATTATTGGAGATAGCTTCGACTGGTCGCGCGAGATCACCTCTTCTGCCCCGCAATATTATCGCTGGACGCAGTGGTTCTTCCTGATGCTCTACCGCCGCGGCCTGGCTTACCGGGATAGCAACTGGCAATGGTGGTGCCCCATTTGCCAAACGACGCTATCTAGCCATGAGGCGGCGGGCGGTGTGTGCTGGCGCGGCCATTCTGGCATCACCCGGCGTGAGATCCCCGCCTGGTATTTTCGCATCACCGCTTATGCGGATGCGCTGCTGGCGGGCCTGGATGAGATCGATTGGCCTGAACCGATCAAAACCATGCAGCGAAACTGGATTGGGCGCTCTGAAGGCTGCCAGGTTATCTTCCAATCCGATCAAGCCCAACCTGTCCCTATCTTCACTACCCGCCCCGATACACTCTATGGCGTCACTTTTCTGGCGCTGGCGCCTGAACACCCTATGGTAGGCGATTTCACCACGCCTGACCGGCGTCACTCCGTGCAGGCTTATCTGGAGGCGGCTACCCGCCAAAGTGAGCTGGAGCGCATCTCTGCTACAAAGAATAAAACCGGTGTTTTTACTGGCGGATATGTGCGAAATCCACTCAGCCACGCGCCGGTGCCGGTTTGGGTTGCCGATTACGTGCTGCCATCCTATGGGGGCGGTGCCGTGATGGGCGTTCCCGCCCATGACCAGCGCGATTTTGAGTTCGCAACACATTACGATCTACCGCTACAGATGGTGATCGCTCCGTCTGGTTATGCCGGGGCTGAATTCTCCCGCGCCTATGAGGAGCCGGGCACGATGATCAACTCGGGCGTTTTCGATGGCATGCCCAGTACGCAGGCGGTCCATAGAATCACAGCCCGGCTGGCTGAAGAAGGCCTGGGTGGACCGCAGGTGCAGTATCGCATGCGCGATTGGCTGATCTCTCGACAGCGCTATTGGGGGACGCCCATACCCGTGGTTCACTGCCCTGAGTGCGGCATTGTCCCTGTGCCCGAGTCTGACCTGCCTGTTCTGCTGCCGGAGATGGATGATTTTCAGCCGGATGGTAGTGGGGCGTCACCGCTGGGCCGCCTACCTGGCTTTGTCAATACTTCCTGCCCGCAATGTGGCACCCTAGCCCGCCGAGAGACGGATACTATGGGCGGTTTTGCCTGCTCTTCCTGGTATTTCCTGCGTTTCACCAGTCCTGATTATGATCAGGGGCCATTTGATCCTCAGGCTATGCGTTACTGGATGCCGGTGGACTTGTATGTCGGCGGCGCGGAGCATGCCGTTTTGCACTTGCTGTATGCTCGTTTTTGGACGATGGTGATGGCAGATGAGGGGCTGCTGTCTTTCCGCGAGCCTTTTCCGCGACTGCGGAACCAGGGGCAATTGATGGGCGCAGATGGCGTGCGCATGTCTAAGAGCAGAGGAAATGTGATCACACCAGATGCAATGGTGGCGGTGTACGGTGCGGATGCCTTACGCCTCTACGAGATGTTCATGGCTCCCTTTGACCAGGATGTCGATTGGAGCATAAAAGGGATCAACGGCACTCGCCGGTTCTTGAACCGTGTCTGGAAAATTTATACTGAAACTTACCAGCAAAGTGCAGCCGCGCTGGACTCTGACCCAGCCCTGGAGCGCTTACTGCAGCAAACGATCCGTCGCGTCACCGAGCGTATTGAGGAGTTTCGATTCAATACTATGGTTTCAACGCTGATGGAGTTAGTCAATGCCCTGGCAGAAAGGAAGCACAGCGGCACCTGGCAGACGCGCACGTACCATACCGCCCTGGATACCCTGTTGCTCCTGCTGGCTCCGGCTGCTCCGCACATCATGGAGGAGATCTGGCATCAGACCGGTCATGGCGGTAGCATCCATGAGCAATCGTGGCCTCAATGGGATGAGAACCTGGCTCGGGAGGAGATGGTTGAGATCGCTGTGCAAGTGGATAGCCGGTTGCGTGATGTGGTGGCTGTTCCTATCCATGCCGGGCAGGATCAGGCAGAGAGGATTGCCGCCCAATCTTCCCGGTTGCAGCAATACCTGAATGGCAGAGAGGTGGTGCGCATGGTCTATGTTCCCGACCGTATTCTGAACATCGTCACACGCCCCTCAAGTGGGTAGAGCGGAGTAGCGAAGATGATCACCCTGACCACAACCTGGAACCCGCGGGGCGAGCTTAACCGCCTATTGCACAATTTACCAACCGTGCAGCAGGTTTATGCGCAAATTCTAGTTGTGATTCCTCCTGACCCTGACACAGCACTGGTGGAGACGCTGCAACAGGCGGGTATGCACACGCTTGTGGCAACCGACTGGTCGCATGGACGCTATCTGGCGCTTGAGAATGCATTGGAGACGGAGAGCGAATCCATTCATTATACTGATATGGACCGCTTATTGCGCTGGGTGGAGACCAGGCCGGAGGAGTGGCGCGCTGCACTGGATAGGCTGCAGCATACCGATTACCTGCTCTTGGGGCGCACACCAGCCGCCTATGCCACTCATCCGCGTGCCTTGCTCGATACCGAGCAGATTAGCAATCAAGTCATCTCTCATTTGATCGGGCGGGAGGTCGATGTCAGCGCGGGTTCGAAAGGCTTCAGCCGCCGGGCTGCCAGCTTCTTGATCTCTGCTTGCCAGCCAGGATACGCGCTGGGCACGGATGGTGAGTGGACGGTGATGCTCAACCGCGCCGGCTATGCGATGAGCTACCTGGAGGTGGATGGGCTGGATTGGGAATCAGCAGACCGTTATCGGGAGCAGGCTGCCAGTCTCGATTCTCAGCGCCGGGCGGCTGATGCTTATGATGCTGACCCGGCGCACTGGGCTTACCGCACGGCAGTTGCCCGGGAGGTGATTGCCCGTGGCCTGGATGCTTCCCGGCGTCCGCTGGATGTGACCTTGCTGAGTCCTCAGGCGCATTTCGAGGTGGAAGATTACCTGTACTTTTATCAACCATCCTTGACCGATGAACGCACACAGACTGAAGTGGATGGGATTGTCAATCTTTTAGGGTTGGAAAAGCCATCTGATATCCTGGATCTGGCTTGCGGTTATGGGCGGCATACCAACCGCCTGGCAGCGCTGGGGCAGCGCCTGACCGGATTGGATCTGATGTCTGGTTTTCTGGATATTGCCCGCCAGGATGCGCTCTCACAGGGCTTGCAGGTCGATTATCGCCAGGGTGACATGCGCCAGATCGATTTCTGCGCGCAGTTCGATGTTGTGTTGCTTCTTTTTACCGCCTTTGGTTATTTTGAGGATGAGCAAAATCTGCAGGTGCTTCGAAACGTGGCACGCGCGCTGCGCCCTGGCGGGCGGTTCCTGTTTGATATCCCAAACCGCGACCTCTTCGCTGCCGGGCTGCCCCCGGCATTTATTGATGAGCGCGAGCAGGATTTGATGATCAACCGCAGTTCTTTCGACACACAGTCCGGGCGGTGGTACAATCGACGGGTTGTAATTCGCAATGGCGTGCGCAAGGATAAGCCGTTCTTTGTACGCATGTATAATCCACAGGAGATTTCTAGCCTGCTCGCCTCCACCGGATTGGAAGTAGTGCGGATGGTTAAAAACTGGAGTGGTGACCCCCTTGACCATGAGGGGCGCAGAATCATCGTGGTCGCAAGGAAAACCCATTTGTAAGTGGAAGATTTGGATCTTGGAGTTGCCTATGCCTGAACCAAAGATGTATAACCCAGCAGAGATCGAGCCAGCGTGGCAGAAGAAATGGGAGGCCGATGGCCTGTATCACGCCAATATTGATCCCTCTCGCCCTAAGCATTACGCGCTGACGATGCTCCCTTATCCATCCGGTGACCTGCACATCGGTCACTGGTATGCCATGACGCCCTCTGATGCGCGTGCGCGTTATATGAGAATGAAAGGCTATAACGTGCTCTTCCCGATGGGATTCGATGCCTTTGGCTTGCCGGCTGAAAATGCGGCCATCAAGCACGGCATCCATCCTAAAGAGTGGACCTATGCCAACATTGAGCGCATGCGTACGCAGTTGCGCAGCATGGGCGCAATGTTTGACTGGCGCCGGGAGGCTGTATCGGCTGACACGCAGTATTATCACTGGACTCAGTGGTTTTTCATCCAGCTCTATAAGCATGGATTGGCATATCGCAAGATGTCGCCGGTGGATTGGTGCCCCAACTGCAATACCACGCTGGCGCGTGAGCAGGTTTGGGGGGAAGACCGCCATTGCGAGCGCTGCGAAACTCCGGTGATCAAGAAGGATCTCGACCAGTGGTTCTTCAAAACCACTCAATATGCCGAAGAGCTGCTGGATTACAGCCCTTTAGATTGGCCTGAACGGGTGCGGGTGTTGCAGGAGAACTGGATCAATCGCTCGGAGGGCGCTTCTGTCATCTTCCGCACCGAGCAAGGCGATGCGCTGGAAGTCTTTACCACCCGCCCGGATACGCTGTGGGGGGCGACCTTTATGGTGTTGGCGCCGGAGCATCCCCTGGTGGGGAGGTTGACGACCTCCGACCACCAAGCGGAGGTTGAAGCCTATAAGCTGGCGGCTTCTCGCCAGACGGATATCGACCGTGAGGCTGTCGACAAAGAGAAAACCGGTGTATTCACCGGCGGTTATGCGATCAATCCTGTCAACGGCAAGCGCATTCCGGTATGGATTGCGGACTACGTGCTGATGACATACGGCACAGGGGCAATTATGGCTGTGCCAGCGCATGACGAGCGCGACTTTGCATTTGCGATCAAGTTTGGGTTGCCAATCATCCCGGTGATTGAGCGGGTAGATGGCTTGAGCAAGAGCTTCGTGTTTCCAGGTTCGGTGACTGCGGACTTTACCCGCCTGCTGAAAGAAGCCGGAATAGCTTTCTATGTGGAGCAGGTCGGCGACCTGGGCGAGGGTCTGTTTGTCACCCTGCAGCGCGAGCAGGTGGATGCCTACGTGGCATTGATGCGCCAACACTTGCAGCCGGGCAACTGGAACGAGATCGTCGGCTCGCGCTGGCTTTTTGTGTTTGAGGATGGGGTACAGGCTTTGGATTCGGTAGAGGCAGACCAGGCCATTCTGGCGCGCTGCAAGGCAATCTACCCTCCCGTTAGCCATAACCGCACCATGATGGAGATGCTCAACAGCCTGCCCTATTACAGTGATGTGCTTTTCCACGCAGATTATGGGACGATGATCCACTCCGAGCATTTCAGCGGCACACCGGGCAATATTGCCAAACAAAAAGTGACGCAGTGGCTGGAGAGCCAGGGCACGGGCAAGATGGCGATCAATTACCGCTTGCGCGACTGGCTTATCTCGCGCCAGCGCTACTGGGGCGCGCCGATCCCGATGGTCTACTGCGATACGTGCGGGTGGCAGCCTGTGCCGGAAGATCATCTGCCAGTGCTGCTGCCGGATGATGTGGAATGGCTGCCTACCGGGGAAAGCCCGCTCAAGCTGCATCCTACCTGGAAGCACACTATCTGCCCGGTCTGCACAAAGCCCGCACTGCGCGAGACAGATACGATGGATACTTTTATGTGCTCATCCTGGTACCACCTGCGTTATCTCTCTCCCTGGTATGAGCAGGGCCCATTTGACCCCGCCGAATATGATTACTGGATGCCGGTGGACACCTATACAGGCGGCATCGAGCATGCGACCATGCATCTGATCTACACGCGCTTTTTCCATAAGGCCTGTCGCGATATGGGAATCACCAAAGGACCAGAGCCGATGATCCAGCTCCGCAACCAGGGGATGGTGTTGGGCGAGGATAATGAGAAGATGTCTAAGAGCCGCGGAAATGTGGTTGCTCCAGATGCGCTGGTAGCGCGTTATGGTGCGGATACGGTGCGCTCTTACTTGATGTTTTTTGCACGTTGGGACATGGGCGCCCCGTGGAGTTATTCCGGGATTGAAGGAACGGCACGCTGGGTGCGCCGGGTGTGGAACCTGGTGATGGATCCGGCCCCGCAGGTGACCCCGGATGGGGAGGTGCTGCGCGCACTGCGGCGCAAGCTACACCAGACGCTGAAGCAGGTCACGCATGATTTTGAATCCTTTGAATTTAATACCATCGTTTCCAGCCTGATGGAGCTGATGAATGAGATGTACAAGGCGCGCGAGCAAGGCGCTGCGACTGCACCAGAATGGGATGAAGCCGTGGATGTTTACCTGCGTATGATGGCGCCTGTTGCGCCGCATATTACCGAGGAGCTGTGGGCTTTTCTGGGCAAGCCCTACTCGATCCACCACCAGCCCTGGCCTGTTGTGGACGAGGAGGCGGCTGCGGAGGAGCAGATTACCCTTGTGGTACAGGTGAACGGCAAGCTGCGCGACCGCATCACAGTTGCTGTGGATATTAGTGAGGAAGCAGCCCGCACGGCGGCGCTGGCAAGCCCCATTGTGCAGAAATACCTGGAAGGTAAACAGCCACGTAAGATGATTGTGGTTCCGGGTAAGCTGGTCAATATCGTTATCTAGACTGTTTTCGCTCTACAGTGGGGTGTGTGGCGTGGTCATTGCGCACATACCCCATTGTTAATTCTAAATCAGCAGCGGTTATAATTGCTTTATGCCGTTCGTTCGAGGTTGTTGTATTTGCTTATCCCGCGTTCGTGTCTGTGTATAGTTGGGAGGCTGGTGTGCGAGAGCGGATCATCAGACTGACGATCATCGGAGCGATGCTATTTGCGTTGCTGGCGCGGTTTTCAATTGCACAGGCGGATAATGCGCCGCCATCGCCATCGGGCGGTAGCATCAGCCCGGGGGACGAGACGACACGGGTGCAGATGCAGACGGAGAGGGTGGTGGTTGATTTTCGCGCGCCGTGGTCGGATGGTGTAAAAGCCAATGTGACCGCCATTTATACGATGCGCAATCAGGGCGAGCAGGAAGAGCAGCTCGATGTGCGCTTTCCTCTGACCAATCCCTATGGCGTTGGGGATGGAGATTATGAGCGCATCCAAGATCTGACTGTAACGGTGAACGGCAGACGAGCGGGTACAGAGGTGGAAACGATCCAGGCTGGTGAAGCCGGGAATGTGGATTGGGCGGTTTTTGAGGTGAGCTTCCCGGCGGCAGAGGATGTGTTGATTGAGGTGAATTACATCCAGGAGCCACGCGACCCGGAGGCTGTAACAGCCTACCCTTATATCTTTGTGACTGGCGGGGGCTGGTATGATGTGATTGCTCGAGCTGAGTTGATTCTGCGCCTGCCTTACACTGCCAATACAGAGAATGTGATCCTTGACTGGTCTACCCCTGGCGGCGCTTTTGTGGAGAACGAGGTGCGATGGATGTGGGAAAACATGGAGCCAGAAGACCCAGTGGTGGATGATTGGGAAGTGTACCTTGTTCAACCTCAGACCTGGCAAGCATTATTGACAGTGCAGGAAGATCTGGTATCTGGTCCGTATAATGCCGGATTGTGGCTGGGCTTAGGGGATGCTTATCGCTTGAGCCTGGAGGCCAGCCGCGGCCTGCGTGATGACCCCGCTGGTATTCACCTGCAGGCGCTTTGCGAACAGGCTTACCTTGAGGCGGTGGCGCTTGACCCCCAATCCCTGCCAGCCCAGCGTAGTTTGGTTTCGTGGTACTGGGCTCAGGTTTCTTCCGATTTGCCGGAATCGGCTGTGGATGAGAGACTTCAACCGCTGCTGCAGGCGTTGAGCGCTGGCATGGCATTGGATGAAAATGATGATGTATTTCTGTATGTGCTGAGCGAGTTGGAAACCAACTACCCGGATTTTGTGCTGCTGCCACCGGGGGTTACGCCTACCGCGCAGCCTTCGCCCACTCCGAAGAATACTCCTATACCAACCTATACCCCGGTGGTATCTGCTACGCCTACAGTATCCAACACGCCTGTGCCAAGCCCAACAGTGACCTCAACACGTTTAGCCTCCCCCACACCTTCTCCTACGATATTCCACCCTGTGCCGTCGCCAACCTCAACAACGCTGGTTGGGCTGGAGGCGCCGTTGATCGGGGGTGTGGTCATCCTGGCGCTGGTGGCATCGGGATTGGCAATCTACCTGCTTGGCTATTGGATGGGGTGGCGCCGCAGAGGCAGCCACCTGCGCAGCCAGTGAACCCATCCGACACCTCAGCGGTAATCAAATAGAGCCATGTTTACTTTATATAGTTCGAAAACTGAAAACAAATCTCCTAATCGGAATCGCTGGTGGGATGCACTGTCGGCAGTGCTTCTCCTGGCGGCGCTGATAACAGCCGGGCTGCGCCTGGACGCGACGGATTGGACAGAAGACCTCGAAGTAGTGGAGACGACGGTCTTGCTGGGGGGAATCTTGGGGATGGTACTGGGCTACAGCCGCTTTTCACACCGCGTAAGCGGCCTGTTGGCTTTTTTGTATGGCTGCTATGTCATTCCCTGGCAGTTAGGGGTGAGCCTGTGGGCAGGTATGCACACTGCCTGGGAGGAACGCCTGCTGAGCATGTTTGGGCGGCTGGAAATGGTTGTGAGCGCCTTGCTCACTCGCAAGCCAATCACGGATAATATCCTTTTTCTCTTTCTGATGGCTTGCCTGTTCTGGGCATTGGGTTTGTTTGCGGGTTACCTGCTGACACGGCACGGACATAGCTGGTGGGTAGTCTTGCCTGGCGGCCTGGTGGTGCTGATCATTCATTCTTTTGACTCACTGCTGGTAAGGCGCACCTGGTACCTGGCGTTTTACTTGTTTTTTTCCTTGTTGCTTATTGCCCGGATAAATTACCTGAAGAACGTGCGCCACTGGGAGAAAGAGCACATGCATTTGCCAGCGGATGCCGGATTTGACTGGATCCGCTTCACTACACTGTTGGCAATGGCGTTTGTACTTCTGGCATGGAATACGCCGGTACTCGTGGGGCGTTTTGACCCGGCGGCGCGCCTGTGGCAGTCTGTCAGTCAACCCTGGATCGACTTCAAGGAGCGCATGAGCTATGCTTTTGCGGCACTGCAGGCAGAGGTGGGTTTTGTAGTCGATTACTATGATGAAACGCTTGCCCTGGGTAGCGGAAACCTGCTGACGAACGAGATCATCTTAGAGATCACTGCCCCGCGCATCCCTGCCGTGTCGCGCTATTACTGGCGAGGGCGTGTATATGGTTATTACGATGGGGAGCAATGGTTTGCCAACCTCAAAGCTCCCTACCTGCTAGGCCCAGAACAGCTTGATCTTGAGCTGCCTGGCAGTGACGTGCGCAGGGTTGGAGAGTTCACGTTTTTACCACGTTATGCGATCTCAATTCTGTATGTTGCGCCACAACCATTGTGGATCAGCCGCCCATCGCAGGGTGCGGTGGGCTATGGCACTGGAGGTGAGGTTGACCTGGTTTCGATCGAGGCGGATGAATACATCCGGGCGGGGGAAGTCTATACGGTGCGCTCGTCCTTGAGTACGGTGACGATCAACCAGTTGCGTGAGGCCGGCAGTGAGTACCCTGATTGGGTTTTACAACGCTACCTGCAATTGCCTGATACCATCACCCCGCGAACGATTGAACTGGCGAACAGCATTGCCGAAGGTTTGGATAACCCCTATGACATTACTGAAGCAGTCACCGCTTATCTGCGCAAGAATATCGAATATGCTGAAACCGTGCCGCAGGCGCCACCGGACCAGGACCGTGTCGATTGGTTCCTGTTTGATCTGCAGCGCGGCTTTTGTAATTATTCGGCCTCGGCTGAGGTAGTCCTCTTGCGTGCCCTGGGGATTCCAGCTCGGATTGCGGTTGGCTTTGCACAGGGAGAGAAGATCGGCAGCGATGCAAGCGGTGACCATTATATTATACGCCAGCGCAATGCACATGCTTGGCCCGAAGTGTATTTTCCTAATATTGGCTGGGTGGAGTTTGAACCGACTTCTGGGCAGGAGGAATTGGTTCGCCCACGCGGCGCTGACCGCCAAGAGGGGGATCCATATGCAAATATACCGCGCGATATACCCCAAATGGAGGATATTGTTCCCCCCGAAGGGATGGACACGCTGGACGACGATGTTTCACAACCTACGCAAGAAATAACGGTTATGCAGGTTGTGCGACTAGCAATCTGGCTTCTGGGATTGCTTTTGGTGGGTTATGTATATTGGCGTGTGCGCAATGGAGCGCGGGTTCTGCCTTTCATGGAAAAGCTGGTAATCACAGCACCGGTCCGCATGGAGCAGGTTTTGATGAGGCTAGGGATAAAGCCCCCGGCATTCTTAAGCGACCTAGCCAGCTATGCCTCTTTGCCGCCCCTGTCACGGGCTTACCAGGAGATCAATCGCGCATTGCATCGCCTGGGCGAAAAGCCCTTGTTCCCTGACACACCAGCCGAACGGGCAGGCAAGCTAGCGGCGCTGCTACCCGAAGCAATTGCGCCGACGAATGTTTTGCTGGAAGAATACCATAAAGAAACCTATAGCCACCGGGCGGGGGATCTCCATGCAGCGCAGCAAGCCGGTCATGAAATCCGCCGTCTCTCACGCCGCGAGAGGGCAAAACGCTGGATTGATAAATTGAAGCGTGCCTTCGAAAATCTGGGTTAACAGCCCCCTAAAATCATGCCTTCTTAATCCCAGGTATGCAATTCGACCCACACGGCGGCTTGTGGGCTGAGTGGGATATTTCTCGCGGTCTTCGTCGATACCTTGCCTGCCGGGGTCGACTTTGTCTCCGCCAGCGCAGGCTGCGATGAAGCTTCCGGAGCCATCACTGTGAGCGGCAACGATGACGGTACCGACGCCAGCAATGATATGGATTCGACATGAAAATGCGCCAAAATGCCGTATAATTTCCCCTGTAGTGAATAATGGATCCGAACAGCAGCCGATACTGATTGACGAGGGTTTCTATGACCGATGAGCCAACCACGATTATCACGCTCGATCTCAGCCAGCAGGTTTCGCGCCTGAGCCAGTTGGCGGACCAGGTTCAAGATGAATTACACCGCAGCAGCGTGGCAATCCCTACACGCGCTAACCAATGCTTGGTGCAATTATCCGGCAGCCTCACCCGGTTGGGAAGGCAAGTGGCACGCAATGAGGATGATCTTAAGAACATGCATGCGCTGGCTGAGATTGGACAGGTGATCAACTCATCCCTGGAGTTGAGTGAGGTGCTGCGCATTGTGATGGATACAATCGTACGCCTGACAGGTGCAGAGCGTGGTTTTTTGATGCTTCGTGATGAGACTGGCGAGCTCACATCGCGGATTGCGCGCAACTGGGAAAAAGAATCGATTGATCCGTCTGAGTTCGCTATCAGCAGTACAGTGGTCAACCGGGTGGTCAGCGAGGGGCAACCTGTGTTGACCACTAATGCACAGGAGGACCCTCGTTTCGGCGCTCAAGAGAGCATCATCGCATATAACTTGCGATCTATCCTCTGCGTGCCTCTGCGGGTGAAAGGGGTGGTTACGGGTGTGATCTATACCGATAACCGGATTCGCACCGGGCTTTTTAGCGATGCCGAAAGAGATCTGCTGATCGCATTTAGCGACCAGGCGGCAGTGGCGATTGAGAACGCTCGCTTGTTTGAATCCGTGCGCCGCACCCTGGCAGAGGTAACAGAGTTGAAGAGTCTGATGGATAACGTTTTTGCCTCTATTGCCAGCGGTGTGATCACAGCTGACATTGAAGACCAGATCCTGTTATGCAACCGTGCGGCTGAAACGATCCTGGGACATACCAGCGCTGACCTGGTAGGGCATCATCTCAACGAGGCTTTATCGCCAATTGCCGAGGATCTCGCTCCGTATATCAAGATGGTGCTTCAGAACGACCAACCGATGGTGGGCTTGGAATTCAAATCGGTCCTACCCGTGCGCGGGCAGGTCAATCTCAGTTTCAATTTATCCCCTTTGAAAGATGCTACCCAGGAAACTCAGGGTGTTGCGATTGTATTGGATGATCTAACAGAGAAAAAGCGGCTCGAGGCGCAAAGGCGCCTGCTGGAGCGGATGGTTTCTCCCAAAGTGATTTCGCAACTTGATCCTGATTCACTGCAGTTGGGCGGCAAACGGCTGGGGATTACTACCCTGTTTGCCGATATTCGCGGCTTCACTACCTTCAGCGAACGGTTAAACCCAGAACAACTGGTTTCTGTGCTCAACCGCTATCTGGCAGCGGCGGCAGATGCTGTGCTGGATGAGGATGGCACGATCGATAAATTCCTGGGCGATGCTGTGATGGCGTGGTTCAACGCGCCCATCCCGCAGCCAGATCATGCCATGCAGGCTGTGCGCGCGGCGTTGGGAATTCGCAATGCGATCAATGCGTTGCATGCTGAATTCCCACCCGAGTATCGCCTCTCTTTTGGTGTGGGTATTCACTATGGCGACGCAGTATTAGGACTAGTGGGCACGGAGAAGCAACTGGAATACACTGCCATCGGAGACAGTGTCAACACAGCCAAGCGCATTCAGGAGAATGCCTCTGCAGGGCAGGTGTTGATCAGCGCGGTATCCTATGCACTAGTTTCTGATCGGGTGGTGGCGCGGCCAATAAATCCCATCCAGGCAAAGGGTAAAACCGTTCCCATTACGGTGTATGAGGTTTTAGACCTGGCCTGAGCGGACTCTTCATGTGCCTTGGATGACATTGGTGTAGCGGTCGGCAAACAATGCTGGCGTCCCGCCAGTGTGCCAGAACAGCACGGTTTGCTCGCTGGGGAAGAATCCTTGATGTATCAGGCTGATCAAGCCGGCTGCGGCGCGCCCAGTATACACAGGATCAAGGAGAATTGCCTCGCTTTTGGCAAATAACTGGATCGCTTCACGCTCGGGTTGGCCCATCACGCCATAACCACCACCGAGAAAACCATCGTTGGTTAGAATCTCATCCGGCGTAAAGTTCAATGTTTCGCCCAGGCGGTCAGCGGTGGCAGTTGCCAGCTCAGACACCCGTGCTTGTAAGATATTGCTTTTCTCGTCCACACTAATTCCCAACAGCTTGCCCTGGTAGCCGAACAAACGCGCACCCAGCACCATGCCTGCCTGCGTGCCGCCCGATGATGAAGCAAATAGGATCCAATCGGGCCGTACTCCTTGATCGAGCAACTCTTGAATGGCAAAGGCATAAGCAGCTGCGCCGGTGGGGCTGGAACCACCATATGGCACCAGATAGGGGCGGCGCCCATCAGCCCAGGCCTGGTCAAAGGTGGCTTTCAGAATATCGTCGCGGTGGGGATGGTCTGTCCAGACAATCTCTGCGCCTAATAGTTGATCCAGTAACAGGTTTGCAGTTGGCTGAGCAGGTTGAGTGCCTACTAAGACCAGGATACAATCCAGGCCAAAGCGTCGAGCGGCTGCCGCAGTCTGGCGGCAATGGTTCGACTGAATGGCGCCTGTTGTGATTAAGGCGCGTGCGCCATTTGCCTGAGCCTCTGCGACGAGGAATTCCAGTTTACGCGCTTTGTTCCCCCCCAGGGCGAGGCCGGTCTGGTCATCGCGCTTAATTAACAAACGCGGCCCTTGCAGGTCAGCAGAAAGGCGCGGCAGGTGTTCAACGGGGGTAGGAAGGTGGGCAAATCGAAGGCGTGGCAGTTGTTTCATAAAAATCTCCTCTCGGTTGGCTGGTTATTCCAGGCTGGTGCGTGTGCTGGTCTGGCCCCGGCGGCGCATGAGGTCGAGCAGGTGAGGCAACGTGTGCGTGTAGAGACGGTAAAGCAGGGGCTGGGTGGGCAGGTCCCAGGCACCCAGCGTGCGAACAACCGAGCCTCCCAATCCTTCTTTGAAGCGGTACACGCCCCATAAGCCATCTTGTTCATTAAAATTTTCCGGCGCTCCCCATAGATCATACACCCGGCAACCCACAGCACGGGCACGGCGCATGGCTTCCCACTGCAGCAGGTAGTTGGGCATTTTCTCGCGGTGCGCTTCGCTCGACATGCCGTACAAGTACCAGGCTTTGCCGGCAAAGCGAAAGATCACCACGCCCGCAGATAGCTCGCCCTCTATCTCTGCCACGAGCGCTTCAGCTTCGGGGCGCGAAAGGGCGGGTGCATCGGTGGGCTCGCGCCAGAAGGTGCTCCAGACATGCTGGTAGTAGGTTTCTTCGCGGATGGTGAAGCCATCGCGGACGGAGGTTTGTGCATATAGAAGATAGAGAAGGTGGAAATCTGCCGGAGTGGCAGGGCGGACGCTCACCCCTTTGCGCATTGCCAGGCGGATGTTGTAACGTGTTTTCTGTTTCATCTGCGCCAACAGGGTGTCCTCATCGGGTGTCAGGTCGATTAACACGGTATTGCGAAATTGTATCTGTTCCTCTGAGTAGCGCCACTGCCTGGCTGTGAGATCTGCCGCAACTTGCTGACCGGATGGGTTTTCCTGAGCTGAGTCACTGCCCGGAATACCAACGCCCAGCAGCACATCCGGGTCGATCTTGATAAAAATTCCCCCTTGCCGGCGAGCAAGCTTTTGCAGGTCGTTTAGAACCATACGCCTCAGGGATGCATCATCCCAATCCAGCAAGGGGCCTTTTGGAACGTAGAGCACGCGCATCCGCGCGGCAAAACCAACCACCGGAAGCGTGCGCTGCATAACCAGGGCGGCTGCCAGGAGTGTGCTCTTGCCAGGTGTGGGAGACTCCCAGGTGACGTAGAGAGGCTGCCACCCAAAGCGTTCTTTCACGGCTGCCCATTGGCCGGTTTGTAAAACATGGGCGCCGGGAAGGGAGCCGATCCTCTCATTCCAGTCTGTGGGTTTAGTTTGAGAGACGTGCATTGATCACTCGCTCTGTCTTTTGCGTTGCGCTTGCCAGCAATAGAAGCGGTAGAGAAGGGAATTGTAGACACGGTCCCATGCGCTGGCGGCGCGACGCAACTCGCCGCCGAAGCCGCGCTTGAAGCGATATACGCCCCAGAGGCCATCGCTGCGCTCGGTGAATTGTTTTTCGAGTGTAGTCAGGTTGGCATCCGGTACACCCCACAGGTCATACTCGGTACAACCCTGACTGCGAGCCCAGCGCATGGCCTCCCATTGTAATAGATAATTGGGCATGCGGTCGCGGTGCAGATCTGAGGAGGCACCGTAGAAATACCAGGCTCGCTTACCCCTGGTGAAGACCATCAGCGCGCCAAGCGGCTCATGATCAAACTCGGCGATGAGGAGCTCGCAGTTGCCGCGAGGGTG
>JAFGBV010000080.1 GCA_016932955.1 Anaerolineales bacterium | reverse complement strand
TATACTCAGAAATATCCGATTATTTACGGAGGTGCGCAATGAAGCTGAGAATCAGCGTCTTTATTTTGGCTTTTGTGATCACCTTGATCATCTTGTTGGTGACGGTGGCGTTTTCGATCCAGGCATCTGTGGAGGGGATCTTTGATCAAATTCAAGCACAACTGCCCACCCCCATTCCTCCTGTGGTGTCTACCACTCCCACCCCTATACCTCCTCTGGGGCCCACCACTCTCACCCCTGGCTATATCGGCCCTATCGATATGGTGATGGATCCCCCTGCGGATCAAAATCTGCTCTCCAACGGTGATCTGGATGAGCAGGATTTTGGCCTGGTGAGCAACTGGGCGCAAACGGATGTGCCGTTGAGCCGCTGGCACCTGGTGCAGGATGTCCCTGTAGTGCAAGAAACCAATGTGCGCTGGGTAGACCCGGTTGACCTGGCTTATGAAGGGCGCGGCTTCGGGCTGCGCGCGGTAGATACGCAGGACTGCGATTATTTCTGCAGCACCGAGGTTATCCAGATCCTCCCTGCTATTGCAGGTCATGAGTATGAAGTCTCTGCCGAGGCGCGCTCACCCCAGGGGATCGCCCGGCTTTATCTGGATTTCCTGGGTGCCGGACGCTCCCGGCTGCAGGTTAATACTGCAGGAGGCTATAACGCTGAATGGAGCGCGCAGTCGATCCGGGCGACCGCGCCGGAAGGAACAACGTATGTGCGCATCATTCTCTACACGGATAATGCCTCCACCGGCTGGGTGGAGTGGGATAATATCCAATTGGTTGATCATACCCGGGGTGATTGCGCATCTTTCTCCAGTTACATAGTCGATGACCCAGCCGAAGGCGCCAACCCGGACCTGCACCGCCTGGTGGTCTCCTGTAATCAGGGGATGCTGTATATCACTATCTCCTTTTATCCGGACCGGGCGAGCCAGCCCGATTTCGTGTACCTGTATGCCGAGTATCATGACGGCCTGTTCTTAAGAGGTAGCACATTTGGCCTGATGCGGGATCGAAAGGTGGATGGGCTCTTTGAAGAGAGTCTTTATACCGGGCAGGTAGAGCGACTATCTGAAGACGAGATTCGCCTTGCCGTGCCATTGGAATACATGCCCGACTGGGCCTCAAAGCAGGTGTGGGTCTACTCGATGTCCAGCAAGGATCGTCTTCCAGATGATGGTGCTCTGCATCTGGCAGGGGAATGAGCCGCAAAATACAAAGGCTGGGCGGAAGTGAATATCACCCAGTTTTTTGTATTTAACACTATTTTGACTATTGACATACTATGTGGTACATAGTATAATGTGTTCTGGAGGTATCGTATGGATGAACAAGAGCAATTGAACAACCTGGTTTTAGAGCTGCGCCGCGGTGTAATCGTTCTGGCAGTTCTCAGTCAATTGGTGAAGGAGCAGTATGGGTACTCCTTGATGAAGTTGCTCTCTGAGCAAGGCTTGGAAGTGGATCAGGGCACGCTCTACCCGCTCCTGCGCCGCCTGGAATCTCAGGGCCTCCTTGAGTCGAGCTGGAAGATAGAAGAAGATCGCCCGCGCCGCTACTACCAGATCAGCCCTGCAGGGCAGCAGATCCTGCCCAAGGTGAAACAAGAATGGGCTCACCTGGCAACTACATTAGAAAGGCTGATGGCCTGAAAGAATTCGGAGGAAAAAAATGAACCTTATTGACACTTACATCGGTGAAATTGGCAGGCGCTTACCGCAGAAAACGCGCCACGACATCGAGAGTGAGATTCGCTCGCTTCTAGAAGACATGCTGCAAGATCGCAGTCAGCAAGCCGGACGGCCAGTGGATGATGAGATGATCCTGGAGGTGCTGCAGGAGTATGGCGCGCCGGAGAAGGTGGCGGCCGGGTATCTTCCTGCCCAATATCTGATCGGCCCGCAGCTCTTCCCTGTTTTCAAAACCGTGCTGGGCATTGTTCTGCCGATTGTTGCCGTTCTGGCTTTGGTTGGGCTGGGTGTTGACTTGGTGCGGCCTGGTCAGGCATTATTGGATGTGGTTGATGTGATTGCAGATATCATTGCCAGCCTTGGCTCATCGCTGATCCAGGCCTTCGGCAATATCGTGCTGATCTTCGCCATCTTGCAGTGGGTGATGCCCACGCTGCACGAGAAATCCAAAGCCTGGGATCCACGCAGCCTGCACAAGATTTCTCCGCCGGACCGCGTGGGATTCGTGGGACCGATATTGGAGATCGTCTTCAACCTGGCAGTGATCGTGGTGTTGAATTTCTACCCTGATCTGATCGGCGTTGGGTACTCCTCAACCACCGGCTGGACCTCCTACCGGATTCTCTCGGACGCGTTTTTCGCCTATGTACCGGCGATCACCCTGGCTTGTGTCCTGGAGATCATCTTGAATATTCTACTCCTGCGCCAAGGCACCTGGCAGACCTCGACACGCTGGTTCTCCTTGGTGACACATGGTGTCTCCATGGTGATTGCCATTGCGATGCTCAATGGCCCATCCTTGATCGCCTTGACCGCAGAAAGCCTGGATCGCTATATGCCTGTTGGCTTGAAAACTGCACAATTGCTGGTCACGCAGCTTAATTTCTCGGTGCGCCTGGGGCTGGTGATTGCGATCGTTGTCAACATCGTTGAGATCGCAAAGACGATCTACCGTTTGATCTCCGGCAAGGTTCCCCCGGTGCTGATAGATAAATAACCACTACGAATCTGAGACAGGATGTTGAATGGTTCGGGGCGGGGGGCGGTGATCAGCACACCGCCCCCCGCAAGATTTATTTTCGCAGTCGTTGGCGGGGTGGGGCGCTGATGCCAGGAAGCTCAGGCATGCCCAGCGAGCGCATGCGCTGCTCCTCCGTCTTTTTACTGACTCGCGGCTTTTCTCGCCACTCACCGCCAGCCAGCTCCTGCGTGGCGATCTCTACTGCTTCTTCGGGGTTGTTCGCCCAGATGGCTTTGGCAAATAACTCGATATCCCCCGCGGCGATGCGACCCGTTTTCTGCGCTTTCTTGAGCCCCTTCCTGGTAAGATACAGCCCTTCAACTGTGTAGTATTGCATCCTTCACCGCCCTTCCCTGGTAAGGCTTTTGATCCGATGCCGTAGAATGTGTGTCTTATTCATCATCCAATCTGACCCTGCGCAAGCGTTTGAGCGCACTGCGACGGCGTTTGACTTGCAGGCGCTTTTGACGCTCTGCCAGTGATGGTCGTGTCTTGCGGCGCGGCTCGGGTGGTTCTGCTGCCCGACGCACCAGCTCAACCAAGCGTTGTATTGCATCCTGGCGGTTTTGTTCCTGGCTGCGGTAGCGGCGCGCCTGGATGATCAGCACTCCATCCTCACTCATCCGGCTTCCAGCCAGTTTGACCAGCCGCAGTTGCACATCTTCTGGGAGTGCGGCGGTGTCATAGCGCAACTGTGCTTGGCTGGCGACCTTGTTGACGTTCTGCCCACCCGGGCCGGAGGATTGAACGAACTCGACCTGGATCTCCGATTCCTGGATCCCGATGGTTTTCGTGATCTGGATCATTTGGGGATTTCAGCGGTCTTGCTTCTGGCGCAACGGCAGAGCCACGTGGAATGTGCTACCTGGGCAGGTTTCCTCATTATATCCGGGGCTTTCTACCCAGATCTTGCCCTGGTGTGCCTGCACCATGCCGCGCACGATGGCTAACCCCAACCCCGGACCGCCGCCTTTAAATTTCGTTGTGCCAGAAGAATGGGTAGCTACTTCACCAGTCTGGTAAAACTTGGTAAAGACGAGATCCTGAGCGTCAAGGTCAATCCCGATACCAGTATCCTGGATGGACACCTGCACCGCCCCATCCGGAAATCCATCAGGGTCGGCGGGGATGAAGGTGCCGGTAATTGTGATCTTTCCGCCATCGGGGGTGTATTTGATGGCATTGCTCACAATGTTGTAGAACACCTTGAATATGGCCTCTGAGTCAGCCTCGATGGGAGGCAACTGATCCATGCCAACGAATTCATATGCCAGGTTGCGCTCTTGCAATGCGTTGATGAAACGCCCTCTCACATCCCTTAGGATTGCAGCAATCGAGAGCGGTTCTGGACTGAGCTTTAGCTCTCGCGCATCGATCTTGACCACGTCCAGCATCGCATTGACAATCTCTTGCATACGCCGCGCCCCGCTCTCAATTCCACTGGTCAGCCGCAGCAGGTGATCACTGGCGCGGATGGTTTTATCAGCCGTCAGCATCTGGCTATAGCCGCTGAGCACTGTTAACGGTGTGCGCAACTCATGCGAGGTCACATTGATAAAAGTAGATTTTGTGCGGTCCAGTTGCTCCAATTGTTGGTAAGCCCGGCGGAGTTCTTCTGTACGCTCCTGAACCATTTGCTCCAGGCGCTGGTTGAATGTTTTAAGATCGTTGTACAGCCGTGCATTGTCCAGGGCCAGGGCTGCTGTGCCCACGAAAGCCACCAATCTTTCAGCTGCTTTGGGCGTGTAGAAATTGGGCTCATATTTATTCAGCGAGAAGAAAGCCACTAATCCCTCGTTCGAGATCACTGGCGCTCCCAGCCAAGAGCGAATATGGTCTGTCTCCGGTCGCCGTGTCCACAGCGGATCGTTGTAGGTATCAGGGATCAGTAAAGGCAGCCCTGTTTCCTTCATCGTGCGGAATGTTGGGGTAGAGGCAATGGGGAAGGCAGGGTTATCTTTTCCGTCAATGGATAGCTTGCCGGCTGTATAACCCAATGCGCGCGCCACGCGGGCCTGGTCTCCCTCCACCAGCATCAGGCTTCCCGAGTCGAAGGGTACCACACGGCGGATCTGGATCAGTAACTGATCGAGAATCTCGTTGACATCCAGCATCGAGGTTAAGATGGTGCCGGCAATGCGCAAAGCCTCAGCCAGTTCGCGTTGTTCGTGTTCGGCAGAGAAGAGCCAGGCATTCTCGATCGCAGCCGCCGCTTGCGTGGTCAGTGCCATTAACAGGTCTACATCGTGCTGGGTGAACCGGCGTTGTCTGACGCGATTGAGGGCGGTGACGGTGCCGGTCACCTTGCCTTTGGAAAGTAGCGGCACCACGATGAGAGAGCCAGTGCCAGAGCGCTTGCGCCGCTCGGCGGTTTCAGGTGGCTCGATCCCATCGTCCGGATCGGTCGAAAGAACCGGTTGTCCGCTACGGAATACCATCCCGCTGATGCCCTGGTTTAATTCCTCGTAACTGGTTTGCAGGTCATCCACTACATTGCCATCGAACACGCTTAACACGATATCCCGCCGCCCGTGATCGACCAGGAAGATGAAGACCCGATCAGATTGGATGAGTGCGTTCAGGTGGCTGGTTAGTTTCTGGCAGATTTCCACCGGGTTGGTAGCGCCCAGGATTGCGCGGGCTGCTGCAAACAGCCCTTCTGTCTCGCGCAGCGCTTGGCGGGTTTGCTCTGCAGCGTACTCGGCGGCTTCTTTCGCAGCCGCCAGATCCGCCGCGCGTTGCCCTACCTGCGCCAGCAAGCGCTCTACTTCCAGGCGGGAATGCTCCTCCTGGGCTACCAGTTGGGAGCGAAAGATCACACTACTGAATAGATTGCGCAGTCGTGCATAGATCTCCCACTCGCGCGGCCCGATCTCCGTCACCATGAAGCCAAATACGGTCTGCCCCTGGGTGAGTGGTAAAACGATCGCCGAATACCGTCTCTCATCTGGGAGAATTTGCTCTGGGGCAAGTTGCAAAGTAGGAAATTCTTGCCCACTGTCATCATAGCTGGTCTTACCCCGCTGGTAGTGAAGGATCATATGCGATGTTTCTGGCAACACACCGCGCTGATCAGGTTGTAATAGGGCTAAGTAGCTGTGCTCAATTCCTAGGGTGGGAAAATGTTGATCTAAAACCGCTGGGAGTTCAGCCAGGCGCAACACCGTCGAGATCGCGTTGCCAACCGTTTGCAGGGTTTCTTCCTGCTGCTCGATGGCGATACGCTGATACGCCTGGGCGCGTCCCGCAGCCTCTCCAACCAGCAGACGCGCCTGTTGGAATAGATTCTCTGCGCGGATGATCTTTTCCCTCTCGGTTAGGAAGGGCAGCACGTTTGCCCGCAGAGTGGACAGCACTGCATGCCAGGCTGTTGCATCGCTGCGCACCACTTGCAGATACTGTAATGCTTGGTCGAATGCGGTAATGAAATGCCCCGGTGTTTTATCATCTAGCTCCGCGATGAAATCCTCCCAAACCTTGCTCAGGCTGGCTTCAAGCATGTCTGGCGAGGCGTAGACGCCCCAGGCAGAATCCAGGCTTGCAGCTTCGCTCGCCGCGGCAATCATTGCCTTCACGCTTTGTTTGCGCCGGCTGCGTAGATCGCGAAGAATACCGCTACTGGTGCCTGCCGCGCTGCGCGTGGTTGCCTGACGGACAGCATTGGGCAAGCAACCGCACGACCAGCGTATCACCAGCTCTGTAGGAATAATGATTCTTTCGGGGAGCGCTGCCTCTTTTATCTGCCGCAGCAGGTTCTCCAGAGCTTGCTGACCGATCGTAAAGAAGGATTGCCGTACGGTGGTCAAGGGAACGCCGGTAATGCGTGCTTCATCAACATCGTCGAATCCCACCAGCGCCATATCGACAGGTACTTGTAAGCCGTGAGCTTGAAGCGCTTCCAGCGCCCCAAATGCCATGTGATCATTGGCGCATACCACTGCTTCCGCTTTGAGTTCGCGCTCATCTAAAAGTATCTGAATGGCTGCTCGTCCGCTCTCGCGCGAATAGTTGCCTGGCAGTGTCAGGGCTGGGTCGAAGGCAATCCCCTGTTCCTCAAGCGCATCCCGGTAAGCCTGGTAGCGTTGCTCAGCTTCCGCCTGGCCTTCCGGTCCGCGCACGAAGGCAATTCGCCTGTATTGATGCACCAGGATCAGGTGATTCATGAGCTGGCGCATACCGCCATATGAGTCGGGCAGCAAAGTGGACAGCCCTGGGATATCCAGAGCGCTGATGATCGGCAGCGAACCGAATTGTGAGCAAAACTCCTCAATTTCATTGCTGCTCAGGCCATGCCCCAGGTCCGAATACAGGATCACGCCGTCCAGTATTTGTGGATTGGCAAGGCTGTAAACGAGATTCTCGCCAGCTAAGGATTGATTGGGTGTTCCTCCCACGAAACACAGCAAATTAACATCATTGGCAACCGCTGCATTGTTCAACCCTGCCACGAACTCGCGCCCCCAAACACGCCCAAGCCGGGCAATCATCACCCCAATCGTTGGTCGTCCGGGTGCCTTCTGTTTCCTGGCCTTGTTGTTATCATTCGCCATGTAGCCCGCCTGCTCCTCGCCTATATTTTATCATGGCATCTACTGCGTATCAGGGGCGCAGATTATTCAATCAATCGAGGTAGAGCTTCTTCACGGATTCGCGCCAGTGAAGGTTAGAAAGCAGCTCACTGTTATCGCTGACTTGATCGATATTGCCGATCAGCCCGCGCTTTGCGATGCGGAGAACATACGGATCGGAGATTTGCTGGCTCAGGGCGTTGGCGAAAAGGTCGCCATGGATTACTTTGAACGGTCGGTTGTGGAAGTTTGATACAGCCTCTGGCAGCGGTTCGGTGAGACCCAGGTGATTATGCATTTGCGCCAGGTGCTCGCAGGCGGCACCCATCCTTGCATGCCTCTCCTGCCAGTTATTTGCGTGCAGGATGTTTTTCAGCAGCGGCTGCATCTCGACCGCACAGCTCAGTTGCCGGAATGCCGATCCAAACCACTTTGGGTAAGGCGCATACTGTCTTTCCATCAGGAAGCACAAATACATGATATCTCGCGTCAGGCGAGAAGCCATGATGGCAGACCCTGATTCGTCGCCAACGAAACCCGCTCGTGGCATCAGGTGCTCCTCGGCCTCAATCCTTACCCAACTGCTTGCCAGCAAGTACAGCCATAGATCATGCGGGTACCAGGCCAACATCTGGCGAAAGCGAGTTAATTCCCCAACGCCGTCATAATGTACGGCGCCCGTTGTCAGCGAGCGCAAGATCTGGGCAGGGATCGATAGCCAGCCAGCCGGTTGCAGAGGCTCTTCCATGCTCCACCCCAGCCATTCCTGGGCGAAATCCCCCAGCGTCACAGGAAAAACCCTGTGCAGCACCGGGCCTTCTGTACGCAAGGTCATCACCGAGGTGCCCGGCTCATCGGGGAACTCCACCGCATCTACAGGGAAATCAAGGAAAGTATGGGGAAGGTGCTTGGCAAGCATCTCTTTGATCGGCTCTTTCCAGGCAGCCTCTTCCTCCCGCAAGAACAGCACCACTTTCGGATACCAATCGTGATCCATCGACATTTCTGTGTCAAAGCCAAGCACTTCGCTTCCTGGCCCGATCAGCGCAGCAGCGTGCTGCATGCCAGGGAAATGAGCATCCAGCAGCGGTCGAACAACTTCCCAATAGAAGCGGCGGCTTAATTCTCGTCCCAGTAGAAAAGTGGCCATAGTTAGAAGGATGTCAATTGTGGGTGTTCTTGAGTATATCATGCGGACATGGCGCGGTGCGGGAAGATCCGTTCTGGGATAAAGGGGTTCTTCTCTCCACACCCGCAAAACCAAACTTTTCCAGGGAGTTATGGTAGAATTATAGAACATACGTACCAAATATAGGCGAGCCGATGAATGAGATTCTATCCTTCTACGCTACACACAGCCCGTTAACTGACCCCGGACCTTATGCTGATCTGTACGAGCAGCTTCCAGCTTCTCCCTTCGATTTGGCGCTTGTAGTCCAGGGATTGCTCCTGCATCGCATGCTGGCTGACCATTTGAATATCCCGCTCAGCGCCGCGCAGCGCTCGGAGTGGCACTTGCGCACTGTGCAGCAACGCCTTGCTCGCATGGTTGAGATCGACCCTGCTCCACTCACCACCCCCCGACAAACGATCCAGCGCCAGGTGGGGGTTTGCCGTGACTATGCCTTGTTGTACGTATCCATGCTGCGCCATCGCGGCATCCCCGCCCGCATGCGCGTTGGTTTTGCCAGGTATCTCGACCCCCAAGGCCCCATGTCTATCGATCATTGGATTGCGGAGGTCTGGGATGCAGCCCAGGAATGCTGGGTGTTGATTGACCCGCAGATGGACCCCGAGAATATCGAAGCTATTGGCGTGACGGTGGATCCAACCGATCTGCGCCAGGATGAGGATTTTTACCTGGCAGGCAGTGCCTGGGATCTGTGCCGCACGGGCAAGGCCAAGCCGTTGCTCTTCCGCCTGAATGGGCATTGGAAGGGCTTGCCTTGTATCCGCGGCAACCTGCTACACGATTTCCAGGCTCTGAACAAGTTCGAGCTGCATGTCACCGACTATTGGGACGAGCTGAGTTATAAGTCTGATACTGCCTTGACCATTGAAGAGAAAGCACTGCTGGATCGCATTGCCAGCCTGACGGTGGAGGCAGATGAATCTTTTGCAGAGCTGCGCGCCTTGTTCGATGGGTTGCCGCGCACACAGCGCATCCTCTCCAGGCTGCGTTTGCTGGGCGTGATTCAAGGCACAGAGCAGGCATCTTCGGAATCTCTGCAACCTTCTGGGGCAGACCGTCTGGCAGCCCTGGCTCCTCAGCAACCACCGCATCATACACAAATAGTCCATCCGGCTCCCCTGGATACTTATGTCTCTTATGATCTTCCTGATGATCACCCGGCGTTCTCTCAGCGGCAATCATCCTTTGGCATGGGGGATATCATCGTGCGCGGCGCCCGCCAGCACAACCTGCGCAACATTACCGTGCGCATCCCACGCAACAAGCTGGTGGTGGTCACCGGGGTGAGCGGCAGCGGCAAATCATCGCTCGCCTTCGATACCCTCTATGCTGAGGGACAGCGCCGCTATGTGGAAAGCCTGTCCTCCTATGCCCGCCAGTTCATGGAGCAAATGGAGAAGCCGCAGGTCGATCAGATCACCGGCCTCAGCCCGGCGATTGCCATCGAGCAGAAAACCATCAGCCGTAACCCGCGTTCTACTGTCGGCACCGTCACGGAGATCCTCGATTACCTGCGTGTGCTCTTTGCCCGCTTGGGCACGCCCCACTGCCCCCAGTGCGGGCGCGCCGTCCAGCCGCAGAGCGCACAGCAGATCACCAATCAGCTCGCCAGGCTGGCTCCGGGTGTGCGTTTCCAACTCCTTGCACCGGTTGCCCGCAACCGCAAGGGGACTTTTGCCAGCCTGCTCAAGAAATCCTTGTCCGATGGGTACCCCCGCGCCAGGGTAGATGGATTGCCTCGCGACCTCACCGATGGTATCCCTGAGCTGGACAAGGATAAAAAGCACAATATTGAGCTGGTGATCGACCGCCTTATCGTCCCCGGAGAAACAGAAGCCATTCGTGAGTTTGCCACTCGCCTGATGGATTCGGTAGAAACCACCCTCAACGCCGGGCATGGCACGCTGGTGGTTGACCTGGGCAGCGAACAGATCACGCTCAGCGAGCACAACGCCTGCCCGGAGTGCGAGATCAGTTTTTCTAAATTAGAGCCGCACCTGTTCTCCTTCAATTCACCAATGGGTATGTGCGATGAGTGCAATGGGCTGGGCATCAAGCTCCAGGTGGACCCTGCCCTCATCATTGAGCATCCGGAGCGCTCGCTGCTGGATGGCGCCTCGCGCTGGTATCGCGACCTGCGCAAGAAGGGTGATGGTGCCTGGCAGGTGCGCAACCTGGCCTCGATTGCCCAACACTACGGCGTTGATCTGGAAACGCCCTGGAAAGATCTCCCCGAAAAATTCCGCCATGTCATCCTCTATGGCTCAGGCGGGGAAAAGGTTCACTTCGAGTTTGACGTGGAAACGGATGACGGCGCCTGGCGCGGCGAAAGTGTGCGTGAGGTGAGAGGGATCATCTATCATATCAACCGCCTCTTCCGCCAGACCAAGTCTGAATATACCCGCCGCTGGTATATGAGCTTCATGAGCCAGCTTCCCTGCCCCAAATGCCACGGCGACCGGCTGAATGCGGAGGCCCGGCTGGTGACGGTGGATGGCAAACGCCTGCCGGAGCTGACCGCCTGGAGCATTGAGGCAATCCACCAATGGATCAGCGGCCTGGAGCAGCGCTTGAATGATGAGCAGCGCCAGATTGGCACGGAGCTGATCAACGAGATCCGCCAGCGTCTGGGCTTCATTCGCAATGTCGGTTTGCACTACCTCAACCTGGATCGTCCGGCACCCACCCTTTCCGGCGGTGAGGGCCAGCGCATCCGCCTGGCCTCGCAGATCGGCAGCGGGTTGGTTGGGGTATTGTACATCCTGGATGAGCCTTCTATCGGCCTGCACCAGCGCGACCACCTGGCGTTGCTGGATACCCTGGTGCACCTGCGCGACACCGGCAATACCGTCCTGGTGGTGGAGCACGACGAGACCACCATGCGCACGGCAGATTGGATCATCGACCTGGGGCCTGGCCCCGGTGTTTTGGGCGGCAACCTGGTTGCGGAGGGCACGCCAGATGAGATCATCATGGATCCCGATTCGCTCACCGGGCGCTATCTCTCCGGCGAGCTGCGCGTCACCGCCCCCAATGGGCGTAAACGCCGCCAAGCCTCTGGTTGGCTGACAGTCAAGCGCGCTCGCCTGCACAACCTGAAAGAGATTGATGTGCGTTTCCCTCTCGGCGCGCTCATCTGTGTGACCGGGGTCAGTGGCTCTGGCAAGAGCAGCCTGATCGCCCAGACGCTTTATCCCGCCCTGGCGCGCCTGCTGCACGGCGCTCAAAGCACGCCGGGGGCACATGATGGTATCGATGGCCTCGACCAGGTGGATAAGGTGATCAACATCACGCAGGAGCCGATCGGGCGCAACCCACGCTCAAACCCGGGCACCTATGTGGGCGTGCTCAGTGACATCCGCCAGGTGTTTGCCATGACCCCCGAAGCGCGCGCCCTGGGCTATGACCCTGGTCGCTTCAGCTTCAATGTGAAAGGGGGGCGCTGTGAGGAGTGTGTCGGGTACGGTTTCAAAAAGGTGGAGATGCACTTTCTGCCGGATGTGTGGGTGAAATGTAAATCTTGTGAGGGCCGCCGCTTCAATCATCAGACCTTGAGCATCACCTATAAAGGCAAGACCATCGCTGACGTGCTGGATATGGATGTGCAGGAGGCACTGGAGTTCTTTCAGAACTTCCCCGATATTCGCCGCATTCTGCAAACTTTGCACGATGTGGGCCTGGACTATATCAAATTAGGCCAATCTGCCCTGACCTTGAGTGGCGGAGAAGCCCAGCGCGTCAAACTGGCGAAAGAGCTCAGCCGGGTCGCCACGGGGCGCACAGTATATATCCTCGACGAGCCCACCACCGGCTTGCACTTTGCCGATATCCAGCGCCTGCTGGATGTGCTGCACCGCCTGGTGAATGCCGGGAATACCGTCATCGTCATCGAGCACAACCTGGATGTGATCAAGACTGCCGACTGGATCATGGACCTCGGCCCCGAAGGCGGCGAGAAGGGCGGCTACATCGTTGCCGAAGGCACACCGGAGCAGGTCATCACCGTAGAGCGCAGCCACACGGGGCAGGTCTTGCGCAAGTTATATAACTGAATCCGTTATCCTCACAACAAAGTTGTTATGCACCGCGGGTAACAACCTTTTAGTGCACCCGTACCGCGTTCTATTTGATTGTTTTTCTCAAATTCGTGGTATCCTCATAAGATGATGGTGGCTTTTTGTTGTGAGCCAGTACACGCCAAACCACAGATGATACAGGAGTAGAGAAATATGCGCGATCGATTGGCACAAGCATTGAAGGTGCAGGATGTCGAATATGCGGATGTTCGCATTGAAGATCTCAGCAATTCCTGGGTCACATTCCGCGGCCCAGACCTGGATACGATTGGCTCCTCACGTACAGTAGGTGGGATTGTGCGCGCCTTGTATAAGGGCGGCTGGGGTTATGCAACGTTCAATGATCTCGAGGATTTGGAAAAACGCGTCCGTGAGGCCTGTGAGACCGCTCGCCTGGTCGGCCGCGACCAAACCTATTGGGCAGCGGCAGCGCCTGTGGTGGATGTGATCCCGGCGCCGATGGAAAAGGATTTCCGCCACATCCCCCTTGCAGAGAAGAAAGCCCTGATGGAAGAATACAACAAGATCATCCTCGGTCACCACGAGAAGATCCAGACTTCCTCTGTGCGCTATGCCGATGCGTTCAAGAAAGTCTGGTATGCCAACAGCGAAGGCACGTACATCGAGGAGGAGAAACCCGATGTGAACGTCATGACCGCCGCGGTGGCGCGCGAGGGGGATATTGTACAAACCGGATTCGAGACTTGCGGCGGTTCAGAAGGTTACCAGACCATCGAAGGTTTCCACAGCAAAGCAGCAGAGGCAGCCGGCAAGGCGGTTGAGCTGCTGTCTGCCCCTCCGGTCACCGGCGGAAAATACACCGTGATCACCGACCCCAATATGACCGGTGTGTTCACCCACGAGGCCTTTGGTCATCTCAGCGAATCGGACTTCGTCTACGAAAATGAGCGCATGAAGGAAATCATGCAACTGGGCAAGCGCTTTGGCGTGGATGGGTTGAACATCATCGACGAAGGCTCGCTGCCGGGAGGCCTGGGGACTCATCGTTACGATGACGAGGGCGTGCCGATGCGCAAGAATTACCTCGTCAAAGATGGCATCCTGGTTGGCAGGCTGCACTCGCGCGAAACCGCGGCCAAGATGGGCGAGCAGCCCACCGGCAATGCGCGTGCGGTCGCTTTCCAGCATCCTCCCATTGTCCGCATGACCAACACCTATATTGACGAGGGAACTGCCCGCTTTGAAGATATGCTGAAGGATATCAAGCTGGGCGTGCTGGCGATCCGTGCCTTTGGCGGGCAGACTGCAATGGAGATGTTCACCTTCAGCGCCGCGTATGGCTACATGATCCGCGATGGAAAAATTGCCGAGCTGGTGCGGGACGTGGTGCTGACCGGCAATGTCTTTGAAACGTTGATGAACATCGATATGATCGGCGATACGGTAGAGTGGGAGCCAAATGGCCCTGGCGGCTGCGGAAAAGGAGGGCAGTACCCGCTGCGCGTCGGCATTGGTGGGCCTTATGTGCGTATCCAGAATTGTGTGGTAGGAGGCCAGCAATGAGCAGTGAGCAGAACATCACCCAGCAGATCGTTGAAAAAGCCACCCGCAAGGCGCAGTCTGCCCAGGCGGCGCTGATCACGCAGGAGATGAGCGAGGTCAATTTTGAGAATGACCGCCTCAAATCAGCCGAATCCTCCCAGCGCACCGATATCCAGGTGCGGGTTATCCTGGACGGCAAAGTGGGTGTTTCCAGCACCACCGACTTGAACGATGTAGACGGGGTTGTCGGCCGCGCCTTAGAAGCCGCCGAATTTGGTAGCCCTGCTCATTACGATATGCCCCCTGCCCAGCCCCTCAAGCCGGTGAAGATCTATGATCCTGCCCTCCTGCCACTGGCCAAGCCAGAGATGATCCAGTTGGGGCAGTCGATGATGGATATGATCAAGTCCTATAATCCCGAGATCCTGGCCGGGGCCGGTTTGAATAAAACCATCCAGAAAGTGCAGTTTGCCAACTCGGCCGGCGCGGCATATTCTGAAGAACATACCAACTTTGATGTCGGTGCCGGCGGGCAGTTAGTGCGCGGCACGGATATCCTCTTTGCCGGGCATAGCCTGGCGCAGAAGAACCGCCAGATTGATACCGAGGATGTGGCTGAGCGCGCTGTCGAGTACTTCCGCCTGGCAGAGCGCCTCGCCCCCATCCAGACGGACGAGATGCCGGTGATCTTCACCCCCGGCGGACTGGTGGCGCTGCTGCTCTCCCTGGGACTGGGCTTGGATGGCAAGAATGTGCTCCTGGGCTCCTCGCCCCTGGCTGGCAAGCTGGGGCAGACTATAGCTGACCCGCGCTTCACCATCGTGGATGATCCCTGGGTCGATTATGGCCCCCGCACGGGTGCCTTCGATGATGAAGGCGTGGTGCGCCAGCCCCTCCCCCTGATCGAGAACGGCGTTCTGCGCAACTTCGTCTACGACCTGGATACGGCCGGTCGGGTCGGTGCGAAACCCACTGGGCACGGGCGCACCCGCCGATATAACAACCTGATCATCAGCCCCGGCGATACCCCCTACAGCGAAATGCTGCGCGGCATCAAGCAGGGCTTGCTGGTGCATGAATATCTTGGCCTGGGTCAGGGCAACCCCATCAACGGCGAGTTCTCCGCCAATGTATTCCTCGGCTATAAGATTGAGAACGGCGAGCTGGTGGGCCGCGTGAAGGATGTGATGTTAGCTGGCAATGCTTACAATGCATTGAAGGATATCGTTGCGATCAGCCAGGAGCGTGAGTGGGTGAGCGGCGCTTACGCATACGCTGCCGGTTTGATGCCCTACGTGCAGGTGGGCAAATTGAGCGTGGTGGCCAAGTAAGCCGTCCCTTTCGTGTAATCAGGAGAGAACATGCCTTATAATGCACAACCCGATCGTTATGAAAAGATGATTTATCGGCGCAGCGGCCGCAGTGGCTTGCTGCTGCCGCCCCTTTCGCTGGGGATGTGGTACAACTTCGGTGGCCTCGACTCGTTTGAGAATGCCCGCAGCATGGCCCGTTACGCCTTTGACCACGGCATCACCCACTTCGACCTGGCCAATAATTA
>JAFGBV010000079.1 GCA_016932955.1 Anaerolineales bacterium | reverse complement strand
GTGGACTGCAAATGTAGCCTGGTCCAATGCTGCACTCAGGATCAACAACAGCGCGAATGGCCCATCTTTGTGGGGGTGGAACACAGGGGGAGGCAATGGTGTGCGTGGCGATGGCTGGGGGAGTGGGATTGGGGTGTATGGCGAGGCGGAAAACAGCCCGGGCGTGGTTGGCAATAGCGCGAATGGTTACGGCATCGAGGGGGTAAGCGCTAGTGGCGACGGCGGAGTGTGGGCGCACAGCACTGACGGGGTTGGCCTGTTTGCTCACAGCGACAATGGCGATTCGATCTATGTGGATGGGGCTGGCAGGTATGGCATCCGGGTTGAGTCGGCTGCCTCGCATGGTATCTATGTCGAGTCGGCTGGTTGGGATGGTGTGGCAGTCTGGTCGGCTTCCACGGCTGGGATGTATGTTCACTCTTCTGGCGCTGATGGCATCCTGATCGATTCTGCGGGTTGGGATGGGGTGCATGTAGTTACTGCAGGAGGGGCCTACTACGGATCTGGCTTGAAGGGCGCGGAGGATTTCCTGGTGCTCAACACCGGCGAAGTACGCTCTGAAGTTGGATTTGCCACGCCAGCCAACGATTTTGCTGTGATGATGGCGGTGGAGGGGATGAGGAGCAAATACGAGCCGGGTGATGTGCTGGTGGTGCGCGGCGACCAGGGGCAGGCAGCAGGGCTGAGCGCAACGGCTTACTCGCCAACGGTGATTGGGGTTTATTCGGCAGCCCCCGGTTTCTTGGGCGGGCAACCGGTTACGGAGCAGCGTGAGGACTCGAACACTATCCCAGTGGCGATCATGGGCATCGTTTCAGTCAAGGTGAGCGCGGAGAATGGGCCCATCCGCCCGGGCGATTTGCTGGTCACCTCTGCAACCCCGGGCTATGCGATGCTAGGCGATGACCCTGCAGCAGGCACGATCCTGGGCAAGGCGCTGGGAACACTGGAAAGCGGGACGGGCACCATCCTGGTGCTGCTCATGTTGCAATAGGAGGAGAGCCATGCAAACGCGAACTATCGTGGCGGTATTCCTGGTGGTCATCTTGTTGCTGGCAAGCGGGGCGATTGCCCTGGCGCAAACGAACCAGGATGGGGAAACTATCCTGTATCAGGTGGAACCGAGCACATCTAGCGGGAAGGGTTACCAGCTCACGCACCAGGCGTGGGAGGTGAACACTGCTCTCAGCGGTGGAGGCAGTTACGTGCTTCGTGCAGAGACTGCTGTGTTGAAGGGGAGCGGATGCTGCTGCACTTACCTGCCGTGCACGCTTAAAGAAAAATAGGATGACCTGAGCACGGTGAATTTGTGCGAGGATAGATCAGAGAACAGGCAACTATTAATTTAAAGAACGTAGCGAGCAGGAATTCAGGTTCTGATCCTGAGCGCTACGTTCTTTGATACATAGATTCTTAAGGCAGGTTTGTGCTGCTTGTTTGGCTTGCACTGGCTTGTGTTTTGGTTGTACAATCTATCCGCTGTATGGCAACGAGCGCCTCTACAAACCAGCGGAGCATGGGAGAAGACCCAGATCCCTGGCGCCACTTTTCTGGGGGAGGAGGCGGTCACTGCCCAGACAATATAAAATGATCGTTGACGGCGAGATTCTCTCGGCAGCCACAGACCCGGATACGGGAGAGAGCAAAATCCAGGCGGTGAAAGCGGTGATTTGGTGGAAAATGGATTACCAGCGCACGGGCATGCGACCCTGGAAGGGTTTGCTGGCATTCAGGCGGGATTCGTCGTGGGTGATGCGGAAGGTGACGGTACCGCCGCCGGTGTAGCCTTGGGGATCGGTGCACTGTACGTAGGCATCGCCATTGGGACCGGCAAGGCCTAATTCGACCGGGTGCATGCCGCGGCTGAGGGGGATGTAATAGGGGGATAGGGCCTGGATGGCATTCATGCAGACAGGCAGGTCTGCAACAAGCTGGTGACCTTTTTTGATGGAGAAGGTATCCCCTACGCGGAAAACCGGGCAATGCCCCTGGACTTTGACTACTTCCACCACAAGCGTGCGGGTGTTGTTGTTCATCATCATGGTCATAGAAATCCTCGTTTGGGTACCTTGTGTTACAGGTCAGGGTGTCTATACAGGATAAGAGAATAGCTATGATAAGTTTATTAAACAACAGCTTGCGGAATCTCTCAGATTCCGCAAGCCGAAAAGGTGATAGGAATTGATAGGCAAAAATGCCGCTCAGCGGAGGGAGTTCAGATCGTTCTCGAGCATTTTCCGGGCTTCGAGGTCGGGAACAGTGCCGGTGATAGAGAGGGCCTGGTTGAAATACTCGGTGAATTTGAGGTGGTTTCCGGCAAGGTGCTCTGCACGAGCCAGGGCTTCATAGGCGTAAGCGATATAGAAAGGCGGCTCGCCCTGGCTGTATTCCAGGCAGCGCTGAGCAAAGCGGCGTGCATTATCAGCCTGCCCAAGAAGGGCAAAGACGCGAGAAACCTGCCAATTGCCAACGGAGAGGTTCTGAGGTGTGCAATCGGCGCGCTGGCCCCAATGATAGAGGGAAGCAAAGGCGAGGGAGAGCATCTGCTCCTCATCCTGGGAGGTGCGCTGAGGTTTGTCGATAAGGTCCCAGGTTTTATTGAAACAATCGGCAGCAAAGTAGCGGTGGGCGGGTTGGGGGTCGAAATGGGTTTGCTTGACCATGGGTAGCTCCTTTAACCGTAGAGGCGAATATATTCTTCTGCCTGGCGAACCAGATCGGCATTGCCGATGAAGAGGGGCGTGCGCTGGTGGAGGGAGGTGGGCTGGAGGTCGAGGATATCGCGGATGCCATCGGAAGCGTATCCGCCAGCCTGTGAAGCGATGAATGCCAGGGGGGCAGCCTCGTACAGAAGGCGAAGCTTGCCGTGAGGCTTGGCTGGATCCTGTGTATCGGCGGGATAATAGAATACGCCACCGGAGATCAGGTTGCGGTGGAAATCTCCGACCAGGGAGCCAATGTAGCGCGAGGAGAGGGGCTTGCGGTCACCTTCAAGGCCTTGGAGCCAATCCGTATAACGGCGCACACCATTGCTCCAGTACCTGGCGTAACCAAGATTGGCACTGAAATATCTGGGGTTGGCGGGGAGGCGGATATTGGGATGGGAGAGGAGGAACTCACCAATGGTGGGGTCGAGGGTGAAGCCATGCACGCCATGCCCGCTGGTGTAGACCATCATCGTGGAAGAGCCATAGATCATATAGCCGGCGACAACCTGATCTTTGCCGGGCTGGAGGCAGTCTTCGAGGGTGCCACGCGTGCCATCGGGGGATTTGCGGCGATAGATGGAGAAGATAGTGCCGATGCTGGCGTTGTAATCAATATTCGAGGAGCCATCCAGCGGATCGAAGAGCAGAACATATTTGCCGGTGGGGAAGCGCTCTGGAATGGGAACGATGCCTTCGTGCTCTTCAGAAGCCATGACTGCCAAACGCCCGGTGTGGTCGTTCATGCGGAAGATAGCCTGGTCGGCGATCTGGTCCAACTTCATCACGCGCTCGCCCTGGACATTGATGTCATCGGTGCCGCCGAGGATCTCAGCCAGGCCGGCGCGGGTGGTGCGGCTGGCGATGAACTTGCCAGCCAGGGCGAGGTCATAGAGCAGGCTGGTGAGAGTGCCGGTAGCCTCGGGGTGGCCGCGCTGCTCTTCGAGGATGTGACGCTCGATGGTGATAATGCCAGATGTGTGGTCGGATATCTCTGACATAGGGGCTCCTTTCAGTGAAAGTGTTACTAGCGGATGAATCGTGCGCCGATATAGCGTATCAACATGCCAGAGAGAGGAAGTTTTGCGAACAGCACGATTATTTTATACAGGAAACCAGGGACGCAAATCACGCCTCGGTAGGAGAGTGAAGCAAGGGAGGCGCGCACGACCTGTTCGGCGTTGAGCCAGGCAAAAGAAGGGATACGGCTGCGCTGGAAATTATTCTGATACTCGGGCGTTTCGTGGAACTCGGTGATGGTGAAGCCAGGGCAGAGAGCCTGGACTTTCACACCTGAACCATTTAACTGGCTCTGGAGGGCCTCTGAGAAGGTAATGCCGAAAGATTTGGATGCACCATAGAGCTCGCTGCGAAGAGGAAGGATGCCGGCGACAGATGACACGTTGATGATATGGCCTTTACGGCGGGCGAGCATGCCGGGGAGAGCGGCATGAGTGAGGCGGACAAGGGCGGTGATATGCACCTGGATCATGGCATCGTGCTTCTGGCGGGCAACCTCTACAAAGGAGCCCACGGTGCCGAAACCGGCGTTATTGACCAGGAGCTCGAGATCGCGAATATCAGC
>JAFGBV010000008.1 GCA_016932955.1 Anaerolineales bacterium | reverse complement strand
GTATGGTGGGCGGAATAGGACTCGAACCTACGGCCTTCGCGATGTCAACGCGATGCTCTAACCAACTGAGCTATCCGCCCGCGTGCCCCGCATTATACACGATTTTTATGGATTTGGGGCTGTTTTTTGCAGCCCCAAATCCAAATCTTCTGCTCTTATGGCCGGTGATCCTGGATGAATTTCTTGGGGTCCACGTAGTTCACCAATACGCTGTTCAGGTCGAACGCGGGCCAGTGACCAGGCCTGCCTTCCAGGATGGTGGTGCGCGAGATATCAAAGTGCAGGTGGTAATTGCCAGCCTCGGGGGTCCCAAACAGCCCAACGGTGGAAATTTGCTGGCCGCGCTTGACCACGTCTCCCACCTTTACAGCGATGTTCTCGACATGCCCGTAGCGGGAGTACACCGGCTTGCCGTCGGGCAGGGGATCATGCTTGATGACGATCAGTCCATTCCAGGAGCCAGTCACCACATGGGCGCAGGTCACCACGCCGTCTGCGACGGCATACACCGGCTGACCTTTATCCGCATTGAAGTTGGGGAAGTTCAGGTTCAGATCCGCGCCGGTGTGGTAACCCAGAGAGTACTTGGTGGTATAGGGATTGGCGTCGATCCATTTGCCCGGCCAAATTTGCGGCGAGGCGCGTTCTTCTAACGTGCCGATTGGTGCGTCATATCCGACGCCACCTTCGCTGAGAGGTCGCCAGCGGATGGTGGTAAATGCGATTTCTTTGGTGGTAGTATCATCGGTCACGTCCACCAGGTTTACGCGCCCGTCATCGTTGTTTTTAGCGTTGATTTCATAGGTGCCTAGAGAAACCCAGCTATCGCTGTAGTTGAGCTGGTTGAGCAGGACGCGCGTTTCTTTCCGTTGCCCATTCTCGTAGAATACCACAAAATATTGAGCGCTTTTGGTGGTGGCATGCTGCCCAGGTACGAAGGTTTCAATGACGTAACGCCCTGGTTTGGTGATGGCGGGCAGGTAGATGGCATACATGGTTTGGGCTTTGGTGGTGTTGCGGGTGCGCACCAGGTTGCCGCAAACGTCGGTGAATGTGTTCACCCAGCCCGACTCGGGTGTATGCGGGGGATAGGCGACCACACGATAGCCGGCGCCATTGGGCTGCACCAATACCATCTCCCTGTCATCATCAGGGATAGGGATGCGCTCTGTGGCGGAGACCTGCAGATCCTTGAAGGGTACCCAAGCTTCGGCGATCGTCACGCCAGCACGGTACAGGCTGACAAAGCTAGGCCCGCGCGATTGCACCTGCTGGCACCAAGGCTGGAATTCAGCGCGGGTCATGCGCGACTTGGCGCCGTTATCCCAATACGTGGAAATCACCGGCATCAGCGGGATGGTATATCCCAGCTTGGCCTTGTTCCACTCATATTCTGCGTAGGCATTTCCCACCACGGTCGAGGCCGCATTCTTCTTATCGCTGGGCATCAACTCGCCATAGGCCATGGGCATGAAGCCCCCGCGGCAGATCTTTGCCAGGTTGGCATAGGGCAGGTAGGCCATCTTGGTGTTAAGGCGGGGGTCACCGCATAGGTAGATCTTTGTGGTATCCAAACCCATTGCCAGAACGCGCTGTGCGAGATCATCGGCCTGGGTGAATTTGTTCATGGTGTCGGCTTCTGCATCGATCACTACCGCTGCAAAGCCATCCTTGAAGGCGCGCTGGATGCACTCGGCCTCAGCGGCGGGGGCATCCAGGTAGGGATATGTCCACGCCACGGGCGTCAGGCTCCCATCTTTGCGCACAGAGGCCAGTGCTTTTGCTGCTTCTTCGGGGTCGTATTTTCCATGTTTGCTCACCTTGCACAGGATATACTTGGCTCCCACAACCGGCGCAATGGCCACAGCCACATCTATATCATCATATAAGGTCCAGATTCCTTTGCCTTGCAAGATACCCATGACTTCCTCCTTTTGGTCTTACTTATGACAGGTCAGATCACACAACTTTGCTCTCACTAGTATAGCCGAAAATAATTCGACGCGCAACAAATAGGACTGCTTTTGTAGTTATTTGGGGATATGGCATCAGGCTAAGCCCATTCCTTGCTCTAATACTCTTGTTCCATATTTGATTGACCAGCTAGCTATGCACGGTGTAAGATATGCGGTATCGACAGGCAATTCTGCTTAACGACGATGTGGTAAGCTAGTTCCGCACCCCATCGAAAATAATTAGGGGATTCGCTGGCGATTTGCTTGAGCTATCATTCGCATAACGAAAGGAGTGAAAATGAACGAAGATTTATTTGCTGCATTTGAAGCGCTAACCTTTGATGATGTTCTGATTGTTCCCGGCTATACCGAAGTGTTGCCCAATGACACCGATATCAGTACACAACTGACCCCGGAAATCCGTCTGAATATACCACTGCTCTCAGCCGCTATGGATACGGTTACCGAGGCGCGCTTGGCAATTGCCCTGGCTCGCGAGGGCGGGATCGGTATCATCCATCGCAACCTTTCTCCGCGCGACCAGGCTGCTGAAGTTGACAAGGTCAAGCGCTCGCAGTCAGGTATGATCGTTGAGCCGATCACTCTGCCCCCTACGGCAACCTTACGCCAGGCGGAAGAGATCATGTCCACTTATCATATCAGCGGGGTGCCGATTACTGATGCTGGTGGCAAGCTGCTAGGCATACTCACCAACCGTGATGTGCGTTTTGTTGAGGCGACGGATTATGATTTACCAGTCAGCCAGTTCATGACCCCACAGCCATTGGTGACTGCTCCGGTGGGCATTACGCTGGATGATGCCAAGCGTTTGTTGCAGAAACACAAGATCGAAAAACTGCCCCTGGTGGATGCTGCCGGGGTGATCAAGGGCTTGATCACGGTGAAAGATATTCAGAAAGCGCGTGATTTTCCAGCTGCATCGAAGGATTCACAAGGTCGCCTGCTGGTCGGAGCGGCAGTGGGGGTCGGGGCTGACCTGGAAGAGCGTGTGTCATTGTTGGTGGGGGAGGAAGTAGATGTGGTCGTGGTGGATACGGCGCATGGTCATTCAGCCGGGGTTCTCCGCGCCGTGCAGCGTGTGTGTCATCATTGGCCCGCATTGCCAGTTATTGCTGGTAATGTGGTGACGGATGAAGGTGTGGATGCATTGGTCGAGGCTGGTGTGTGCGCGGTGAAGGTTGGCGTAGGCGCAGGCTCAATTTGCACGACGCGCGTCATCTCTGGCGCAGGCATGCCGCAAGTTTCTGCGATCTACCATTGCGCCAAGGCTGCTCACCAGCATGGCATCCCGGTCATCGCTGATGGTGGCATCAAATACAGTGGTGATATCGTCAAGGCAATCGTGGCCGGCGCCGATACGGTGATGTTGGGTGGCTTGCTCGCCGGCCTGGATGAGTCCCCCGGTGAGGTAGTGCTCTATGAAGGCCGGCGCTTTAAAGAGTATCGCGGGATGGGCAGCATGGGCGCCATGCATGGTTATGGCCGTGACCGTTATGGCTCTGGACAGTCTGGCAGCGGGAAACTGGTTCCAGAAGGGATTGAAGGTCGTGTGCCTTATAAAGGCCCCCTGAATGATTATGTCTATCAATTGGTTGGCGGTTTGCGCTCGGGTATGGGTTATGCTGGCTCGCCCACCCTGGAACATCTGCGCACCCAGGCAAAGCTGGTGCGCATTACCCATGCCGGGCTGATCGAAAGCCATCCGCATGATGTGCTGATTACCAAAGAGGCGCCGAATTACCAGGTGGGGCAGTAACGCTGCTATAAATCCCTGATGCTCAGAAGGCTGAAGCGCTTTTCGATCAGTGAAAACTGACTTGATAGAACTTTTTCATAGCTCTGTGAGTATAAGTAATGAAATACCCTGAATTGGGGATGCTTTCAGCTTAACTGACTGGTAGAATCATCGAATCCTATCGTGTAAATACTTGGAGCATCATGGCTGAAAACAAACTGACGCTCAATTCTCCCGAAAAAGTAACCAGTGCAAGCCGATTTTCAAACAGCGGTATTGTCCGGATTGCTAAATACACCCTCAGCCGGGTGGTTGTGCTAGCGATCACTGTGGTGGTCAGCGTTTTCCTGGTGATTCTGGTGGCTAATTTAGGTGGCTACCTGGATGTGGTGAAACGGGCTAATATCGATGAGTCAATTGGCTTCATGATCATGGGGGGGTGGCTGGGAGAGGAAACGGATGAGGCAGTGCGGAACCAGATCATTGAGGAGACCCGCGCAGCCATGATCGAAGCTGCTGGATTGAATCAACCCTTCCTGTTGCGCTGCGTACGCCGGTTATGGGATGGGTTGACATTGAATTGGGGATATACCGGCTACACCGTGATTTGGCATGGTGTGCCATCATCCAGCACCCGGGATGTGATCATCGATTACCTCCCGCGCACCTTGTTAGTGTTTGGATCAGCAAATGTGCTTCTATTCTTCATCAGCCTTTTCCTGGCTTTGGGACTATCCCGGAAATATGGCAGCTTTATTGATAAGCTGGTTACAGCACTGGCTCCCCTGGCGGCTGCGCCGAGCTGGGTGTATGGGCTGATCATCATCGCCATAGGTATCCATGTTTTTCACATGAGCATAACCACTTTCGATGAATGGCCCGATGAGTTCAGCCTGGCATACCTGCCATTTTATGCCAGGCACCTGCTTCCCCCTATTATTGCTATTTTTGTCAGCAAATTCTTCCAGAGCATCTATGCCTGGCGAACGCTATTCCTGGTTAATTCCAGCGAGGATTATGTTGAGATTGCCCGGGCAAAGGGAATGCCAGACAGGATGCTGGAGCGGCGTTATATTCTGCGCCCCGTTTTGCCCAATGTGCTCACCAACTTTGCCTTGATTTTGATGAGTCTCTGGCAGGAGGTGATCATCCTGGAGTCGATCTTCGCGGTCGCAGGGGTTGGGAACCTATTCCGCTTTGCGGTCGCCCGATTCGATGCGGGCATGATTGTTGCCCTGGTGGTCACCTTTGCTTACCTGCTGGCAATCACCGTTTTCTTGCTGGATATCGCCTATGCGCTGGTGGATCCTCGTGTAAAGGTGAGCGGCAGCCAGACGCTTGGATCAACGAGGGCGAGGCAAGGATTACGTGATTTACTGCGTTCCTTGCGCCGTGATCGCACCCCCCTTCCTCCACCACACCGTTGGGAGCCGGAGAGCGCCCCCAGCCCGCCGCTGGCTGAGCCTGCCCGGTTGCCAACCAGCAGCGCTCCAAGTGTGGTTCAAGGGCCGTTGTTGTTGCGCGACACGGCTGCACAAATGGCGGGCCCTGCCGGGCGCGCCATGCACGAGTACATATTGGCTTCCGGGCGCCGCTTAGCTGAGGGCGGGCTCCTGGTATCTGCGAATGATGTCTTCTGGCTGACCCGCGATGAGCTGAAACGAGCAGAAGATGGATTAGCTTCAAGTCGATCCATGCGCCCATTCAACCAGTTGGTGCGCGAGCGCTGGACCGCTCATCAATCAACGCCTCCCGTTCGTACTACCGCACCTGGCACCAGTACTGTTCCCCTTACTGCTTCTGCTGCTGATGCAACCCTACGTCCTGCCATCAAACGCGACGGGAAGTTCACCCGCCTGAAGAGCTCTTTGCGCGAGTTATCTCGTTATCCATCGGCATTGGTTGGATTAGGGATCATTTTGCTGCTGATTTTAGTCTCGATCTATACGATAGTCAGCATGCCCTATAAACAGTCGGTGGGAGAATGGCGCGGGGATCATTTCATTTGGATGAAAAACCCGACCTATGCTCTGCCCATATGGGTCAACTGGTTTCGTTCCGATGATCTGCCTCCAACCATAACTGCGGACAGCCGTGATGAGAGTGTCAAGAAAACCCTGGGCATAGTTTCGGAAAACACGCGTTCTGTGTCTTTCACTTTCCCGATTGACTTTCCCTACCAGCATTTTCCAAGCGACCTGATCATCTTCTTTGAATCACATTATCAGGTAAAGAAGCCGTTGGTGGTCATAACCTGGGTTACCCCGGATGGGCAAGAAACTGAGCTGAGCAGTTTTTCAATCACCTCGGCTTATTCATACTATGTTTTCCAGGATAAGCGCCTGATGCGTAAATTAGATGCTCCTCTGGTGGAGTGGGGAATGTTTGGTGTGGAACAATCTGAGAATATATGGACTGCAGTACCGGGTCATTATGAAATGCGGGTGACTGCTTACATATTTGAAGAGGAGTCTGACATGGATGCGGAAATGGTGCTCTATGGCAGGGTGCATGGTCCGGCAGGCACGGATGGCAGGCGGAGAGATGTGATGATGGGTTTGCTCTGGGGAACCCCCGTAGCGCTTGCCTTTGGACTGCTGGCAGCGATGGGTACGACACTTACCACGATCATACTTGCTGCAACTGGCACCTGGTTGGGCGGGTGGATCGACAGCATCATTCAGCGCTTGACAGAGATCAACATGGTGGTGCCGTTCTTCCCGGTGAGCCTGATGATTTATACACTTTACTCCAAGAGCTTTTGGGTGATCCTGGGTGTGACGGTGCTTTTGAGTATCTTCGGCATCAGCATTAAGAACTATCGCTCCTTGTTCTTGCAAATCAAAGAGCTACCTTACTTTGAGGCAGCGCAGGCGTACGGGGCCAGTAACTGGCGCATCATCTTTCGCTACCTGATCCCGCGCATCGGGACGATCTTGATCCCACAAATGGTGATCATGGTACCGAGCTATGTCTTCCTGGAAGCAGCGCTTTCAATCCTCGGCCTATATGATCCTCTCACACCGCCTACTTGGGGCCAATTGGTCTTGGACGGCCTGGACAATGGGATCAACCAGGGTGCTTACCACCTGGCGCTAGAGCCAGCTTTCCTGCTGCTGCTGACGGGTTATGCCTTCTTGCTGCTGGGGATGTCACTGGAGCGTGTGTTTGAGCCACGCTTGAGAGAGATCTAAATGACAGCAACCAAAAATATGCTACAATAAAGCCAATATGGAATCACCACAGACACCACCTAACCCCGAACAGAAGCAATTCGTATTGCCAGAGCGAAACCCCGTGACGCACGCTGCACATCGCCGTGAGGTGTTGTGGCAGGTCACCGTCCCACTGGCGATCGGGTGCCTGCTTCTGGTCGCTGGGGTTGTAGGGGTGATCCTGGCTGCGGTGGGAGCCAACCAGGATATCAGCCGCTGGTCAGATGTATCAATGATTTGGTTGTTCTTGCCGGTGTTACCGGTCGCATTGTTTATACTGATCATTGTGATTGGGCTGGCTTACGGTGTGACTGCAATTTTGGGTGTGCTCCCAGGCTATGCGAGGCTGGTGCAGGATTACTTTATCCTGTTTGAGATGAAGGTAAAGGTATTTGCTGCCAGCATTGTGGAACCGGTATTGAAGGTGCGCGCCTGGCAGGCTGGATGGCTGCGCGCCCGCAAGTCAATTGGTGAACAGGCGCAGGAGTTGCGTGGCAAGAGGGATATGGTGCCTTGATGCGCATGATTAGATCGTGGCGTTTTGTTGATGAATAAGGAGCGTGCGATGACAGATCAACAAGAACTGATTGAAGAAGTTGCCCAGAATTGGCGCCCAAAGATCCTGGCTCTGGGCGCGCTGATTGGCGCGCTTACTGGCTTGGGTGCGGCCTACTTGTTAATTCAACGCGCTGAGAAGCGTGGAGCGCCGCCAGATTTATCCGCCAGAGAGGGAATCTCACTTGGCTTGCTTGTTTTTGGTTTACTGCGCCAGGTTTCTTTGTTAGGCAGCGGAGACGAAAAGTAATCTCCGATTTCCTACCCAGCCGCAACACCCCCGGGGCGTCTTTTCTGTCCAGGGGGTGTTGCGGTTTTTTGGATAGGTTAGGGGCTGACAGGTTCGTATTTTCTCAAGCATATTGACATAATTATCTTTGCTTGCTATAATATGAACGAACGTTCGTTCACTTCAGGAGATAGATATGGATCATGTAGTTCCTCGTGGCGAGCAAACCCGGCAGACGATCTTGCTGGCTGCCCATGATCTCTTCGTTGAGCAGGGTTATCATGGCACTTCGATGCGCCAGATTTCTCGGAAAGCGGGCATAGCCCTCGGCAGCCTGTACAATCACTTTGCCAGCAAAGAAGCGGCCTTTGAGGCGGTTTTCCTCACCTATCATCCCTATCATGAGGTGATCCCCCACATTATGGCTGCTCAGGGGGTGAGTATTGAGGAACTTATTCGCGATGCCGCAACACGCATGGTCGCTGCCGTTGAGGATCGCCCGGATTTCATGAATCTGATGTTCATTGAGCTGGTTGAGTTTAAAAGCAGCCATGCGCAGAAATTAGCTCACACACTTTTCCCACTGGGTTTACAAATCGTCCAAAAGTTACTCCGTTCTGACCCGGATCGTCTGCGTCCCATCCCTCCACCCATCCTGGTGCGCTCATTCCTGGGACTTTTCTTCTCATACTTTATGACCGAACTTATTTTTGCCCAATCCTTGCCGGAAGAATTTCGCAAAGATGCCATGCAGGATTTTGTGGAGATCTACCTGCATGGAATTCTGAAACAGTAATCTTAATGGTGCTCACCCTTTTGCTTGATGGAGCCATGCCATGAATTCACGTTTGCTCTCTCTGATCCGCAAAGAGTTCATCCAGATCTTGCGCGATCCGCGCACGCTGATCTTGGTGCTCATCATTCCGGTGATGCAGTTGTTCCTGTTGGGTTATGCCGCCACGAATGATGTGCGCAACCTGCCCTTGGCTGTGTTGGACCGAGATCGCGGCCCCGAGGCGCGTGCGCTGTTGGATGCCTATCGCGCCGCAGATTACTTCCGTGTTGCCCATGATGTCGAATCTGAAGATGAAATCCAAGATTTGATCGATCGAGGGGAT
>JAFGBV010000078.1 GCA_016932955.1 Anaerolineales bacterium | reverse complement strand
TCAAGGTGATCACAAAAGCCAAAATAAAGACGCTGATTCTCAGCTTCATTGCGCACCTCCGTAAATAATCGGATATTTCTGAGTATAACCCGCCGAGGAGCTCTGGGCTGGATAAATGGCTGACAAAGCGCTGACATAGCGGCGATGGAGAAACACTTTATTCCGCTGGCAGGGTTATAATCTGGAAAGAGAAACCCTGAGAGATCGTGAAAGCAGGGAACATCAGGCTAATTATCTTACTTAAATATTATTTTATGCATCATAACTTACATCCAAGACTTGCGGCACTCACCCTCGGGATTAATCTCACTGGCAGCCTCCCCGCGGATATGCTGGTATTCCTCCAACACCACGACCACCTCAACACCGCCAATCACTGCCTGCGCGTGGCATTAGAGGCCAGAAGACTCGCCGAGCGCTTTGGCGCGCCAGCAGACCTGGCAGAGAGCGCTGCATGGCTGCACGACATCAGCGCAGTAATCCCTACTGCACAACGCCTGCAAGCTGCCAGGGAACTGGGCCTGGAAACCCTGCCGGAAGAAGAACGCCACCCGATGCTCCTGCACCAGAGGCTTTCGGCAGTGATGGCAAAGGAGATCTTTGGCATGTGCGACCCGGCAGTGTTACAAGCGATTGCGTGCCACACCACGCTCAGGCAGGATGCCTCGGCACTGGATAAGGTGGTCTTCGTGGCGGATAAGCTCGCCTGGGATGGTGTTGGGAATCCGCCATACCTGGAGGCAATGCGTGTCGCGCTAGAATACTCACTGGATGATGCAGCCTTGTGTTACCTGGAGCTCATCTGGCAACAACGCGCCACCCTCGGCGCGCTGCATCCCTGGGCATTACAGGCATACGAGCAGTTAAGGAGGCGCTTGCGCGCTTAGCATGTTGTATTTTCAGGAAAGTCGTATATACTAATCATGTAGAACGAAGCCATCGCTCTTACCCATCTACACCAGCCAACTTCTTTGCCTGCGCGGACAATCCTTTAGCAAGGAGGTATTTCATGAAGATCACCCGCATTCTTATACTGGTCGCTTTATTGAGCCTTGTTTTTCCAGTCAGCGCCTATGCTGCCAGCCATCAGGCGAATCTTCCCCGGCCACTTCAGCAAGATGATGCACCAACCCAGACCCCCGAGGCTGCAGAACCAACCCAGACCCCTGAGGATCAAGAAACAACCCAGACCGCTGAGCCAGACGCCTTTGATAGCATCGAGGAGGTGCTCGGCACGCTGGGTGTTTTCGCCGCCTTCATGCTGATCCTGGCGGTCGGCGCGGAAGTGACGATTGACTCGCTGAAGGTGATCGCCGGATTCAAGAGCAAGCCCACTGCGCTGGACTCGGTGAACAAGCTCAAAGAGTGGCTGCCTGGCAGTTTGGAAGAGATGGGCGCAAGCGAGTCGTCGGTCAGCCAGTTAAAATTGACGCTGGACACGATGGCCGGGCACATGAAAGAAGTAGATAAAGCCACTGAGGCGATTAAAACCATCGACCAATGGCTGCCGGATTACCTCAAAAACCTTTCCGTCGATAAGATCAACGATCTGCTCACCAACAACCTGCCTGATCTCAAAGATGCGCTGAAGAAGCAAGTGGGGCAGGAAAATGCCGGTGTAGCCCTGGGCTGGCTGCGCGGCGCCCTGGCTACCCTGAAAGTAACCAGCGTCAAAGATCTTGCTAGCCAGGCGCGCACACTGCTGCAGGAAGTGGACAAGTTTAAAGATGACCAGAAAGTCGCCGACGCCATCGATGCTGCACTGCAAAAAGTGCTCCCATCCAGCCTGTCGGACCTGACCCAGGGCAGCCAGAAACTCTTGCAAGAGTACCTACCCCAGGTGACCGAAGAATTGAAGCAGCATGGCATTGATCCGAAGATCAATCCGGCTTACCAAAAAGTGCTTGACCAGGTTGGAACCTGGCTCAGTGGGACACTGACCTACCTGGAAGCCAACAACAGCAGCGCGTATACCGCGGCGATGACCACCCTGCTGCAGGCAGTGGAGGATCGCCGCGACAATATCCATAGCTGGATCGGCAAAGGGGTGCGTAAAATTGTGCGCTGTCTGAAGTCAAAACTAGGCCTGGAGCCGAACCCAATGGATCCCCCCGTCACTGCCTTCATCAAGAAATGGTTGAAGCGCCTGCTTGAGGGCATTGACCGTTTCCGCACCGGCGATCACTTCATCCCGCCGCTCAACCCTGCCAACCTCGCTAAAGTGCTGCTGGAGCGCGATTCCCAGCACAACGAGGAAGAACTCTCGCGCCTGCGCTGGCTGCGCCTGGTCTCTGTATTAATTGGCGTGGCGCTGGCAGTGATGCTCAAGGTAGATGTGGGCGAGCTGCTTAAGCCGATCATCTCTGCAGAGCTGTACAAGGTGCTCACTAATCCGCTTTGTGAAGTGTTGGCGGCAAACGCCTGGTGCTCAGGCATTATCGCCAACCCGCAGATCAAGAATTTCCTGGGCACAGCCACGATCGGTATGCTGCTCAGCGGGTTGGCTGCCAGTGCCGGATCGGCTTTCTGGCATGATATGCTGGATCGCCTGCAAGTTGCCAAGAAGACCACCAGCGAGATCAAAGACCTGGTAGCGCAAATCAAGCAACTGGAACAGGGAAAGTAAGCCATGAAACCCCAGCCCGCCGTCCTCAAGATGGTGGACAGCCTGTTTGTCGACCGGGAAAACGAGCTACAATACGCACAGGCAAATTTGTGGTCGCCTGCCACTGCGCAAAAGCGCATTTATTATGTCACTGGCGCGGGGGCCATCGGAAAATCCTGGCTGCTTTACCGTTACTACCAGGAGGCAACCAGACACGGCTGCCTGGGAATCTGGATCGATTTCAGCCGCGCAGCATTTGATAATTACCTGGCTGTATTGCGCGATATCCAGCATACCCTCGGTCAGCCTTTCGAACGCTTCCAGCAGCGCACCGAGGAAAACCTGCGCATTTACCTGCCTGAAGTACACACCGGCGCTGGCGATGCCGGGGAGGGAATCCATATCGGCAATGGCGCCAGGGTAAGAGAGGTGGAAATCGATGGTGAGATCGCTGGTCGTGATATCAACACCTTCTACTTGGAGATTGGCGACCTGACGATCCTCCAGCAATCACATGCGGTCACCAGCCTCACCGAAGCATTCCTGGACGATCTGAGTAACTTCCTGGGGGATCGAAAAACGATCTTCCTTTTCGATGATATTGGCAGCAGCGCTGAAAGAGGCATTGAAGGGCTGAACAGCCGCACCTGCCAATGGCTGATCGAAGAATTCGTGCTGCCATTGCACGATCGCCTACCGCAAACCGCTTTCGTACTCACACAGACTGGTGGTACAGGGCCTGACACGCTGCTTTTCTACGCTAAAAAGCACACGCTGACGGAGTTTGAGGGCGATCAGCAACAAATCTACACAATCTACCGCACCTATCTGGAGAAGATGGGATTGGATGCCAACCAGGTGGATGATGGCTTGTTGAATAAACTGCATGCCCAAGTGCAGGGTAATCCGGCAAAATTATTTGCTGTCGCAGGGGATCTCTGAGGGCGAGGGCAAAACGATGACGAAGGATTTACTCGCCCGTCTGGACGAAAGGATTGCCAGCCTATCCGAGCAAGATAGCACCGACCTGCTCATCCAGAGGCAGGTTGCCTGGAACGATGAAATGGAATGGCTGCTGCCAGCCATGGCGCTGGTGCACTGGTTCGATGTTCCGCTGGTGGAAAAAATCGTCCCCGATGATTGGCGCCCAGATCCATCGATGGATTTCGTGGGGCAGGGGATCGATTACATCGGCTTGCTGCTGGGATATTCCTTCGTAGAGCCTCTGCCCGAGATGGCGGGGCAAAAGGTCCCCACGCGTTATATCATCAACCGTAGCGTGCGCGCCCGCCTGCTGGAAAGATGGAAAGATGCCGAACAGCGCGAGAGGCTGGTGGCGCAAAGCCGGCAGTTGCGCGATGAATTCCAACGCCGCAGCAAGAGCAAAAAAATTAGCCCCCTCGAGCGCCCTCTGCTGGAGCGGGAGGCGCTTTATCACCAATTCATCGCCGACGAGAACACCGCATTGGAGCATTTCCGCAGCTTGTTCAACCAGGCTGAGGCCAATTACCAGTTTGGGGTGTGCCAGGCGCTGGTGAACCTGGCGCGCGAGCAGGAGGCATTCTTTCAGTCCGCCAATACCGGCAACTGGCTGCAATACTACCAGGGACGGTTGCACCTGTTGCTCGGCGAGGACGAGGCGGCTCAGGCGTGTTTCACCCAAACGTTGCAACGACCGCATCTCTCATATCGACTGCGCGGGCGCGCCCGCGCCGGGCTGGGGGATGTGTGGCGAGCGCGCGGCGCGTGGTCGCAGGCGCTGGTTGAATATGAGGCAGGCCTGGATGCACTGCTGAACCTGCGCCTGTACCGGGTTGTGGAACAAACCCTGGGCACCTCAAGCAAGGCGCTGCAGCGCTTCACCACCACCCCTGCGTGGGGTGTCAGGCTGTTTGAAGGCATCTACCGCCGGTTTGTGCTGGCGCGCACCCGACGCAACGAGATCCGAGCCCAGGCTGCGCAAAGCCCAGAGCGGCTGGAGGCAGTGCGTGTCCTCACCGCCATGGCGGAATTAGCCCTTACAATGGCGCAGCCCGACCAAAAGCTGGATCAGGCGCTGGCTGAACGCCAGCTGAGCCAGAAACGAGAGGCTCCGAAACCACAAGCAACGAGCAGAGACTGGAAGCGAATACTCCAGAGCGGGAGGAAGTGGCAAGCATTATCGGAAGAAGACAATGAGCGACGCAGCCTGGAGCAACAGCAAAGCCTGCTCTACCTGATCCAACAGCAACTGCTGAGAGCATCACAAGACAACTATGAAATCGCCATCAGTATACTCTCATCCGGAGAAGCAGCCAGTGATGAAAAAACCGCTAGCGCCAACCTTCTGTGGGATATCCGCTTTGGGCTGGCAACCGTAAAAAGATTGCTGGGCAGGGTAGACCAGGCGCTGGAAAGCCTGACCAGCCTGGAAACGGAAAACCTTTCGCCGCGCGAACAGGCGCAACTGGAGATCGCCTTGGGTGAATGTTACCTGGATACGGGATCGCTTGAGCTTGCCGGTCAATACTGCCAGCAAGCGCTCCAGCGTCTGGAAAATTCCTGGGACCGCCCCACCTGGGCAAAAGCGCTGCTACGATTGGGGTATATTCAGGCGCTGAGGGGCGAATGGCAATCGGCAGTGGAAAACCTGGAAGGCAGCCGCAAGATCTACGCCTCCCTGAAGAACCCGCGCTGGGAAGAAAAGGCGCAGGAAGCACTGCGCCAGGTGAGGCGCAGTGAGAACGCTCCTGAGGATGCACGCCAGCAGGCTGCTTTCTTCACCCAGGGCTGGCAGGAACACCACTTTGCCAATGCCGCTTCCAGGGCTGCTCTGCAGCAGGTCAAAAAAGTACTTTGGCCGCTCCAATTACTGGTAACTGCTCTGTTGAGTGGATTTACTTTCGTTCTACTGCGCCCTGCCGCCACCTGGCTGCTTGACCTGCTCAGGCTGGCATCGCTGGCAGAGACATGGTATATCAATGCTTTCCTGATAGTCGTCAGCATCTTCTTTGTGGTCGTAAGTCTGGATATCTCACGCGGCTTTCAAAGGCTAGTCGCGCGCATCCTGGCGCCGCGCGACCTCGGCGAAGCCCAGCCGCCCCTGTTCAGCCTGGATGAGGAGCGTTTCAGCCAGGTGGACTCTGCCGGCGAGCGGCGCAGCATCGCCTGGCAGGAGGTGACCGAAGTGCGGCATGCCGTTTCCAGCGACTGGGTTTCAGCAGAAGCCAGCCTGCTTGCCACAGGTAAGCCCGGCGGGCGCACGCTGATCTTTGGTCGGCGCGGTGTGCTGGCTTTCGATTCCAGCGCCCACTCCTACCAGGAATTGAAGGAAAAGGTACAGCAGATAACACCGCCGGATGTACAGCGAGAGCGCAAGTTCTCATCTTCAATCCGCAGTCTGGTTACAACCTGGCTATTGATCATTCCTATTTTGGGAGCGTGCTTTGCCTGCCCGGCATGGTTATTACTGGGCGCCGATAACCCCGCCTGGTGGCTGACGGTCCTGAAATGGGTCGTGGGCGGGTTCGTAGCGTTCATGGCTTTGGGTCTCATGACGACATTGATCTGGGCGCTCAACGATGCCGCCCGCCTGCAGCGCTATATCTATCCCAAGGGCATCGAAGAGCCGCCCGTCAGTTTGCTTTCGGAGAGCAGATCCCACTATCTTGAGGATGAAAGGAGAAGTGTCTAATGCCGCCATCTGTCCAACTCCAGGTAATTTCCCGCCAATCCGAAGAGGACGCCCAGATGGGCATCCAACTGCCGACCGATCGACTGCACTACCTGCCCTGGGGCACGCGCTCGCTCAAGCTCAGAGTGGTGGGCGACTACAAAGGCCTGCTTTATATCAGCCCCGAGCCGCGCGACCCCGATCGAGACCTGATCTTGGGCTATGCCGAAGGCGCCAATGGGCAAGAAATCCAGGTTTCTTGGGGCGGAGGATGGGAAAAAGGCTTTGAGCTGGAATGTGAGCCTGGCAAGCCGCAAACCATCTTCTTCAACATCACCCACCAAGGCGCACCTGGTCAGCCGCCAGCCAAGGAATATCGGCTGACCCTGGTTGCCCGCACCATTCGCAAGGAAGAGTTAGGCCGCCTGACAGTGACGTTAGCGTGCCCGCCCCAACCAGAAGCAATCTTCATTCCAGAATGGCGGGCGAGCGGCAATGAGCAAGAGGATTTACTGCTCCGCTCGTCACAGCCGGGGAAGACCCCCATCGCACCGGTCTATCTTTCGCGCTGGTGGCCGGAAGCCTGGATCGAGTATCGCTCTGGCGGGGGGGCCGGCGCACCGCCTGACATCCGCCTGCACTGCCACAGGAACATAGGGGATGGCACCAGCCGCGTGGAGGTGTTTGTGGCGCGAGGCGGAGGAACGGAGACCTTATTGGCGACGATCGATGGAGATATCCAGTTCCCCCTGGTGGATCTGCACCAGATCCGCGCAGACCTGTACCAAATGGCAGGGAATTGGGCCTTGCGCATCTGGTTCCTCTGGCTGGATAAAGGGGTGGAGAGCAAGGTACATCAAATCAACCTGGGCAATGCAGAAAAAGCCATCCTGCGCCGCTGGCCCACCGACCAGGAGATCCCCGACGCAGAACGGGTGGACCTGGTCTTCGACAGCCAATTCCAGTTAAAATACCTGTGCACTGATCTGCACTGGCATGAGCTGTGGGCGTCTTTTGATGGCACCTTGCCGCTGCAAATCTTTATCGGCGGCGAGTCAATGCGGGAGGTGCTGATTCGCGGCAAGCAAGGCGCGATCAGCGTGGCAGCGGCCCGCGCGCTCAACTATGTGCCGCGCCCGGTGCGTGATTTCGACCCTTCCACAGAGATCATTAAGCGTCTGAACGATCCGCAACGCGGCGAAAAGGATGCCGGTACAATGACCCATAAGCACACGCCCTTCTTCGAGAAAGTGGCTTTCTCCGCTGAACTCACCAGCAGCGACGTGCGTGAAGATTGAACAACCAATTAAGCAGGAGATAGGATGGCTAAACAAGAATTCCGCCCCGAAGCGCTGCTGGAGATCATCCCCAACCCAGCAGGCGACGCCTTTCCATATCACATCGAGCTGACCGACCTGCAGATGGACCGCACGCTGGAAGCCGACTTCACCCTCGACCTGGGCACCCTGAAAGGGCTTTTTGCCCAATCTGACCCTGCCGGATACGGCGAATACTTGTTTACCCAGGTGTTTCACGAAAGCGTGAGCGAAAGCGGAAGCAAAGGGGAGATTGGCAACCGGTTGGATGAGCTGCTGCGCGAGGTGGAAAACAAACAGGGCGAGCTGACGCTAAAGCTGGAAATTGCCCGCAAACTCCACCCGGTGCGCGCCATAGCCTGGGAAGCACTGCTGGACCCCCAGAAGGCACGTGCCCTGGCCAGCCACCCCCAACTAGCTTTCCACCGCGACGTGAATATCGATGCTCCCCAGCGCGAGGCGATCCAGGGAAAACCGCGTGTTCTGGTGGTGGTTGCCAGCCCGGATAAGACGCAGTTAGAGCTTCTCGCCCAACGCTACCGGGGCGAGATCCAGGAGAACCTGACACCGATCAACATTGATGAGGAAGTAAAAGAACTAACCCACCTGTTCGAGCCGCTGCGCACCCACCTCACCTACCACATCTTGCAGCCACAGCCGGGGCAAACGACGATCGAGTCAATCTCCGCGGCCCTGCGCGGCGGCGGGTTCCATATTCTCCACCTCAGCAGCCACGGCGCGACGATCAAGGGAAAAGCGTATCTGATTCTCACCGGCGCACAGGGAGAAGCAAAACTGGTTTCAGAAGAAGAATTTGCCAAAACCTTCAGCGGCTATGCAGATATGCGCCTGGTGGTGCTGGATGCCTGCCGCTCGGCGGAGTATTCGGATACCGCGGCCATATCAGGCATGGTGCCGCGCCTGATGCAGCACGTTCCAGCAGCGATCGGTATGCAACGTCCCTGGTACACCGGCTCTGCAGACCGGCGATTCACCACAACCTTCTACGCAGAGCTAGGAAAGCACGGCTATGTGGACCGCGCCCTGCAGCGGTCGCGCCACAGCCTGCGCGAATGGCAGCCGCAACGCTGGGAATGGGGAACGCCGGTGCTTTACCTGCATTTAAAACAAGGACGGTTGTTTGAGCCAGAGGCGCGCTCCAGCAGCGAGCGCCGCACATCCCGTACACGCCCCCAAGCAGGCGGAACAGGCATTCACATTGGCAAAGACGCCAAGGTGGAGGGATTGAAAATTAAAGGCAGGGTGGCTGGCAGGGATATCGGCGCCAAGCCCCCCGGCGATGAAAAAGAACCCAAAGAAGCAGCCAATGGCGGCACCGGCATCAAGATTGACGAAGGGGCAACAGTCAAAGATGTGGAGATCAAGGGCGAAGTGGCAGGCGGCAATATTTACCGCGAGCTTGTCATGCTCCAGGAAAACGAGCGCTTTGGCAAGAAAAAGCAACGCCAGGCCCTCATGGCCCAGGTAGCATACTACGAGGAAAAATCAGAGGACCTGGCCTTGCTGCTCGAGGAGCCTGGCGAGGATCGCGAGCGCCTTGAGGAAGAATTAAACGATCTACAAGACGAGATCGAAGAGGCACGCCGGAAACTAAATCCAGACTGACCGGCGCACCGATGCTAACTAACTGATGCGCTCGAATTTCTCTGGCGGCGCGCCGCACACCGGGCATTTCTCGGTTATTGGCCCGGCATGGGTGTAACCACAGAACGGGCAAACATAGTAGTCTGCATCGCCTGTTTCCTTCCCTAGGTCCGCCAACGCCTGGTGGTAGAGAGCCTCGTGAACTTTCTCTACTTCAAGTGCCCAATTGAATGAGCGCAGCGCTTTTTTGTTTGCCTCAGCCTCGGCATCGCGGATGAATTCAGGGTACATGCTTACCACTTCATAGTTCTCGCCTTCAATAGCCGACTGCAGGTTCTCGGCAGTACCTTTCAACTCACCCAAGGCCTTCAGGTGATTGCGGGCATGGATCGCCTCGGCATGGGCAGCAGCGCGGAACAGCTTGGCAACCTGAGGGTACCCCTCGGCTTCAGCTTGCTCAGCAAAATAGGTATACTTGCGATTTGCCTGCGACTCGCCTGCAAACGCGGCTTTCAAATCTTCAATTGTTTTGGACATATCCACCTCCTCCTGAGATTCCGGCTTTCCACAGCGCCGGCGAAATTTCCTGGAGCAATTAAAGCACAAATGGACTCCGAATGGTAAGACTCAGGCTTCCTCATTATCGGGTGACATCCATCCTCATCATAGGCTATGGGAGCGCACAAAACAACATTTACGGTTCTACGGGATTCGCGGTGGTGGGGTGGATCTGCGACAACTCCCATGAGCCACATTTACTGCACCCAGGGCGATTCGTGCTATACTCGAAGATATGATTTCCGGTTATGACCCCGAACAAATAACCCGCCATTTCGACGAGTATGCTGAGCGAGAGTGGAGCCGGTTGGTTGCCACGCCTGTGGACGAAGTGAGTCTGTACATCCATGCTTACTATCTCCAGCAGCATATCCGCCCCCGTTGGCGAGTGCTGGAGATCGGCGCAGGGGCGGGGCGCTTTACCCAGATTCTCGCCCAAATTGGCACCCAGATTCTTGTTGCAGATATCTCCCCAGTTCAACTGGAGCTCAACCGCCGCCTTGCAGCAGAACTGGGCTTTGCCAATGCAGTGGAAGCCTGGCAGGAAATGGATATTTGTAATCTCAGCCAGCTAGCTGACGAGTCTTTTGACGCCGTGGTAGCCTATGGGGGGCCGCTCAGTTATGTGCTCGACCGGCGCGACCTGGCGCTGCAAGAATGCCTGCGCGTACTTAAACCGGGCGGGCTGCTCCTGCTGAGTGTCATGTCGCTGTGGGGCACCGTGCACCGCCACCTGCGCGGCGTGCTGGATATTGCACCAGAAACCAACGCCAGGATCGTAGCCAGTGGAGACTTGTCGCCTCAAACCATGCCGCGCGGTGGAAATTACATGCACCTGTTCCGCTCCAGCGAGCTGCAAGCGTGGCTGAACGGGGCAGGGCTGGAGATGCTAGGTATTTCTGCTTCCTATTGTCTTTCTCCAGTGTGGGATGAAGCGCTGAAAGAGGTGCGCCCGGATGCACGCCGTTGGGAGGCCTTTCTGGATATGGAACGGGAAGCCTCAGCAAACCCGGGATGCCTGGATATGGGTACCCATATCATTTGCGTGATGAAAAAGATCTAAAATCTTTTATCGTGTGAGGTTTTATGCCAGAGAATGATGCCGCCAAACAGGCACAAATCGCCGAATTACTGGAAGAGCCCGTGCTGGCTCGCCTGGGAACAAGCAATGGCAAAACCTGCCAGCCGCATATCGTCCCGGTATGGTTTCTGTGGGATGGGGAAAGCATCTGGATCAGCGCCTTCGACAGCACGCGCAAGGTAAAGGACCTGAAGTCCAATCAACGCTGCGCAGTTCTGATCGAGCCCAAGGACCCACAAAACGGGCGCTTGCAAGCCCTGTTGCTGGAGGGCAAAGCAGAGCTCGTGACCGAGCCGCGCCAGTTGGTGCAGGAAATGTCGATCCGCATCTACACTAAATATATGGGACCTGAAGGCGTGCTGGCTGCCGAGCCACAATCATGGAGCGTGGACCCGGAGAATACGCTGGTGCGGCTGAAACCCCAAAAAACCTACCATTGGTAGATTGGATGATGGAAGAAGGAAAGATGCTCGCACTGGCGCGTCTACTGGCAGCCCGCCTGGAGAGGCTTTCTGCGGATTCTCGCTGGGCGCACAAGGCTAGCGGGCTGCGGGGCACGCTGCTGCGCTGCATTGAACAGTCAGAGCAAGGCCAGCCTCAGCCTATCAGGATGGCAGATTTGATCACCCAAGGATTTGAAATCGTGGAAAATGCTGCAAAGGAGATTGGAGAACGAGAATGAGCGAGAAAGCTATCCAAGATTATTACACCGGAAAGGCTGCGTGGTGCTATGGATGCGGGCGTTTGAATAAGGATGGGTTGCAGATTAAAAGTTACTGGGATGGAGATGAGATCATCTGCACTTACACCCCCCGCCCACAGCACAGCGCGGTGCCGGGCTACGTGTACGGCGGGTTGATTGCTTCGCTGATCGACTGCCACAGTACAGGTGCGGCTGCCGCGGCCATGTACCGGGTCGAGGAAAGGGGTATGGATACTCTGCCGCCCTTCCGCTTCGTAACCGCCTCATTGAAGGTGGATTACCTGAAACCCACTCCCCTGGGTGTGCCCCTGCACATGCGCAGCCGCATCAAAGAGATCAAAGGACGCAAGGTGATCGTTGAGACGGATCTTTCAGCGAACGGGGAAATAACTGCTCGCGGCGAGGTGGTGACCGTGCAGGCACCGCCTCAGTTGCTAGCGGATGAATAACCCTTTCTGCTATCAACGGAAAGGCTTTCAGCCTCCCTGGTAATCCTTATGATTACTGCCTGGTTTAATTTTCATGGCGCGCTCAGCAATTTTCTGAGCCGTTCCAGACGAGGCGTAGCCTTTCCGCTGATCTTCTCACCCCACCAGTCACTCAAACACCTGATTGAATCGGTAGGCATTCCACACACAGAGATCGGGCAGGTGCTGGTGAATGGCCAAGTATCTGAGCTGGCACGGCGCATGCGGGATGGCGACTATGTGGATGTCTATCCCATACAGGCGGCCCAACCACTGGAGAATGCGCGCTTTGTGCTCGATGGGCACCTGGGGCGGCTGGCGATTTACCTGCGTATGCTGGGCTTTGACAGCCTCTACTGCAATGATTATGAAGATGAAACGCTAGCGCAGATCGCCGACCAAGATGGGCGCATTCTGCTCACGCGTGACCGGCGCCTGCTGATGCGCAAGCAAGTTACCAACGGCTACTGCGTACCCTGCCTCGATCCTCGCCAACAGGTAATCGAGGTGCTGCAACGCTTCAACTTATTTGCCCAGGTGCGCCCCCTCCATCGCTGTCTGCGCTGCAACGCCCCCCTGGAAGTGGTCAGCAAATCAGCAGTGCTCGACCAACTCAAACCGTTGACTAAGCGCTATTTTGATGAGTTTCGCCGCTGCAGCGCCTGCGGCCAAGTGTACTGGAAAGGGTCGCACTACGATCGCATGCTGGAGCAAATAAACAGCATGATCAAGGCAAAAGAGGAGAATCATAAACGATGATTGCCGACAGTATCCAATGCCCCAGCTGCGGGGCCCCCCTGCATGTCAGCAACGGGCAGACCCTGGCTGTTTGCCTGTACTGTGACTCCAGCGTGCGTATCGATCAGGCTACAGCGCAAGGCAGCGCAACGACAATCCATACCGTACAGGAACTATCCAAAGAAACAACGGAACACGTCAAACAACTGGTGGTGGATGGTAAACGCCAGGAGGCAATTGCTTGCTACCAAGAGAGCTCCGGCATGTCAAAGCAGGAAGCCGAGGCCGCCATAAACCAGATCAGCACCAGGCTGGTGCTCAAGCTGACTCACCAGGTGCCACTGAATATGAAAGGTATCTTGCTGACCGCGGCGATCATCATCATCCTCATGGCAGGGCTGGTTGTCAGCATCATCCAGCTAACCAAGGGCACAAACTGGTTCTTCTTGCTGGCTGGATTCTTCGGGGTCATGCTCTACGAGCGTGTGAAATGGCTGCTGCCCAAATTCAAATCCACCCTTGTCGCCAATTGGGGTCCCGAGGGGCGCGCAAAAATCCTCAAGACCGCCGTGATCCGTACCGAGATAGGCAAAGAAGTTGTATTCGTGCTGCTGCTGATGGATGTGCAACCCGCTTCAGGCAGCCTGCCCGCCTTTCGCGACGAAGAGCCGATCCTGCTGCGGGAAAAATCGCTGCACAAAGTGCAGCCCGGCAACGTGATCCGCGTGCGCTATGACAACCAGAGGGGTGACCGGGTGTTTCCCTTCTCACCGATCGAGGTGCTCGAGTGGGGCGCTGAACAACCCGCTGTGGCAGCGCCCGCAGCAGACGAACAAGTGGAGGCCAATTGAACAGGTTAGAATTCACACACCTCCGCATCAACGCACAACGCTTCAAGGATGATTTTCAAGCCCTGGCGCAGATTGGCGCAACTGCAGAGGGCGGTGTGGACCGGCCAACTTTCAGCGAGGCGCACCTGGCTGCCCGCCACTGGTTCTGCCAACGCATTCTTGAGGCAGAGCTGATGTTCCGCGAGGATGGGGCAGGCAACCACATGGCTTGCCTGGCCTGTGCAGAAGAAGATCAACCCAGCCTGCTGCTAGGCTCGCACCTGGACTCGGTGCCCAAGGGCGGGCGCTACGATGGGGCATTGGGCGTGCTGGCTGCGCTGGAAGTTCTGCGTACTGTGAAACAGCACCGACTGAGGCTGCGTTTCAACCTAGAGGCGATCGACTTCACCGATGAGGAGGGTACCCTGTTCGGTTTGCTGGGCAGTGCGGCGCTGGCAGGCCAACTCAAGGGTGAGGATCTGGTTGCTCCTCGTGGCGGGCGGGATAGATTACTGGCCGGGCTGGAGCGCGCAGGATTGGATGAAAACGGCTTATTTCTCGCCCGGCGCGATCCACAAACCCTGGCCGGTTACCTGGAGCTGCACATCGAGCAGGGTAGGCGCCTGCTGCAAGCCAATGCACAGATCGGCAATGTGACCAGCATCGTCGGCATTGCCTCCTACCGTCTCATCTTCACTGGACGCGCTGACCATGCCGGTACAACCCCGCTGGATGACCGTCTGGACGCTGCCCTGGGCGCCAGCGCATTCACACTGGCTGCGCGGCAGGTGGTGATGGAGCAATTCCCCGACTGCACCGTCAATGTGGGCGCGCTCAAGCTGGAACCGGGGGCTTATAATATCGTGCCCGAACGGGCCGTGCTGTCCCTGGAGTTTCGCGCCGCGGATGCCGCTATCTTCGACCAGATGGAAGCGGTACTCTTGGCGTGCGCCCAGGCAGAGGCGCAGCGGTTTGGACTAGGGTTGGAGATTACACCTCTGGGCAAACACCAGCCTGCGCTGATGAGCAAGACCATGCAGCAGGCGATTTCCCAGGCTACTGAGACCCTGAGCTTGCGGCATATCGCCCTGCCTTCCGGCGCGGGGCACGACGCCCAATCCCTGGCAGGCCTGTGTTCGGCGGGGATGATCTTCATTCCCTCCATAGGAGGCGCCAGCCATGCCCCGCGTGAATTCAGCGAGTGGGAAGATTGCATCAACGGTGCAAATGTTCTATTGCAGGCAACCCTGAGCTTTGCTCAGGAGAGCATCCCGTGAACCCGGCCCTCCATGAATTAGTATTCATTGCAGGAATTCAGGGGATTTTTTCCGACATTTGAGAGTATTCCCCATCGCCGGATTGAAAATCTGAACAGGAAGGAAAGATGCCCACCATCAGCCGCCGCAGAGAAAAATGGCTTTTATACCGCAATACCGCAATCGTTTTTCTGTTCAGCATTGTGGTGATCGGTCTGGGTTTAAGGGGGCCAATCACCTGGGGTAAGCTCATCTGGCTGGTGCCGCTTATCTATATCGCCTATCAATTATGGCTGGCCCATTCGGCCGTTCACCCGCGGCGTATCTTTTCAGCCTTGGGGCTAACCCCTGCGGCTGCTAACCTGCCGTTCAACGAGGTGATCCTGACCAGCCGTGACGGTCTGCGCCTGGCTGGCTGGTTCATCCCCGGACACCTGCGCGCGGCCATTCTCCTCGTGCACGGTTTGAACGGCTCATCCAGCAGTATGATCTACCACGCCGCAGCTTTAGCTTCTTATGGCTTCAAAGTGCTGCTCTTTGACCTGCGCGGTCATGGCAGCAGCCAGGGCGATCTGTGCACCGGCGGTATACAGGAGGCCAATGATGTGCTTGGCGCGGTCGACTACCTGCTCAGCCGGGAGGATGTCGATGCTGATAAGATCGGCGCCCTGGGCATTTCTCTCGGGGCGCAGTGCGTGCTGCGCGGTGCCGTGGAGGGCGAAAACATCCGCGCCGTTGTGCTGGAGGGATTGGGATCCATGAGCTTAAAAGATCATGGCAACCCACCGATGACACTGCTGCGCCGCATGTATACTCCCATCAACTGGATTTATTATAAGCTGTATGATTTCATGAGCGGCGTTTCGAACCCCGAAAGCACCACCTCCGCGCTCAGGCGCTTTGGGCGCCCGGTTCTGCTTATTACCACCGGAACAGGCCTGGAGCATAAGTTTGGGCGGGTATTCAGCAAGGCCATCGGAGACCTCGTTACCTTGTGGGAAATTCCCAAGGCGCGCCACGCGGCGGGATATTTTTACGATGTGAAAGCGTATCAGAAAAAAGTGGTAAACTTCTTCAAGCAGACTCTTAATGTTATGGAGGAACCGATTAATGTCCAGGAATTACGCGATCACCCGTCGTGACTTTCTCAAAATCACGAGTGCAATGGCTGCCGG
>JAFGBV010000077.1 GCA_016932955.1 Anaerolineales bacterium | reverse complement strand
GGTCGACACGCTGCTGACCGGCAACCAGGTAGGGCACTTCTTCGCGCTGCAGGTATGCCAGGGATTCTGGCGGGGTTTGTCGGCAAACCAGCACGAGCGGGTACCAACCAGCCCAGGCGGGGTCGGGATATTCTTTGTAAGCCCAGCGCACGCGCCCGCGGCCATCGACAACACTGAACCAGCCAGCATGCCCAGGCCGGTTCAGGATGCTGGAAGGGAGGTAATCCTGGTAGAGGGAGACTGGGCTTCCTTCGACTGGCGGGAGTGGATCGGGAGGTTGATCCAAGGGGCAGAAGGATCCAGACCCTTCGAGAACAGTCTGAGGCTTATGGGTCGTTTTTATCTGCTCCCAAAATGTGGAATCTGCGCCAGCGATGGTGTTCCAACGCTCATCGCCAAAAAGCAGCAGCTTATCGGGGGAGATTGCCAGCCTGCCATCAACGGATGCCTGTTGGTTAACAACGATATAGGGTCTTTCCATGTTATTGAGCCTCCAGAATGTGAAATCGGATTGAGCAGATCAATCTAATTCCCATTATATAACCCTGGTGTGCAAATGGAGGGTTGCAGGGAGTGGACGAAAAGGAAAGGAGAGAACGTGTACGCGTAGTGAGGCGGCGCTGAATGGGGCCCTGGAATTGCGATTGGAAACCCTGGTGTGCAAGTGGAGGGTTAGATGGTTTCGGGTGCGTTGTACTGTTGGATCATTTCCTCCAATAGGGCAGTGATGCGCCTGGCGCGCTGTTCCTGTTCGGCGAGGGTAGAGAGCCAGCGGTCGGAAGCGGAATAGACATCTTCGTCGGGGCGGGGGGTATCGAGGATCAGTTTTAGGTCGCCGCTGAAGCCCTGGTCGAGGTGGATTAGCATGCGCAGGACGGCCATGGTGCTATAACCGGCACGGGTGAGCATGCGGATAACGCGCAGGCGGCTGATATCACGGGCGCCATAGAGGCGGTAACCATTTTGAGGATTGCGGGGGACATGCAGGAGGTTGTTGCGCTCCCAGTTACGCAGCATATCGATGGTCACGCCGAGCAAGCGGGCGACCTGGCCGATCTGTAAGGGTGCCTGGGTGGTATCGGCGGCGGCGCCTTCGGCCCAGCGCTGGAGGAGGTTGGCAGCGGATTCGGCATGGGCTTGTTCGGATTGCACCAGGGCATGATGCTGGTAGGCCAGCTCAAGGGCGCCGCCCAGGTCGCCAGAGGCAGCGCGCTTGACCAGACGAATCGATGACTTGCGAATGCTGCTACCGGGGTGCTGGCCTTGCAAAGCCAGGCGGGCCAGGCGCAAGCAGTCCAGGTGTAGGATAGTGAACAGGCGGTAACCGCTGGCGCTGCGCCGAACAGGTGGGATGAGCCCCCATTGTTCGTATAAGCGCACGGTGTTGGGATGAATGCCGACGGCTTTGGCAAGATCAGATGTGAAGAGGTATTCTTTGGCCAATCAGAGCAACCTCCGGGAGAGGACATCGAAGGCCTGGATAGGAGCGGAAAAAGCTGGGCTATCAGGATAATCTTCTACAAAGAGAGTCCAAATCATCGAATCACACAGGCGGCCTTCATGGTCAGGGTTACGCTTTTGCAAGGTGGCCTCGTGTAGGTAGCCGAGCTTGCGCGGCACGGCTGCGCTGGGATAGTTGTGCACATCGCAGTGAATTTCCACCCGGCGGACTTTCTCGATCTCGAAGGCGACTTTGGTGAGGGCGGCAGAAAGCTCGGTGGCGTAGCCTTGATTGATGTGTTGTTTGCCGATCCAATAGCCGATCTCACGAACGCCTTCTCCCAGGCGGGTGTGCAAGCCGCTGCTGCCGTAGACAATCTTCTCGTCGAGGCTGAAGACGCCATAAACGAAATCTTTGCTGAGGTCGAAATTACCGCGCCAATGACGCAGAAGATCAAGGCGATCCTGGAGGCTGCGCGGCTCATCCTTAGCCCAGGGCATCCAGGGCAACAGGTGGTCGATGTTTGACTCAATGGCAGCGGAGAGCAGGGGAGCATCGCGCGGCTCCCAGCAGCGCAGGATCAGACGTGCGGTTTGGAGACGATAGGCAGGGCCAGGCAGGGGGTGGGTCATGGGATGAAATCCTATTTGCGATCAGGTTGCTCTGGTATCTTTTTATGTGGATATTTCGTTGTCTGCTATCCGAAGCGCTTTATCCAACACGGTAAAGCCCTCGGCGAGCTGTTCTTCGCTGATGATAAGGGGCGGGATGATGAGCAGGGTGTGCCAGTGGGTGTAGAGAAAGAGACCCTGGTCGAGCAGGGATTGGCGCAGGGCTGCCATGACAGGGGAAGATTCATTCCAGGAGGTAAGGGGTTCTTTGGTGGCGCGGTTCTTCACCAGTTCGACGATGCCAAAGAGACCGATGGAGCGCACCTCGCCGATAGAGGGGTGCGCCTCGCCCAGATCGGTGAGCAAGCGGCGAAGGGCGGAGCCCATTGCCTGAGCGTGTTCGACGAGGTGATCTTCTTGCATGGCGCGGATGTTGGCGATGGCTGCGGCAAGCGAGATGGGATGGGCAGTGTAGGTGAGGCCGCCTTGGTAAGCCACATCATTGAAGGCGGCGGCAATCTCTGGCTTCATGGCAACCGCGCCGAGGGGGGCATAAGCGGAGGTAAGACCCTTGGCCATGGTGAGCAGGTCGGGTACGACGTTCCAATGATCGACGGCGAACCAGGCGCCGGTGCGCCCAAAGCCGCTCATTACCTCGTCGGCGATGAGCAGGATGTGGTATTTATCGCACAGGGCGCGCACGCCGGGCAAGTAGCCGGCAGGGGGGATGATCACGCCGTTGGTGCCGGTGACAGATTCGAGCAGGATGGCGGCGATGGTCTCTGGACCTTCATAAAGGATGATCTCCTCAAGATGGTTGAGATAATCCTGGCAAAATTCTGTCTCGGAGATTTCCGGGTTAGTGCGGTGAAAAGTGGAGCGGTAGCGATAGGGATCGAGGAAGTGCACCACGCCGGGCATTAGAACAGGCTCCCAAGGCCAACGGCGCGGGTCGCCGGTGAGGGACATGGCTCCGGCAGATGCGCCATGGTAGGAACGATAGCGGGTAAGGATCTTGTGTTTACCGGTGTAGCCTCGGGCGAGCTTGACGGCGTTCTCGTTGGCATCTGCGCCGCCGAGGGTGAAGAGGATCTTGTTCAGGCTGCCGGGGGTGATCTCGGCCAGGAGCTGACCAGCGATGGCACGTGGCTTTGTGGCCATGCCGGGTGCGGCATAGGGGAGGGCACGCGCCTGCTCTATGATCGCATGGATGACACGTTCGTCGCCGTGACCGATGTTGACGCACATGGTCATGGAATTGAAGTCCAGGTAGCGCTTGCCGCCGCTATCCCAGAAATAAACGCCTTTGGCGCGCGTGACCGGGATGGGGGAGACTTTGCCCTGGGCAGACCAGGTCCAGAAGGAATGCTCCAGGGAGAGGGGAAGGATTTCGGAATCGGGCAGGTCTAACATAGAGCCTCGCCAATAAGAATATGCGATCAGATCGAGCTTACTGTGAGCTCGGATCATGGAAAGTGGTTGTGTTTGGGGTTGTTTTGTGCGGCTACGCCGCAAACCCCTTTCTTCCGAACTGACTTGAGTTTAAGGCGAATTGATGGATTGCGCAAGGGAAGAGATGAGGCTGAAGAGCATATTATTCGATAATTGAGGTTGTTTCCGGCAGCTTGACAAGGGAAGGGGAGTTCGATATGATGCGCTTCGTTACCGGGTGGTAAGATGCCAAGCCATTCTGGAGGATGATGATGTTCTGGGAATCATTTTATGGGTTGAGCCTGGCACTTCACAATGTTTTCCGCTGGCTGATCTTGATCCTGGGAATCCTGGCGATCGTGCGTGCCTACCTGGGCTGGTCCGGCAAACGGGAATGGACAGAAAGGGACCGCAAAGTGGTTCCGCCCGCTTGTTCTCAGGGTATGGCATAGCTGGTAGGGCTGCGGTGAGCGAGGGATGCGACCTGCGAGCGGGAACCTGGCGCTAACTTGCCAGGTGGAAATGGGATAAAATAAGTGATGCTGCGATTGCATGCGGCCTGATAACCGTGAGTGGAGGTGGTGAATGCCTGAGAACTATGAGAAGGAAAAAGAGGAATTGATTGCCCAACTGGAGGCTGCGCGGGCGCGGCTGAACGCGGCGCTGGCGCGCCTGGATGCGGAGTCGTTCATCTACCCGTCGTGGAAGATGAAGGAACTGCTGGACCATATTGCGGGGTGGGACGATGCCGTGATCGCGGCGTTACGCTCGCATGCGAAGGGGGATGTGCCGGCGGTGACGGCGCCGCGGGGTATCGATTACTATAATGCACAAACGGTGGAGACGCGCGAGTCATTGCCGCTGGAGCACTCGCGGCGCGAGTTTGATGCGACTCGTGAGGTGCTGAAGAAGACGCTGCGAGATTTGCCAGATGAAAAATTTCCCCAAACCTTTGTCTCACCATGGGGGACACAGGCGAACGTGAAGGGGATCGTGGGAGTCTTTGTGCACCATGAAGGCGAGCATGCGGGAGATATTGAGAAGCTGCTGGAGAATGGTGGATAGCAGGGAGGCGCGCAGTACCTGATGGGTGAGGCGCATTGAGAAAAGCGCATCGATGGGCGATTATTGAAGCAACCCTGGCCGTATTGGTTTGGGGTGCTTCTTTTATTGCGACGAAGGTGGCGCTGGGTGATGTTTCGCCTGTAACGGTGGTGTGGCTGCGCTTTGGGATGGGGGTGATCATCCTGGGGGCGGCGGTGTTCGCGCGGCGGCAGTTTGCACTGCCTGCCAGGGGGGATGTGGGGTATTTTGCGCTGCTGGGGTTGATCGGGATCACATTCCACCAGTGGCTGCAGTCGACGGGACTGCAAACTGCCCAGGCTTCCACCACGGCGTGGATTGTGTCGACCACGCCGGTCTTCATGGCGCTGCTGGGATGGGTTTTTTTGAAGGAAAGATTGCATTGGCTGCAGGCGCTGGGGATTGGGCTGGCGGCGGGCGGGGTGCTGCTGGTGGTGAGCAAGGGCAACCTGGGGATATTTTCTGGCAGACCATTTGGCACACCGGGGGATGTTCTGGTGTTGATCAGTGCGCCTAATTGGGCGGTTTTCTCCACGCTTTCGCGGCGGGGCTTGCAACGGCATCCGGCGGCGCGGATGATGTTCTACGTGATGCTGGCGGGGTGGTTATTCACCTCACTGCTTTTCTTTGCAGGACCGGGGATCGCAGAAATAGCCAACCTCACCTGGCATGGCTGGCTGGGGGTGGGCTTTCTGGGGGTTTTTTGCTCTGGGGTGGCATATATCGCCTGGTACGATGCGCTGCAGGTGCTGCCCGCCTCGCAGTTGGGGGCGTTCCTTTACCTGGAGCCGCTGGTGGCGGTGATCGTGGCGGCTTTACTGCTGAGCGAGCCGATCCTGGTTGCCTCGCTGCTGGGAGGGGGGATTATCCTGGCGGGGGTATGGCTGGTGAATGGGGGATTTGGCAAAGGCTGAGGTTTGTGACAGGCTGAAGCTTGCACAGGTGGGGTATAATTTCGATCATCTCAACCATTACGGAGTAATCCATGTCTATTCTTGGTCAATCTGTGCAACGCGTCGATGCAGTGAGTAAAGTCACCGGGGCAGCGCTTTACCCCGGCGATATCAACCTTCCAGAACAGGCTTATATGAAGCTCTTGTTCGCCAATCGCCCGCACGCGATCATTAAATCGATCGATACATCCAAGGCGGAGGCGCTGCCTGGGGTTTTAGCGGTGCTCACGGCAAAGGATGTGCCAGTGAACGAGTACGGGTTGATCATGCCAGACCAACCGGTTCTGTGCGGACCGGGATCAAGCAAACCGTTTGCCGAGCGGGTGCGCTTTGTGGGAGACCAGGTGGCGGTGGTGGTGGCGGAGACGGAAGAGATCGCTGCGCAGGGACGCGACCTGATCGAGGTGGTTTACGAGGATCTGCCCGTGGTGACGGATATGCTGGCGGCGATGAAGGAGGATGCCCTCCTGTTACATCCAGACCTGGGATCGAACATTTTTTGCCACTACCGCATTCGCAAAGGAGATGTGGAGGCTGCTTTTGCCGCGGCAGATGTGATCGTGGAGGGGGAATATCGCACACCAGCCCAGGAGCACGCTTTCTTGCAGCCAGAAGCCGGGGTGGCATACATTGATGAAGAGGGGCGGGTGACGGTTCAGGTAGCGGGGCAGTGGACACATGAGGACCGAGAGCAGATCGCGCACGCATTAGGCCTACCTGAGGAGCAGGTGCGGGTGATCTACCCAGCGATCGGCGGGGCGTTTGGGGGGCGGGAAGATATGTCGGTGCAGATTGTGCTGGGGCTGGCTGTCTGGCGCCTGAGCCAGCGCGGAATCCGGCGACCGGTAAAGATCATCTGGAGCCGGGAGGAGTCGATCATCGGGCACCATAAGCGCCACCCGTTCATCATCCGAACGCGATGGGGGGCTAGCAAGGAGGGAAAGCTGCTGGCGGCGGAAGCTGAAGTGATTGAGGATGGAGGGGCGTATGTCTACACTTCAACCAAGGTGCTGGGGAATGCCACACTGATGTGCACAGGTCCGTATGAGATCCCGAACGTGAAGGTTGACTCTTATGCGGTATATACCAATCAAATCCCTGGCGGGGCATTCCGCGGGTTTGGCGGGCCACAGGGCGCCTTTGCTGCAGAAATGCAGATGAACCGGCTGGCTGAGGTTTTGGGCATGGACGCTGTGGAATTGCGGATGAAGAATGTGCTGCGTGAGGGCTCGCTGCTCTCGGTGGGGACGCCGCTGCCCAAGGGGGTGAGCATACCGCAGGTGATCGAGAAGTGTGCGGAGGCAATGGGCGAATGGGAAAAAATCCCCCCCGCTGGGAAATCGCCAACCATGGCGCGCGGCAGGGGCTTTGCTTGTGCATTCAAGAATGTGGGTTTTTCGTTTGGCGCGCCGGAGCAATGCACGGCGATCGTAGAGCTACACGGGAATGTGGAGATCGAACGGGCGGTGGTGCGGCATGCAGCGGCGGAAGTGGGGCAAGGGACGCATACTGCCATTGCACAGTTTGCGGCTGAGACTTTGGGTATTCCGTTGGAGAAGGTGGCGCTGGTTGTTTCGGATACGGCACATACTGAGGACTCGGGCAGTGTATCGGCCTCGCGGATGACTTTCATGGCGGGGAACTCGGTGCGAGGGGCCTGCGAGCTGGCATTGGAGAAATGGCAGGCAGAGGAGCGTCCAGCAGTGGCGACCTATGTTTATCGCCCTCCAAAGACAACGCCTTATGACCCTGAGACGGGTAAATCGGAGCCAAACTTTGCCTATGGGTATGTGGCGCAGGCAGTGGAAGTGGAAGTTGATCTTGAAACAGGGCACGTTCATTTGATTGATGTGATCTCTGCCAACGATGTGGGCAAGGCGGTCAACCCGCAACAGGTGCAAGGGCAGATCGAGGGGGCGGTAGTGCAAGCGGCTGGCTATACAGTTTTGGAGAACTTTGTGCAGCAGGACGGCTATGTGCGCACACCGCATTTATCGACCTACCTGATCCCTTCGGTTCTGGATGTTCCGGAGCGGGTCGAGTCACTGGTACTGGAGTACCCAGACCCGATCGGTCCCTATGGGGCGCGAGGAATGGGTGAAATGCCTTATCTGCCGCTGACAGCAGCGGTGATTGCTGCGGTTCATGATGCGACCGGGGTATGGTTCCATGAGTTCCCGCTCACGCCGGAGAGGGTGCTGAGAGGGATTGGGAAGTTATGATCGTTCTGATCCGCGGCGGCGGCGACCTGGCGAGCGGAATAGCGCTGCGTTTACACCGCTCTGGATTGAAGGTGGTGATCACTGAACTGCCCCAGCCACTGGTGGTACGCCGCATGGTGGCTTTTGCGGAGGCGGTTTATAGCGGGGAGACAACGGTAGAGCAGATCACGGCGCGGCGGGTGAATGACCCCGACGATAGCTTGCGTGTACTACAAATCCTGGCTAAGGGACAGATCCCAGTACTGGTGGATGCGGAAGCAAAATCTGCTCAGGCGCTGCACCCCATGGTGATCGTGGATGCACGGATGACAAAGCGCCCCCCCGAGCCCTTGCGGCACTCAGCACGGCTGTATATTGGCCTGGGGCCGGGCTTTATAGCGGTAGAGAACTGCCATGCGGTGATCGAGACACAGCGCGG
>JAFGBV010000076.1 GCA_016932955.1 Anaerolineales bacterium | reverse complement strand
GGATATATGGGGGTGTTTTGCGGGCTCCGCCCGCAAAACACCCCCATACCTGCCCTCTGTAACGGCAAGTCCCAATGAGCCAAAAACAGGGTTTCGCGCAGGGGGTGGCTCTCTGGGATTGACCGTTGAACCCAGGTGGTTTGCTCAAAACCCTGTTTTGGGGTGGGGAGTTTTATGCTTCCCGGAATTCGCCTTCAACAACCTCGCCCTCGTCACTGGGGCGCCCTGGCTTGTGCCCATTACCAGCCTGCCCGCCTGCTTGCGCCTGCTGAGCAACTAACTGCTGGCTGATGGCGTGGAAGGCGTTCTGTACTTCCTCGATCAACTGCCGCATTCGCGCAGTGTTATCTCCTTTGACGGCTTCTTGCAACTGGCTGATCTTGGCTTCGATGGCCTGCCGTTCGGCAGGTAAGATTTTATCACCCAGCTCGCGCAGCGTTTTCTCGGTCTGGTATACCAGGTTATCGGCGGTGTTACGGGCTTCGATCACCTCGCGCCTGCGCCGGTCATCAGCCTCGTTCTCGCGAGCCTCCTTCATCTTGCGCTCGATCTCCTCCTTGCTCAGGTTGGTCGAAGCGGTGATGGTCACTTTTTGCTCTTTGCCGCTTGCCTTATCCCGAGCCATGACATTGAGGATGCCGTTGGCGTCGATATCGAAAGTCACTTCCACCTGCGGGATGCCGCGCGGTGCAGGCAAGATGCCCTCTAGGCGGAAATGGCCCAGGCTCATGTTGTCGGCAGCCATCGGACGTTCGCCTTGCAGGATGTGAATGTCCACCGCCGTCTGGTTGTCCTCTGCTGTGGAGAAGGTCTCGGATTTCTTCACTGGGATCGTAGTGTTGCGCTCGATCAAAGTGGTCATCACCCCTCCCAGCGTCTCAACGCCTAGCGAGAGCGGCGTCACATCCAGCAGTAGCACATCTTTCACGTCCCCTGCCAGCACCCCTGCCTGGATGGCCGCGCCTACTGCCACTACCTCGTCTGGATTTACTCCCTTGTGGGGCTCTTTGCCAGTCAGGGAGCGCACCAGCTCTTGCACCATGGGCATGCGCGTGGCGCCGCCCACCAGCACAAGCTCATCGAGCTTGCTGGCTTGGATGCCGGCGTCTTTAATCGCCGCTTCGAAAGGAGCGCGCAAGCGCTTCACCAGGTCTTCGCTGAGTTGTTCGAATTTCGCCCGGCTCAGCTTCAATTGTAGGTGCTTGGGCCCGGCAGAATCGGCGGTGATATACGGCAGGTTGATTTCCGTTTCCAGCACGCTGGAGAGCTCAATCTTGGCTTTTTCAGCGGCTTCACGCAGCCGTTGCAGAGCCTGGCGGTCCTGGCGCAGATCAATGCCTTGCTCTTTCTTGAACTCGTCTGCGGCCCAGTTGACAATCCTTTCATCCCAGTCATCCCCGCCCAGGTGTGTATCGCCGTTGGTCGCTTTCACCTCGGTCACACCTTCGCCCACTTCCAGTACGCTCACATCAAATGTGCCGCCTCCCAGGTCAAAGATCAGGATGGTTTCATTCTCCTTCTTGTCCAGGCCATAAGCGAGCGCGGCTGCGGTAGGTTCATTAATGATCCGCAACACCTCCAGCCCGGCGATCTTCCCAGCGTCTTTTGTTGCTTGGCGCTGGCTGTCGTTGAAATAAGCCGGAACGGTGATCACAGCCTTGCTGACAGGCTCCCCCAGGTATGCTTCTGCATCGCCCTTAAGCTTTGCCAGTACCATGGCAGAAATATCTTGTGGAGTAAACTCCCGATTCACCAGTGGAATTTTTACCCGTGAATCTCCGGATGAACCTTTCACAACATTAAAAGGCACCATCTTGCGCTCAGTCTCGACTTCGTCGTACCGCCGCCCCATGAAGCGCTTGATTGAGTAAACCGTATTCTCGGCGTTGATTACTGCCTGGCGTTTGGCAGTCTGCCCAACCAGACGCTCTCCATTTTTATTGAAAGCTACTACCGAAGGGCACAGGCGTGACCCCTCTGCGGTGGTGATCACCACCGGTTCGCCGCCCTCAACCACTGCAACAACGCTGTTCGTGGTTCCAAGGTCAATACCAATAATCTTAGACATTATGATCCTCCTCTGCACTGGTAAGTAGTGCTAAATTTTGATAACGAGTCCACACGTCCTCTGTCACGCTAACTCCCAATGAGCCGGAATATTCAGAGGCGCCAACTTGCGCTTATAATGTACCTGCTGAATGCAAGAAAGTCGTTAACGCAATATAGGAGCGATATCAGAGCTGCCCTCCCAGAAAGCTTGTATATATTGGTCGAAACGGGTGAAAACACTGCTACATTTTCTGCAACCCATTGGGCTCAGTTTTCTGCTGATTTCGTAAATTAGAACCTTTATCTGAAAAAAGCCTGCCAATTTTAGCATCTCGATAGTGGGCGACTCTCAAAATTCTTGTTTGTATCGTTTTAACATCTGCACCCTATAGATGGCAATTATTACCATATAGCCGACAAAACCGGCATATATGGGGGGTGTGTGACAGGTAAACCCCGCCTTTGGGTAGGCAGGGTTGTGTTGCCGGGGTAGATATAATTATCAGAACAAGTGTCTATTTTAAGATTCCGAATCTTAAAAACTTTGGGTATTTTAAGGTTTCCGTAGGTTAAACATCTTGATTTACTCATCCGTTTCTTGCTAGAATGCGGTAGAATACAAATCCCATAGGGGCGCCACACGGTGCCCAGAGGAAGCCGGCATCGATCCTGCGTCAACATGCCTGGCTTTCCCAGACAAAATGAGAGCAATTGAGTAGCGGGGGTGCCCCAGTCAGAGGCTATGGCCGGGGTGTTAGATACTGCTGTCTAAAACTGCTGACAAGGAGAAGACGCCATGATCGCTAAGCAAGCCTGGCAGGCTGCCTTAGGTCAACTTCAGATGGATATGCCCAAAGCCTCGTTCGATACCTGGGCGCGTAACGCGGAATTGGTTACTTATGAAGATGGCGTTTTCGTGATTGGCGTTCCCAATGCCTATGCGCGTGACTGGCTGGATAACCGCCTTTCCAGCACGGTAACCCGCCTGCTCACCGGGATCATGAACCGCACGGTGGAAGTTCGTTTCATTGTCTGGCAGGGCGATCCCGAGATAGAACAGGTGGGTATTGTCGAGCGAGTGGATGAGGATATTCCTGCACAGAATCATGCCTACATCAAACCTTCATCCTTTTGCAGTCGTTATACATTTGATAATTTCGTCGTTGGCGCTAGCAATCGCCTGGCGCATGCCGCTTCCACTGCAGTGGCGGAGCGCCCTGCCCAGGCCTACAACCCCCTGTTCTTGTATGGTGGCGTTGGATTGGGTAAAACCCACCTCCTGCATGCCATTGGCAACATGTGCGCGCAGCGTGACCAGCAGGTACTTTATGTATCTTCGGAAGAATTTACCAACGATTTGATCAATGCCATTCGCACGCACACCACGCAGGCTTTTCGCGACAAATATCGCCGGATTGATGTCTTGCTGATTGATGATATCCAGTTCATTGCTGGAAAAGAATCAACTCAGGAAGAATTCTTCCATACTTTCAATACACTCCATGGGCAAGACAAGCAAATTGTTATCTCCTCCGACCGCCCTCCTAAAGCCTTGGTAACGCTCGAAGAGCGCCTGCGCTCACGCTTTGAGTGGGGGCTTACCGCTGATATCCAGCCCCCCGATTTTGAAACCCGCGTGGCAATCTTGCGCGCCAAGGCTGAGCGGGGCGGGCGGCGTGTGGCTCCAGAAATGCTGGAAATGATCGCCCGTCGCATCCAGTCCAATATCCGCGAGCTAGAAGGCGGCCTCACGCGTATCCTTGCTTTTGCCGACCTCTCTGGTCTTCCCATCACTACCCAATTGATTGAAACTTCCCTGGCAGATATGCTGCCCCACCGCAGCGATATACAGCCGGGTGAGGTCGTGCGCAAAGTCGCTGAAGCCTATGGATTGACCATCGATCGCTTGCTCGGCCGAGACCGCACGCGCGAAGTGGCTTTGCCGCGCCAGATTGCCATGTATCTCCTGCGCGAGGAAGCGAACATTTCCTTGCCTCAAATTGGAGATGCCCTCGGAGGGCGGGATCACACGACCGTCATGTATGCCTGTGAGAAGGTTGCCGACCTGTTGGAGCGCGATGACCGCCTGCGCAGGCAGGTTGTGGAGATCAAAGAGCGTATTTATGGGCCGTCGCACTTGGCGATCTAAGCCTTGAAGACCCTATTTGGAACGTGGGCGGTTGGCCTTCCCCGCCCACGTTCTCTATTAATCGGCTAATCTCATTCCAAATACAAATGATCAGGTATGCTTGCGCACCTTTCGCCACCAGGCGCGCACGCGGATGAACAACCGCCTCATCCAGTTGAAATTCTCCGCCTCGGCCATTTTTTCAGCATCAGGCCAGGGATCAAGATCCAGCATCTTGCGCAGCGTATATCGCCCAATTAGTTTAATCGAAGCCAACACCGGCGCGGCAAGCAGCAAGCCGACAATCCCAATGATATTGGCTGCCAGGATAGCCACCACCAGCACGGCTGCCGGATGCACTCCCAGCGATTGCCCCATGACGCGCGGCTGTACCAGGTTATCATAGATCTGGTCGAGAAGCATAGAAAGCCCCAGAACCAGCAGCATGTAATAAAAAGGTTCCAGCTTGAAGTAATTAGAACCCTGAAAGAAGGTCACCAGTGCGGTGACACCTACAGAAACGAATGGGCCGATCCAGGGAACAAAACGCGCCAGCCCTGCCAGGATTGCCAGGGCAAATGAGAAGCGTACACCCAGGATGCTCAGTAGGATGGTGTAAGAGATGACCACCATGATCACAATGGTCAATTGACCACGCAGAAAGGCATTCCAGATCCGGCTCATCTCGCGGCTAATGCGCCGGATATCCTCCGCATAGCCTGGAATATCGATATAGGTGATCGCGTCTGGAACTTTGCCTGCGTCTGCCAGCAAGAAGTAAGAAACAACCAGCACGAAGAATCCCCATCCAATCGTATTGGCAGCCCCCGTTGCCAGGCTGCCAACCAGGCTTCCGGCGCGCCCCAGCACCAGTTGCAGTGCGCTGATGATCTGCTCTCCTAAGGCGCCAAGATCACTGAACTGGCTCAGATCCAGGCGGAAAGGCCCGATCATATACGATTGCATCGATAGCTCGTCCAGAAGAGAGGGCAGATCGCTGACAAAGCGCTCGATCACCACGATCAGCGCCTGGACTTGCTGTACCAGTGCCAGTCCTGTTAATGTCGAAGAACCCAGCAGCAGGATGATCAGTAGCAGGTATATGATATTCACCGAGCCGCGCCACGAAATGCGGGTGATGTTGCCCAGGTATGCTGCCAGGGGATGTAGTAGATAAGAAACGATCACCGCCAGCAGTAGAGGCCCAATGATTGAGCGGAAATAGATCACAAGCACCAGGATCATCCCGGCGATTGTCAGGCCTACGATTAATTTGATCGTCGATGACCAGTGGGGGGATGTAGGATGGGAGGTTTCTTGCATATTGCTCCTCAGATCATTCAGTCGGCCCGTTTTTAGTGGCAGATCGTTTCCACCAGCGAGCATTAGGGGGAGGCAGAGGCTCTACCGTGCTACGGGGGAATGCTTCAATGTCAAATAGGTTTGCATAAATATAGCGCCCAATCACACGCGCCGAAGCAATGGTGGGGGCTGCCAGAGGAATTCCCATTACGCCGGCCAGAACTGCTCCGGTGACGATGCCCAGGATCACCACCAGCGGTGGCAGGTGTACGCTCCGCCCAATGATGCGTGGGATCAGATAGTTCAGATCGAATTGCTGGAAGAATATGTGCAAACCGATGATTAGCAGCGCAAAAGCCCAGTTGGGAATGGGTAGCCAGGTGGAGCCCAGAACGAGGGCAACCAATGTCGCGATCGTCAGCCAGATGCCGTGCCCGATGCTGGGCAGGAATTCCAGAATGCCGGCCAGGATTCCCATTGCCAGCGCAAACGGCAATCCCAATATCGAACCGATCACGATGAAGATAATCGCCACCACCAGCCCCAGCAGCAACTGGCCGCGAAAGAATGCCCCCCAGATGGTGTTGATTTCGTCGCGCAGCGTGACGAAATCCTCGCGGTATGCAGGGGGGATGTGCTCTTCAAGCCAGTTGTTAAGCTTTCCGCTATCTTTGATCAAGTAGAAAGAAACGACAAAGATGAAAATAACCCAGATGATTGAAGAGACGACTTCCACCGCCAGCGCGAGCGTCTGTCCGATGACGGGTTCCAGCAATCCTTGCAGTGCCTGGATGATATTCTCAAACAGGGTTGTCGTATCAATTTCATACCCCAGAATGTTGTAGCGATGGCCCAGCGCGCTCTCCACCTGCTCCAGAATGATCTGGAAATCCAGGTTGAAAGACTCGAATTGGGTTCCAAGAACCGGAATAACCACTGCTGGCAAGGTGATGATTGCTGCCAGCAGAAGAATATAAACCAGCAAGATTGCCAGCACACGCGGCAGGCGCAGCCGCTTGTGCAGCAAGTTCACCAACGGCGTGAGAATATACGCCAGGATCACTGCCAGGATAAGCGGTGGGATCACCACGCTGAAGCGTGCCAGCAAGTATACAAACAGCGCTAGCAGCAGCAGGCTGATTACCATTTTTGTTTGGTTAGACCAGCGTGGGTGATTCGTGTTCATCAACTTATGATCTGCATCCCCTCCACCGAAGTCGCCGTAATCATTTGTCTTCTGCCAGGTTTCATTGGCTGCTGTCTTGCAGCACGCCCTTAACCACGATTCTTTGGTTGTCCACCAGATATGGATAACACGAGATCAACGTGATCGTTTCGTCGGGTGTTGGCGCCATCACTTCCACCTGGGTGGGTTCAACGGTCAGAGTCTCTGAGACAATATACGTATAAGAGCGCTGATTGGTGTATACAATGATCTGGTCGCCCTTCTGCAATTGATCCAGGTAGCGAAAGATTTCCCCAAACACATCGTTATGCGCCGAGAGCACCAGGTTCCCTGGCGCCCCAGGATTGGTGGAGCCGATGTGTTGTCCAACTCCCTTCTTCAACTGCTCCCACCCATCTCCCTGCACAATGGGCGCGTCCACGCTGATCGCAGGGATTTGGATGCGCACAGCCTGTTCGGGGCCGGGCGTTGGGATGGGGATTTCCGCCAGGGATTGCACCAGTGGGCGCAGATGTTCTGGAATCTCATATTCGTTTGGGCGCGCCCCTCCTGGCGAGTTTGGGGGGGTGTGGCCTGAGGGCAGCACGACCGAGCTGATCAGCGGGGTTGGCGTCAGCGTGGGGAGATCAAAGGCCTCCAGAGCTTGGGTGTTCAGCTCGCGCAAGATCTCCAGCCCGTTGAGCAGCACAAATGCCAGGCCAATCACTGCCAGGATTTCCACCCCCAATAGCACGCGATCAAAGATCTTCTTACTGCGTTCCTTCCAGGATGGCTTCTCATCCTCTACTGGCTCTTGGGATGGCATCTGGTCGAGCAGGCCTGTTTCCAGATCTGATGCCAGCGTGATCACGCGCCCGGTGCGCCGGAATCGCTCCAGGTGTTCCTGGCGGGTTCGCCGGCGTTTCTCCACTAGCAAGCGGCGTAGCTCTTCTACAGATAGATCTTCAGGTGATTTGTTCTTACGCACGTGAAAATTATACACTGGAACAAGAGGTGGTGAAGCATATTGCTATCCTACTTATGTTCAGCAGTCAGCCTTTGCAGCAACGCCTCTAGCACATTCGCCAACGCTGCTCGATCGAAGTGCGCTGCTACGTAAGCCTGCGCCCTGGCGCCCATCTCCGCCGCGCGCTGTGGGTTATCTGCCAGGGTGCGCACCGCCTGGGCCAGCGCTGGCGCATCCCCAGGCGCGACGGCAATGCCTGCCCTGGCTTTCTCGACCACCTCGCGGATCACGCCATCGATTGCCAGGATGGTTGCCTTGCCTGCTGCCATGTAATCGAATACTTTATTGGGATAGGTGGTCTTGTACATCTCAATTGGCTTGAGAATTGCGATGCAGGCATCGGCTGCCGCCAGCGCGACAGCCATTTCGTTTTTCGCAATTGGCGGCAGGAAGATAACGTTGCTCAGCCCCAGGTCTCGCGCTTGCTGCTGCAAGGCTGCCTTCTCTTTTCCATCCCCCAGGAGAATAATGCGGATATCCTCTCGATCCCGCAGCAGGCTGGCTGCCTGCAGCACCACTCCCAGGTCATTGGACATGCCGTGAGCCCCGGCGTAGAGCGCTACAAAATGCTCTCCCAGCCCCACCTGCTGGCGGAATGCAGCTCGCTCGCTCGTGCCCGCAGTAAACATCGCCGGGTCTGCCCCATTGGGGATCAATTCCACCCGCTGGGCGCCTCGCTCGCGGACATGCTGGATATATCCCGGGGAGTTGACCACCAGCGCGTCCGCTCGCCGGTACAAGAAGCGCTCCAGCCATTCCGAAAGGCGGATCAGCAGCGGTTGCCTCAATACCCCCACGGCGATGGCAAAGGCAGGCCAAAGATCGCGCACTTCAAATAGGAACGGCACACCTTTCAAGCGTGCCAGTGCCCAGGCTGTGGCTCCCTGGAAGATTGGTGGCGATGTGCCCCATACCAGATCAACCTTCCGTATCCCCAGACCGATCAACAAGGATGAGAACATAAAGCTAAAAAAACTGAAGATGCGGTGCAAGAAGCTGCGATGCAACGCGGGGTAAGTATATGCGCGCAGGACAGTGATCCGTTCGCCATCCTGTTGTTTCTGCATCCACGGAATCCTCTTATTCCGTGATTTCCCCGTCAGGTACGAGATAGGACTGGCAATGATCGTCAGGCGGTGGCCGCGATCTGCCAGGCGGCGCGCCAGCTCGTGGTGCCGCGTGCCGCCTGGCTCATCCAGCGCCGCAAATGCCTGGTGGATTAATAAGATATGCACACTGCTCCCTTTCGTCATCTAGATGTTTCCAGCCATCGGTTTGGGTCTGGTTCTGGAAAATATCCATGTGCTGTGTGCTTCAATTGGTAGCTCTCCTTCGATCCACAGTGAAATGGAGAGCGCAGAGGTTTTCACGCCATAGGTGGGCGATACCCAGCCCCAGCTTGGATGGCAGGGCTTGCTGCCATAAAGCACCTCACCGCCACGGCAAATCTCCAGCTCGGCCCTTGCCATTTTCTGCCCGGTGGCGGCAATCTCGAGCAGGATCTCACCCAGTGGCGAGTGCAGTGCGATTCGGGATGAACCTGTGGAGGGGGATTCTTGATCTGCCTTAATCAAATTTTCTTCCACCTTCCATTCCCAATCCGGCAGCAGCCAGTGTAGCCGGGCCCTTGTGAGCCTCCCAGCCCTCCCCGTGACCTGGTCAGTGATCAGCCATCGCCCGTCTGTACTTGCTTCCACGCTGCGCTGGTGGCTCACTTCCAGGCGCCGGTAACCCTCATGACGGGCAGTCACCTGTTGTAAAGCGCCCTCTGCTCCATCCCTGGCAGCAATAACCTCCGCCTGCGCCCAATCCAGATACAGGAATCGCCCTGCGCGGGTCATCTGCTCCTGGTCATCGATCAATAGCGTGTTGTGTACAGCGGTGTGGGCCAGGCTGTTGTTCCACGGCGCCTCCGCAGTGTAGCGGTATGTTCCTGCATCCTGGGCGATATTGAATCCATGCCACCACAAATCTAAGTGGAGCTGGTCAGCATGTCCGGGGCGGGAGGTGAATCGTGCCACCCGCAGGTATGCCCAGGAGTCCGATGCCGGGTTGTGCAAAATGTGAGGGGTTTGCTGGATGTCTGTTTTATGAGACATTGGCTGCTGTGATGAGAGGCTAGACCCTGACTGTCTTTGGTGCGCCACCAGCCACATTGTCATTTCATCCCACGCTCCACTGGCAAGCTGGCGTTCGCCCAGGAAGGTTATCCCTGCTGCTTGCAGCACAGGCCGGTAATCCCGACCGCAAAGTTCCCCTGGCGGCGTGATACTCAAAGGCAGGATATAAGCCCCATCGTTTGGCCCCAGGTTTGGGGCACCCCCACTGGTACAGTCCACCAGGCGCAGCAGCCATCGCGTGGCGGCTGCCAGGCGATGGCGAGTCTCTGCCTGGAAGACCGGGTGTGTCAGCGATGAGGGCGGATTCCCTGCCAGCGCGTCCACCCAGATTGCCAGTTGTAGCATAAGGCGATGGTAATTGATACTGTGCTGGCTGTAACATCCATCCGCAGCGATCTGCCCCTGTAGCCCGGCATTCAGCCAGTGGATCCCCAGGCGTTCCCAGCGCTTGGCATGCGGATGATCGGGCAACGCCTGGGCGGCAGTATATAACCCGGCTGCTTCGCTGAGTAGGTGATTGTTGTTCTGCGCCCGGGCGTAAGCCAGCGTCGGGGGGATGCGCCTGGCGTGTTCGGCAATCGCCTGTCCCAGTCGCTGCATCCGTGGCGCGGTGCTCGCTCTGCTTGGTGCAAGAACCTGCCCGCAGAACACCAGGGCGATCAGCCGTAATGCCACCTCTTGCGCAGACATCCAATTCGGCCCCTGGTAAGCCGGGTTTCTATCCAGAAATGTTTCTGTAAATTTCCAGAAGGCTTGCGCATACACTTCTTCCCCGCAGATATGGTAAGCGCGTGCCAGGATCGTTGCCCAGCCAAAGCGGGCTGGCTCCCATACGAATTTCCAATCCATGCTTGCCGTAGTGGTGCAAGCCATCGTCGGCTGGGCATGCCCCGTCTCGTATGCTGTCCAGTGCAGTAATGGCCGAGCAGGAGTCAATTCCAGCGCGACGAGTGGGCCGCCAAATAGGCGCGTATGCCCGCTTGTGATCTCATCTGCTTCCTGGATCAGGTAACCAATGCCATCTGTGCCAAGAATGTCTCTTAGCGCCTCTCGGGTGGGAAGGTGTTGCAGCGGTGGGTGGAATCTAGCCCCATCTACCCTTGGCGCAGGCGATCTTGTTGCTGCCCGCAGAGTTCCGCTGTGGAGCAGTAGTTTATACCAGGCAAATAAACCCGCCTGGCGGGGTCCGAGCTCGCCCAGCGCTTTCAGCACTAGCATCACGCGGGAGAGCAGCCCTGAGGATGAGACAGGTAGTTCAGGCATCGGTGCCTAGGGGTGGATGAGGAGCTTGTGCTGGCAATGTTGTTATCGCCTGACATTGCAATGGTAGCGCATTGCTACGCCGCCTGCGCAATGGTTTGCTCTTGCTGGCTTTGCAGCGCTTCTATCGCTGCAAAGCTTGCTTGCGTTACGCCGAGGAGATGTGCATAAGGGATGGGCGGTGGTCCGCCGTCCAGGATTGCCTTGCTGAAGGCTATCCATTCGGCCTGGTGGCCTTTATCCTGCCGCAGGCGGGAGTGGATTTTCTGTCGCTTGCCAGCATGCACCATCTCCAGCGAGCGGAAGTCATCCAACACCGCTACCCGGCCTCCTGCAAAGACCTCCACTCGTTCCTTGGGGAAAGCCTTATCGCCGTTTGCCAGGTAGCTGATCGTTCCCAGTGACCCGTCTGGGAAGGTGAAGATCAGCACTATGTTATCGCTTTGGTAGCGGCCTGCATCTGGCAGGCTGTGGGCAGTTACCTTGATCGGAGGCTGCCCTGCTAAAAAGGTCAGGAAGTCAATGAAGTGGCAGCCTTCGCCAATGATGCGCCCTCCACCTTCCACGGCGTTGTGCACCCAGTGGGTGAGTGGTATGTACCCCGCGTTGACCCGGTAATGGGCGGCAAACGGCTCGTGGCGCTGGCTGATGAAAGCATGCATTTTTACTGCCAGCGGGGCAAAGCGTCGGTTGAAGCCGACCATCAGCAAGGGATTTATGTTGCCTTCGCCGGAAGTTTGCGCCTGCCGGGCTAATTGCTCGCCGATTGCTGCCAGCTCCTGGCGCTTGAGTGCTAATGGCTTTTCGCAGAACACATGCTTGCCTGCTTGCAGCGCCCGTAGCGTTTGAGCTGCATGGAGATCGTGGCGGGTCAGGATTGCCATGCAGTTCACCTGTGGGTCTGCCAGGATTTCTTCCTCGCTTTTCGCTACATAGCCAAAGGCAAATTTGCTGGCTGCGTGCTGTGCGTGCGCCCCTGCTCCAGAGGCAATGGCTATTTTTTCAATTGCTGGGATATCCTTAATCGCCGGCAGCATCACCGCCGTGGCAAAGTTTCCTGCGCCTAGCACGCCCAGGCGTACTTTCTCGGTTGTGTGCGGGGCAGTCCTCCCATTGCGTTCATGCACGGGCGTTTTTAGGACCGCTTCTTCACCAGGCGCGTCGGGGTAAGTGAGCAGAACCCCCAGGAAAGGCTCTTTGATCTTCCCCGTGATCAGTTCGTAAGCCTGGGGGGCTTTTTCGATCGGGTAACGGTGGCTGATGAGCGGATGGACATCCAGTCGCCCGCTGTGGAGCAAGTCGACGATCGCTTCCAGGTTACGTCCCTCGCTCCAGCGCACGTAGCCGAGCGGGTAATCTCGCCCGCCTTCCTCATAGGCGGGATCGTAGCGCCCTGGGCCATAGGAGCGCGAGTTTACAAAGGAAAGTTCTTTCTCATAATAAATTTTGCGCGGAATGTTCAATCCAACCGCCCCCACAGCCACCACCCGCGCCCGGTCACGCGCCACCACTCCCGCCAGTTGTACCGGGTCATCCGATTTCGTGTCCGCACAGATCAGCAGTGCATCCAGACCCCTGCCGCGCGAGAAAGCTAGCGCCGCTTCTTCGGCTTGCTCGCGCAGTGCAGCCCTCGCTCCCAGTTGGTTTGCCAGCCGAACCCGCCCGGCATCCAGGTCAACGCCAAATACCTGGCAGCCTGCCGCCTGCACAATGCCTACGCTCAGCAGCCCAAGCAATCCCAATCCGATCACACCGACTGTCTCACCAAGCTGCACCTGCGCCAGGCGGAAACCGTGCAGCGCGATCGCGCCCAGCGTGGTGAAAGCCGCCGCCTCGAAATCCACATCATCCGGCAGTCGCGCGAGCAAATTTTCTGGCACCACAGCATATTCCGCATGCACAGCGTAGTTGCCGCCCGCGCACGCCACGCGGTCGCCCGGATGGAACTTTTGCACGCCTGCCCCCACCGCCACAACCGTCCCGGCTGAGGAGTAGCCCAGTGGCATTGGCTGGTCCAGTCGGTTGAAAGCCGCTTCCACCGTGGTCAGTAACCCTTCACGGCGTGCTTTGTCCAATAGTTGGCGCACCAGATCCGGGCGCGAGCGCGCCTTGCCCAGCAGCGATTTCTCGGCAAATTCAACCAGCATGCGTTCTGTGCCTGCTGAAACCAGCGACGCAGCCGTGCGCACCAGGGCTGTCCCTGGTTTGGCAATGGGCATGGGTACATCAACGATGGCTGTTTGCCCTGTGCGGAGGTTTTGTAGGAGTTGTTTCATAATGATCCAGATTATAGCGCGGAATAACCTGCCATGATATAATTTTTATGTAGCCTGTAGATAAATTTCCGATGAGAGGGAGGCAAAATTGAGCGATCACCGTATTGAAAAACTAGCCCAAATCCTGGTAGACCATTCTGCGCATGTATCTCCAGGTGATCTTGTGGCTATTGAGACGAGCACCAATGCTGAGCCATTGGTGCGTGCTATTTATGAGCTTGTGCTCAAGCGCGGTGGGCACCCCCATCTTCTCCTCCACCTGCCAGACGAAGAGGAAATATTCTTCTCCCATGCCAGTGATTCCCAGTTGGATTTCACCCCCACCTTCCAGAAGCTGGTCACGGAACAGTTCAACGTCTATATCCGCGTCCGGGCTGAGATCAATCCTCTTGCACTGACCAACGTGCCCCCCGAAAGGCAGTCTCGTTGGCAGAAAGCCAATGCCCCCGTGCGCAGTAACATGCTGCGCCGCGGCGGCGATAAGACACTACGCTGGTCACTGACCCTCTTCCCCACCGAAGGGTATGCCAGGCAAGCTGGCATGAAGTATGAGGATTTTGAGAATTTTGTCTATAGTGCCTGCCACGCCGATGAAAATACGCCCGACCCGGTGGCCTATTGGGAAGGGGTGGAGAAAAAGCAGGCCGAGATTGTCAAGCGCATCGAAGGTCACGATAAGGTCAAGTTGCTTGGCCCCAATGTGGACCTCAGCCTGTCGATCAAAGGGCGAAAATTCCGCAACTCCAGCGGTCAGCATAATATGCCTGATGGCGAGATCTATACCGGCCCGGTTGAATCCTCTGTCAATGGCTGGGTCAAATTCACCTACCCGGCACTGTACCAGGGGCGCATGGTAGAAGGCGTTGAACTGACCTTTGAGAAAGGTCGTGTTGCCACGGCTACCGCAGAAAAAGGGCAGGAATTCCTGACCGTGATGCTCGATTCTGATGTCGGCGCACGCTACCTGGGAGAATTTGCCATCGGCACCAATTTCGAGATCAACCGCTTCAGCCGCAACATCCTCTTTGATGAGAAGCTCGGCGGTACATTCCATGTTGCTCTCGGCGCTGGTTATCCAGAGACCGGCAGCCTGAACACCAGCATGATCCACTGGGACATGATCTGCGATATGCGCAAAGATTCCGAGATCCGCGTGGATGGTGTCGTGATTTACCGCAACGGAGAATTCACTTAATAAGCAATAAACCAAAAACGAAAGAGGTGGGGCCGAGCTTTGGCTCGGCCTCACCTCTTTCGTTTTTAGAAATAATTTGCCTGCTCCCTACGACAACCGGCAGAAAAAAATGATTGGTTCTCCACTTATATGGCAAGCACCTGGTTTTGTAGCTCCCACATGCGCCGGTATAGCCCATCGCGCGCCAGTAGCTCCGCGTGCCTGCCGCGCTCGCCAATAGCACCCGCTTGCAGCACCAGGATCTCGTCTGCTTCTTCTAATCCGCTCAGGCGGTGCGAGATGGTCAGCAGCCCAATCCCTGGCCGCACAGATTGCAAGGCCTGCAGCACTGCTGTTTCTGTCAGCGCATCCAGAGAGGCCGTCGGCTCATCCAGGATCAATAAAGGAGCGCGTCTCAGCAGGGTGCGTGCCAACCCCAGCCGCTGGCGTTCACCGGCGCTCAGGCGCAGCCCTTGCTCGCCAATCCAGGTATTGTATCCCTCAGGCAGGGATTGGATAAAATCACCCAATTGCGCCAGTCTTGCCGCCTCTTCGATCTCAGCCTGGGTCGCCTCTGGGCGGGCAAGGCGCAGGTTATCTTTGATCGTGGCATGGAACAGGAAAACGCGTTGCGGTAGTGCGGCGATGCGCTGGCGCAGCGCCTCTGGCTCAAAGGCATGCAAATCCTGCCCGCCCAGGGTGATCCTCCCCTGCTCAAACTCCCAGAAGCGCAGCAGCAGGTGCATCAGGGTTGTCTTACCAGCCCCGCTGGGTCCGACGATGGCAACGTGCTCTCCGGGGCGCAGGGTAAAAGAAATGTCTTGCAACGTCTCGCTGCCAGGAGTTTGATCTTGCGGGTAGCGAAACGAAAGGTTTTCCACTTCTAAATGATGATCCGAAGGCAAGGGTAGCGGGTGAGAGGGCGGCTGAACGGCTGGTGGCCGGTCAGCAACCTCGAACAGTCGCCGGGCTGAGGCCAGGTTGCTTTGCAGGTGTTGGGCGGCCGCCCCCAAAGGCGCGATCCCTTCAAATGAGGTCAGCGCAGCCAGCGTTAGCATTCCCAGCAAGACCCCATCCAGTTTCTCATTTTCCACCAGCGGGATGGATAAGGTGAGTATAGCCAGCGCACCCAGGTGTGCCAGCAGGCCTGCCAACGCCGCCTGCAGCCCATTGATCCAGCCCAGGTGGCGCTCTGCTTGGCTGAGGGCTTCGCTGGCTGCAACCACCCGGTGAAGCTGCTGCGTTCCCTGCCCGCAAGCCGTCAGGTCTGGCAATCCCTGGAAACCGTCCACCAGCAGCGTGCTCAGTCGCCCTCGCGCCTGTACGAGCTGGTAGCCTACCTTGCGGCTCAGCGCCAGGATCAATGCTGGTGAACCAACCCCCGCAATGAGCATCGCACTCACCAACGCCAGCGCCAGTAGCGGATCATGCGCCATGAAGAATCCTGCGCATGCCACCAGGCTCAACACGGCGACCACCGGCGGGGCGATCCCGCGCACGTAGAGATTTTCCAGCGAGCGGATATCGCCAATGATCCGGTTGAGCAGGTCGCCGCTGTGGGTATCGATCAAGCGCGCTGGCGCCAGCGGTTCGATTGCCCGGTAGAACCAGCTCCTCCACCCTGCCAGCAGGCGAAATGTGGCATCGTGTGAGGCCAGCCTTTCCAGGTAGCGGAACACCCCTCGCGCCAGCCCAAAGAAGCGCACGCCTACAATCGCCACTTGCAGCGCCGCGATCGAGGGTCGCAGCGCTGCGCGGGCAATCAGCCATGCCGAGGTAGCCATCAACCCAATGCTGCTGGCAATCGCCGCGAATCCCAATAGAACAGACAGGCCCACCTGCCGCCAGTAGGGTAGGATCATTTTTAGCAGGCGCAGCAGGGTGTGCCCAGTTGATCTTTCCTCTTCCTGTGCTCCTGTGGTTGGCTGCTCCCAGCTTGGTGGCAGCAGAGGGATTGCCTCGTCCCTCATTGGCAGGGAGGCAGATGTGTAGGCCTCCACCATTTGCTGGTAATGCTCGTTTTCATTTAGCAATTGCTGATGCGTTCCAATCGCCTCCACCCTGCCTGCGGAGATCACGGCGATCTGGTCTGCGCTGCGCACGGTAGCCAGCCGGTGGGCGATCACCAGCACAGTGCGCCCTTCAGCCAGTTGGTCTGTGCTCTGCCGTATTGTCTCCTCTGTATCCGGGTCGAGGTTAGCCGTCGCCTCGTCCAGGATCAGGAAGCGTGCGTCTTTTAGGAAGGCGCGCGCCAGCGCAATGCGCTGCGCTTGCCCTGCGCTCAGCCGCTGCCCGCGCTCGCCGATCACCGTGTCGTACCCTTCTGGCAGCTCGCGGATGAATGACTCGGCGTGCGCCAGGCGGGCAGCGCGCGCCACTTCTTCCAGGCTGGCCTCTGGCTTCGCCAGGCGGATGTTAGCGGCAACCGTGTCATTGAACAGATAGGGATTTTGCGGCACCCATGCTAGGTGTTTGCGCCATTCCTCCACAGGAATGCTTCCCAATGACCGCCCATCGACCAGGATCTGCCCCCTCTGGGGCGTTATGAAGCGCAGCATCAGGCTGGCGATGGTGCTCTTCCCGGCGCCGCTGGTACCCACCAGTGCGGTTTTCTTCCCTGCTGGCAGGTGTAGTGTGATCCCTTGCAGCGCCTGGCTGCCATTCGCATAGGTATAGTGGATGTCTTCTAGCCAAATGTCCGGGGATTGTAGTGCCGGGTGATTAGTCGATTTTCCTCCCTTTGGCCCAGTCTCACTGTACTTCTCTGCCGGTTGGATTGCCAGGATTTCAAAGATTCTTCTTGCGGCCTCTGCGCCCGCCATGCCAGCATGAAAGCGCAACCCCAGCAGCCGCAGGGGCAGGTAGAATTCAGGCGCCAGGATCAGGATAAAGAAAGCCTGCTCAAAGCCAATCCTCCCATATAGGAGGCGCAAGCCAATTTCCACTGCCACCACTGCTGTGCTGAGCGTGGCGATCAGTTCCAGTGCCAGTGCAGAGAGAAAGGTTACCCGCAGCACTTTCATTGTGATCAGGCGGTGCTCATCGCTCACTGCAGCGATGCGCTCGCCCATCGCCCTGCCGCGCCCCAATGCTTTCAGCGTCGGAAGCCCTTGCAGCACATCCAGGAAGAAGGCGCTCATCCGGCTCAGGCTGCGCCACTGCCTGCGGGTCAGCTTCTCAGCCGCGCTGCCGATCAAGACCATGAAGATCGGGATCAGCGGTGCAGTGACCAGCAATACGATTGATGTCAGAACATCTAGCGGCAGGATGAAGCACAGGATGATCAGCGGGTTCAGCGCCGCCGATACCACCTGCGGCAGGTACTGACTGACGTAAGCTTCCAGCCCATCAATCCCTTCCGTCGCCGTGCTGACCAGCTCCCCTGTGCGCACATCGCCATCTGCAGTCTCGCTGCTGGTGAATACCGGACCCAGCGCCAGGATATGTTCGAACAGCGCTGTGCGTAGCCCTTGTTTCACTCCTGTTGCAGCCCGGTTGGCTGCAATTTCTGCTCCCAGGCTGAGCGCTGCCCGTAGCAGCACCACACCCAGCAGCCCCCACAGCAGGGGGACGGTCTCGGATAAGGTTTTGGATTCCAGGAAGACGCCGCTGATCGCTCGGCTCAGCCACGCGGCCTGTAGCACTACAAAAGCCCCGCCTGCCACACTCAGCCCAATTGCCGGGATGAGTGCCATCCCAAAGCGTTTGACCTGAGAGAGCAGGCGGGGATCGATCCGCATGTCACCCTGCTTGCAGGGTATCGCTAATAAACCAGTGTCTTGGGGTCAGCCTTCACCCTCTTGCGGAACACCCAGTAAGACCAGCCCTGGTATAGCAGCACGATGGGCACAAAGATGAGCGCCACCACGGTCATCGTCTGGAGGGTATTCTGGCTGGATGCAGTATTCTGGATCGTCAAACTCCATGCCGGGTCCAGGCTTGAGACCATCACGCGCGGGAAAAGACCCGCGAAGAATGTGATCAACGCGAACAGGATGGTGGCACAGGTCAATGCAAAGGCTCGACCATTACTTGCGCGACGTAGAAAGTATCCACTCCCCAATAAGGCCACGATGGCTAATATGGGAGTGAAGAAGGAAGCGGCGCCGAGGGTTTCCAGGATGTTGGTGTAAAAGAAGGTCGCCACAGCCAGGAGGATGGCGGCGATCACTGCCGGCAGCCATAAGCGATGGGCAGTGGTATGAGCGGTTTCTCTTAAGTCGTCGCTGGTTTTCATGCTCAGGAAGATAGCGCCATGCAGGGCAAAGATCAGGATGGCGGTAACCCCAGCCAAAAGACCGTAAAGATTGAGCAGGTTGAAGAAGCCCCCAACATAGTGCATCTCGGCATCGATGGGTACGCCTTTAATGATGTTGGCGAAGGCTACTCCCAACAGGAGTGCGGCTACCAGGCTGCCGCCGAAGATGCACCAATCCCAAAGGCTGCGCCATAGGGGGTTATCATCCTTGCTGCGGAACTCGAAGGCAATCCCACGTAGAATGAGCGCCACCAGCAGCAAGAAGAGCGGCAGGTAAAATCCGCTGAAGAGGGTGGCGTACCAGTGCGGGAAAGCGGCAAAAGTGGCTCCTCCCGCAGTGATCAGCCACACTTCATTGCCATCCCAATGCGGACCGATCGTGTTGATGATTGCCCGGCGCTGGTTGTCATTTTTCCCTAAGAAGGGGAGCAGAATGCCTACGCCAAAATCGAAGCCTTCCAGAATAAAGAAGCCAGTATAGAGGACGGCAACTAAAATGAACCACAGATCGTTGAGTGTCATATCAGCCTCCTAATCCTGTGTAGCCACCAGGGATGGGGTGGGTTCTTCAGCCAGAATTTTGTCATCGGTAGCGATTGGGCCAGCCTTGGCAAATTTGCGCATCAGGTAAATCGTTGCCACAATCAGCAGGGAATAGACCAGGATGTAACCAATCAGGGATATCCACAACATGCTGGCAGAGACGGTGGGGGATACCCCAGCCTCCAGCTTGACCAGCCCAAAAACGATCCAGGGGAAGCGCCCAACCTCGGTCAATAGCCAACCGGAAGCATTGGCAAGGTAGGGTAAGGCAATTGCCAGCGGCAGAAAGCGCAGGATGCGGGTGTATGTCTCATGCTTGTTTCGCAGCGAGATATACAGTGCGAAGCCTGTGATCGCCACCATCAACATGCCAGCCCCCACCATCGCGCGGAAGGTCCAATACGGGATGACTGCCGGCGGCATATACGACCCAGGGCCATATTCCTGCTCATAGAGTTGCTGCAATTCGTTCATGCCAAATATCTTGCCCTCGAACCTGTTGTATGCCAGGAAACTGAGCACGCCGGGTATGCGCAGCGAATAGATTTCTTCGCGTCCATCCAGGCTGCCAATGGTGATCAGGGAGAAGGATGCCGGGTCTTCGCTTTCCCATAGCCCTTCCGCAGCAGCCATTTTCATCGGCTGGTTTTCGACCACATGTTGTGTTTGCGAATGCCCATTTATACCGATTGCGATTGAGGCAATCACGCCAATGATAGCGGCGAGTTTGAAAGAGCGCTTGAAGAAATCGATCTCATTCTTTTGTACCAGGTGATACGCACTGATGCCCAGAACAAAGAGCGCTGCGGTGGCTAATCCCGAAGAGAACACGTGGGCGAATTGGTAGCCTATATTGGGGTTGGTAATCACGGCGAAAAAGTCGGTCAACTCGGCGCGCCCGTTGTTGATCACATATCCCACCGGCTGCTGCATGAACGAATTGGCGATCAAGATCCACAGCGCCGAAAGGTTCGAGCCGATCGCCACCAGCCACATCACTGTCGCGTGCAGTCCTTTCGAGAGTTTTTCCCAACCAAAGATCCAGATCCCCAGGAAGGTGGATTCCAGGAAGAACGCCGTCAGCGCCTCAATCGCCAGCGGCGCGCCGAAGATGTCTCCAACGTAGCGCGAATATTCAGACCAGTTCATCCCGAACTGGAATTCCTGCACGATCCCGGTTACAACGCCGATGGCAAAGTTGATCAGGAATAATTTCCCCCAAAACTTCGTCATCCGTTTGTACACTTCTTGCCCGGTGCGCACATACTGGGTTTCCATGATCGCTATGAATATGGAAAGCCCCAGCGTCAGCGGCACAAAGAAAAAGTGGTAGATCGTTGTGATGGCAAATTGCAGTCTTGCGAGTATCAATGCGTCCATAAAGCACTCCTTTTGTTTGGGTGATGCCAGAAGCCACGCTGTAATGGGCGCACATTCTGCGCCATGATAAATGCCTTAGCGTCGCACTGCTCCGTAATTTTTGTCACCAACTCAACATCGCGCCGTAAAACATCCATGTAGAGCAGCGATACAGTCCCATTTCGCCCGTGCCCTGCCGTTTCGGTGACGGCAAAACCGTTCTGGCGCAGTGTTTCTGTGATTTCATCTCCACAACCGCTGGAGATGATGCGCAGGTGAATATGTCCCATCGCCAGCTTACTTTCAATCATAATACCAATCACGTTTCCCGTAGCAAAACCGGCAGCATACCCGACCACATTCATCCAGTTATCCAAATTACTCAGCACAGCCCGGATTGCCGTTACATAAACAACAGACTGGCAGAAAGCAAACAGCCATGCCAATCCTTTGCGTCCACGCATGACCATCATGATGCGCATGGTGTACAGCGAGATATCCACCACGCGCATGGCAAAGATCATCAGCGCAGAGAGGAATAATGGCCACATTTGATCAGGCTCGCCAGAAGCCGCGCCGCACAGGGCGCACATCTTCTGCCGTGATAAATGCCTCCGGGTCGATATCATTGATCAGTTTACGCACTGCATCCACGTTCTTGCGCAGCACGCTGCAATTCAACAGGGTTACCATCCCATCCTTGCCCCGCGCCGGGATTTCTGTTACAGCATATCCATTCTGGCGCAGGTGCTCAGCAATTGCTGCCCCGCGCCGCGGGCTGATGATGTTCACCAAGATGTGCCCGATCGCCAGCCTTTCCTCGATCAGCATGCCGACCACATTCCCGGTTGCAAACCCGGAAGCATAACCGATCACGTTGAGAGGGTTGTTTAGATCGCTGAGCACAGAGCTGATTGCCAGAACAAAGATCGCTGCCTGGAAGAAGCCCAGCACCCAGGCAACTTTCTTGCGCCCGCGCATCACCACCAGAACGCGCATCGTATCCAGCGTCATGTCAGCCACGCGCAGCCCAAAAATCATCGCTGCGCCAAGCCAGGCTTGAGGGGATAAGAAGATTTCCATAGCGTGTTAGCTAGATCTGAGAATCTCGTTTATTTTCATGACCTGCCAATGGTATGTACATGCGTGTTGCATACTCTTTGACCATCCGGCGCATGCTGAAGACTGGGGCAAGCGTGCGGATCGATTCCTTGACCTTGGCAATCCAATCACCCGGCAGGCCGTCCGCTGATCGTTCGTGATAGTACAGTGGTACGATCTCTTTCTCCAACGTGTCATAAAGCCCGCAGGCGTCGGCGGCATCCTGTGCTTCATACGACTCGTACTCATTTTCGTCGCCGATAGCCCAGCCGTTCTCTCCATTGTAACCTTCTCGCCACCAGCCATCCAGCACCGAAAAATTGAGCACGCCGTTCAGCGCAGCTTTTTGCCCGGATGTACCAGAAGCCTCGTTCGGACGTCGTGGTGTGTTTAACCATACATCTACACCCTGCACCATATAGCGCGCCAGGTTCATGTCATAGTCTTCCAGGAATACCAGCCGCCCGCCATTTTCTGCTTTTTTCACTGCCCGGTAAACTTTCTGGATCAGTAGCTTCCCCGGTTCGTCTGCCGGGTGCGCCTTGCCGGCATAAATTATTTGTACCGGCAAATTGGGGCGGTTGATGATGCTCAGCAGGCGGTCGATATCGTACAGCAGAAGGTCGGCGCGCTTGTAGGTGGCAAAGCGGCGGGCAAATCCAATCGTCAAAACATAGGGGTCCAGCAAGACGCCCGAGGCGATGATCTGCACCGGGTGAATGCCGCTGTATAGCCATTGCTCACGGGCGCGCTCGCGCACATAATACACGAGCTTGCGCTTCAAGTGGCGGCGGATAGTCCATAGCTCACCATCGGGGATATCCTCCACCTGTTCCCAGGTTAACGGGTCATCCAGTCGTTCCATCCAGTCTGCCCCCAGGTAGCGGTCGTAGAGGTTGTTCAAGCGGCGCGCCAGCCATGTGCCGGTGTGCACACCGTTGGTGATGTGTGTGATCGGCACCTCTTCTTCTGGCAGGTCAGGCCACAAGAAATTCCACATCTTGCGCGCCACCTGACCGTGCAGCTCCGAAACGCCGTTGCGTTGGCTGGAATGGCGCAGTGCCAGGATCGGCATGGAGAAGCTTTCCCCTCCCCAGGGCTGCCGGTTGTGTGCCAGTTGGATGAACTGCTCGCGCTCCAATCCCAATTGCGGCCAAAGGTTAGAAAAATACTTGTCAATCAGCCAGAGCGGGAACTCATCATTTCCCGCTGGCACAGGAGTATGCGTGGTGAACACTGTCGAAGCGCGCACCTTCTCGGTGGCTTTTTCGAAACTATCTCCTGCGGCAACATGCTCGCGGATCCGTTCCAGCGCTAAGAAACCGGAATGGCCTTCATTCATATGCCATACATCCGGGTTGTAGCCCAACATGCGCAGGGCGCGCACACCCCCGACCCCAAGGATGATCTCTTGCGAGATGCGCAGGTCAAGATCACTGATATAGAGGCGTGAGGTCAGTTCGCGGTCGCTGGGCGAGTTCCCTTCCACATCGCTGTCCAGTAAGTACAGCGGTACCCTCCCCACGCGGATCTCCCATAAACGGGCCATCACATTGCGCCCGGGCAGCTCGATGGAAACCGTCATCGGCCTGCCGTCATCGTAGAGCAGCGGTAGCAAGGGTAGCTCCTCAAATTTCAAGCGCAGGTAATTCGCTTCTTGCCATCCGTCTTCTGAGATGCGTTGCGAGAAATAGCCCTGTGTGTACAGGAATCCAATTGCCACCATCGGCAGCCCCAGGTCGCTGGCGCCCTTGACATGGTCCCCTGATAGCACGCCCAGGCCTCCCGCATAGATCGGCATCGTTTCGTGCAGCCCAAACTCAGTCGAGAAATACGCCATGCTTTTCCCCTGGCAGTTTGGGCAGGAGCGTGAAAACCACGTGTGGTTGCCTTTCATGTACTCGTCAAAGGAATGCAGGATGCGGTCGTAGTATTCCAGGTAGTAGCGATCGCGGGTCATTTCCTTTAAGCGCGCCTTGCCCACCTGCGCCAGGAAGCGCAACGGGTTATGGTAGGTTTTTTCCCACAGCTCCCGATCAATGCGCACGAACAGGCGCTGCGCATCTGGGTGCCAGGTCCACCAGAGATTGTAGGCCAGTGCGCCTAGACGGTTGATCCGCCGTGGAAGTGTGGGAAAGCTGGGTATTTCAGTACAAAAGCTATTCATGTTTCGATGTTCCTTCTATGCAATAGCGTAGGAATGTATGCCTCGTATGTTGTGGTGTAGCCAAGTAACCTGAATCCACAACGAATAATCTTACCACGCACGCGGCATTCCTATAAGGCAAAATATGGCGAATCTTATGTTTTTATTATATGCGAGGTCTGGAATAAGAGTGTATCCCAACACACAAGTCTTTTATCATTGGTGTTATCACAAACCGCCTCTTTTTATGCGATACAATTAACCCATATTCACCTCAATTCATCCAGGATATTGCCCATGCCAGAGAAAATCCAACTCTTTGTAACCTGCATCATCGACACCCTCTACCCTGAAGTCGCCGAGGCGGTGGTGCGGGTTTTGGCGCGTTGTGGCGTGCAGGTAGATTTCCCACCCGGGCAGACTTGCTGCGGGCAGCCAGCTTTCAATGCTGGCATGCGCGCCCAAGCCCGGCAGATGGCGATGAACACCATCCGTGTCTTTGAGCAGGCTCCCGGAATGATCGTCGTGCCATCTGGCTCGTGCGCCTCGATGATTCGCCACTCCTATCCCGAGTTGTTTGCCGCTGACCCGCTCTGGTTGCCTCGTGCCCAAGCCCTCGCCAGCCGCACCTATGAGTTCAGCGAGTTCCTGGTTGATGTGTTGGGCGTTGTGGATGTGGGCGCTTGCTATGAAGGCACTCTTGCTTATCATTCCTCCTGCCACCTGTTGCGCGAGCTGGGCGTGGATCGCCAGCCGCGCGCTTTGCTCGCCCATGTGCGCCGCGCACACCTTCTCGATCTGCCTGGGACGCAGGAATGCTGCGGTTTTGGCGGCGTTTTCTCTGTTGAGCATCCTGAGATTTCTACTGCGATGCTCGAGCGCAAGCTCAACAACATCGCCGCTTCCGGTGCGTACGAGGTGGTTTCCTGTGATGCTGGCTGTGTGACCAACATCAATGGTGGCTTAAGGCGCCGGGGTATGCCGCAGCGCGCCATCCATATTGCCGAGCTGCTCGATCGCGGCTGCACCTCAAAGGAGCCTGGCGCATGAGACCTTTTACGCAGCGCATCCGCCGCTCCCTGGCAGACGCCAATCTGCAGCAGGCCTTGGATGCCAATGCCGAGCGGCGTATCGCAGTGCGCCAGCAGGCCATTGCTTCACTAGCTGAGCCTCAGGCTATGCGCCAGCAGGCGCACCATCTCCGTGCGGAGGTCGTGGAGCATCTGGATGCTTATCTGGATCAGTTCACTGCCCGCCTGCACGAGCATGGCGTGATCGTTCACCGCGCCGCCATCGCCTCCCAGGCGGTGCAGATCGTCCAGGAAATCGCCTCCCGGCAGGGGGCGCGGCTGGTTGCAAAATCGAAAACCATACTTAGTGAAGAGCTTGAGCTTAACCCGGCCTTACAGGCTGCCGGACTGCGCGTGATAGAGACGGATTTAGGCGAGTACATTGTTCAATTGCGCGAAGAGCCTCCATCCCACATTATCACCCCTGCCGTCCATCTCCGCCGCCAGGATGTGGGCCTTCTGTTCCACGAGAAATTGGGCATCCCCCTCACCGATGAAATCCCCGTGATGACTGCCGCAGCGCGCAAAGCCCTGCGCGAGGTTTTCCTCTCCGCTGATATCGGCATCTCAGGCGTCAATTTTGGCGTTGCAGAGACGGGAACGCTCTGCCTTCTCACCAACGAGGGCAACGGGCGCATGGTCACCACTATCCCTCGCGTTCATATCGCCCTCATGGGGTTGGAGAGATTGGTCCCTACCTTGAGCGACCTGGCCCTGATGCTCGCCCTCTTGCCGCGCTCTGCCACTGGTCAGAAGATCACCGTCTATGCCAGCCTGCTGCACGGGCCGCGCCGGGCAGAAGATGCCGATGGCCCGCAGGAACGCCACCTCATCTTGGTGGATAATGGTCGCCTTGCCCTACGCCAGTCTCCCCTGAGGGAAATTTTGTATTGCATCCGTTGCGGTGCCTGCCTGAATGCCTGCCCGGTCTTCCGTGAGATCGGTGGGCATGCCTACGTGGGGCGGCATGGCAAGGGAAGTGTTTATCCTGGCCCGATGGGCAGCGTTCTTGCCCCTGGACTGTTCGGATGGGCGGAATTTGGTCATCTTGCCCGCGCCTCCAGCTTATGCGGCGCCTGCCGCGAGGCTTGCCCGGTGGATATCGACTTGCCCCGTTTGCTGCTGCGTGTGCGTGCCGGGATGGTCTCAGAGCAGAGTCAAGCGATGCAATCGGGTGTCTCTTTTGCCTCCCAGCCCAATACCCCCTGGGTGATGGCCTTTGGCCTGCGTGTCTTCACCTGGATTGCCGCCTCACAAGCGCGTTATTCCGCGGCTCAGCGTCTGGCTGGCTGGCTGGGCAGAGTTGCTGCGCCTCTTCTTTCCTCCCGTGGCAAGCCTGCCATCCATCCCGGCTTGCCTGATATCCAACCTCATCTCTGGCTGCGCCTGCCCTCTTTCACCGGCTGGGGATATAGCAAGGAATTTCCTGTCCCAGCCGCGCAGTCATTCCGCCAGCGCTGGGCATCCAACCCGCGACATCCCCCACTCGCCCCCCCATTTGCCAGCCAATCCTTCCCCCTGCCTGCCCAGCCACAGCAGCCAGTTCCTGCAACCGCTAGCGATCCTCAGCTACGCTTGCAGCGCTTTGCTGCTGAGCTGGCTGCATTGGGAGCGCACTTTTTCCTGGTGAGCAAAGCCAGGCTCCCCCAGTCCATTTTCCAGGCCTTGCACGAAAGGGGTATCCAGTCTCTTCTCGCCTGGGAGGATGTTCACCTGCCTCCAGGCCTGCTCGCTGCGCTCTCGCAGCAGGGCATCCAGGTGTTTCACCCCACCGCAGAGACGATTCCTGCCAGCAGCCAAGTGCGCGCAGGCCTCACCGCTGCGCTGGGGGCCGCGGCGGAAACAGGCTCATTGCTGCTGGTTTCAGGTCCTGGGCGCCCTCTAGTGGCTTCTCTTCTCCCCGAAGTGCACCTGGTTGTGCTGTCTCAAGCCGATGTGGTGGATACGATGGAACAATTGCTGGGTTTTCCTGCCTTGCAGCATGCTTCCGCGGTTGTGCTGATCAGCGGACCTTCGCGCACAGCCGATATCGAAATGACCCTCACTATTGGCGTTCATGGGCCGGGTGAGCTGCTGGTTTTTTGCGTGAAGTAGGAAATGCTGTCTGGCGGCTTCACTCGCTCCCGCGGCGCAGTGCTTTGCGCAGAGCATTCAACCCCACCACGCCAGCCAGCAGCGCCACCAGCGCAATCGGCCAGCAAGCTACGCTGCCCCCGGCTGCATTTTTGGGTGCTTCTGGAGTAACCGTCGGAATCTCAGGCAGGTCCAGTTGGATCGTCGTTTGATCGGTCGCTTGTGCCACAGTCGGTACAGGCGGCAATTCCATTGCTGGGGCATTGCTTTCGGTAGGCATGAGGGTGCTGGTTGCGGTCGGGATGGGAGTATCGGTAGGCCATCCGCCTCCGTCCGCCAGCGCCGTTTGCCGCGGGTTCAGCGCCAGCCAGACCAGCGTCAACCCCACCGCCAGCCAGGCGGTCAGTTTCATCGCTTTCATACTACTATTTTAATAGAGAAATTGATTATTAAGGGGTAAATTGCACGCTTGTTCCTGCCTCCAATATCCTCAGGGCTGTGGGCGCGCCACCAGCATCAATGTCAGCTTGACTTCGTCTTCCGTCTTCAAAATCCCCGCAATATCGATCGGTCCCACCCCAAACTGGCTCATCAGGATTGTGGCGGTCGCGCTTCCTGAAAGAGTATCGCCTTCCAGGCGCACTGTCGCTTCGAATGTCACTGGCTGGGTTACTTCTTTCACCGTCAGGTCGCCGCTGATCTGCAAGGCATAATCCACCCCTTCTTCGCCCACTAGCGAACATGAGATTATTAACAAGGATGTTCAGTCGGGATAGGTAATTCCGATCAAGCGTTCATGCCCCGCCAGGTCACGCTGAAGGCATATTTCTGCTAGCGGAAACACTCCCCGAGCCAGCTCTAGCACCGCCTCACCCTGCCTGGCTTCGATCTCCAGCAGCGCCAGCCCTCCCCGCGCGAGGCGCTGGCTTGCCTGGCTCAGCAAGCGCCGGATGTGATCCAGACCATCCTTCCCGCCATCCAACGCCAGCCTCGGTTCTTGCCCAAAAATCGGCAGGTTTTTCAGCGTGTCATGAGGGATATAGGGCAGGTTGGCGCACAGAAGGTCAATGGAGTGGGTGTCTTTGTCCATCGGCAGGGGCGAAAGAAGATCGCATTGCACGAAGTTGATCTTTCCCGCCAGGTGATGGCGCTGCGCATTCCTTTGTGCCACCCTCAGCGCATCCAGTGAGAGGTCGCTGGCGATCAATCGCAGGTTGCCAACGTGCGCCGCCAGTGCAATCGCAATGCAGCCAGACCCCGTCCCTACATCCACCGCCCGGCGGCGTTTGGGGTTCGCCCGTAGCCAAGCCAGCGCCCGTTCCACCAGCAGCTCTGTCTCCGGGCGCGGAATGAGCACATCTCGCGTGACCTGAAATGCCAGCCCGTAGAATTCCCACTCCCCCAGTACGTATGGCAGGGGTTCACCCTCTCCCAACCGCCTCAGCGCCTTTGCCCATGCTGTTTCTTGCTCAGCGGTCAAGCGCGCCTCAGGGTGCGCTAGCACCCAGGTGCGGTTCTTGCCGCATACATGGGCCAACAGCGTTTGCGCATCCAGCAGGGGTGTTTCGCTGGCGCTGCCTAAAAAACCAGCGGCCTCCACGATCAGCGAGTTAAGCGTTATTCTTCTTCCTCATCGCCTTCCGAGAGACGCTCTGCTTCATCCCTAGTTGCCAGCTCGTCGATGAATTCGTCCAGCAAGTTACCCGCCATGAAGGAAGCCAGGTTATAGGTCGAAACATTGATCCGGTGGTCGGTTACCCGCGATTGCGGATAGTTATAGGTGCGAATCTTCTCCGAGCGTTCCCCCGTCCCCACCTGAGCCCGCCGGTCAGCGTCAATCCCTGCCTGGCGTTTTGCCTCCTCGATCTCATACAGGCGGGCGCGCAGAATGCTCATCGCCCGCAGGCGGTTTTGCAGTTGCGAGCGCTCATCCTGGCATGCCACCACCATCCCTGTTGGCAGGTGGGTCAGGCGCACTGCGGTAGCGTTTTTCTGCACGTTTTGTCCACCCGCGCCTGCCGAGCGGTAGATATCGACGCGAATGTCCCCCTCGGGAATGTCGATATCCACCTCGTCCACCTCCGCCATCACCGCCACCGTGGCTGTGGAGGTGTGGATGCGCCCCTGTGATTCGGTCACCGGCACACGTTGCACCCGGTGCACGCCCGATTCGTATTTCAGGCGCGAATACGCTTCCTTCCCTTTCACCTCGAAGATAATTTCCTTGTACCCGCCGATGCCGATCTCATTGGCAGAGAGCACCTCAGTTTTCCAGTTGCGATTCTCCGCATAGCGCGAGTACAGGCGGAACAGGTCTGCGGCAAAGATGGCTGCCTCGTCCCCGCCGGTGCCAGCACGGATTTCCACGATCACGTTGCGCTTGTCGCGCGGGTCTTGGGGCAGCAGCATGTTCTTCAGTTCGCCTTCTAATTGATCGATCAGCGGTTCCAGGTCGAGGATCTCCGCCTCTGCCAGCATGCGCATCTCTTCATCATCCCCGTCCAGGATCTGGCGTGCCTGTTCGATCTGGTCCAGCGCCTGGCGATACTGGCGCGTTTTGCTCACCAGCTCTTCCAGGTCAATGCGTTCTTTATTCAGCTCAGCCGCCCGCTGGTAGTCGTCGCCAACTTCCAGTAGCTCCTGGTTGATCTCTTCGTACCGTTGTTCAATTCCAGCAAGTTTTTCCAGCATAATTTGGCCGTTCTTATGATCAGAAATATTGAGATTCGGGAGTAGATTATACCATTGGAACTTTTTTATGCCGCGTCTCGTCTGATACTATATAACCATCAATTCGGGATATGGGGGATTGGGATAACAATCCCAAAACAACTTTTATTCCCATCATCCCGAATTCACTTGAATAACCAGGCCGCCGCAGGAGGTGACACGATGAAACGAAAACTGGCTTTCCTTTTGGTACTGGTAATCTCGCTTGCCTTACCGCTTCCGGCATTTGCCGATGGCATTATCGTCCCCGATCCTCCCATCTGCGACCCGATGCCCTGCCCGCCAATGCCAATCCCTATGGAGCAATTAGTGATCCGCTATCACCATGTCACGGTGACCATCGAAGATCAGGTTGCCATCACCCATGTGGACCAGGTATTCTTCAACCCCAATGAATGGCAGATCGAGGGTACCTATATCTTCCCCATCCCCCTGGATGCTGCCGTCACTGGTTTCACCCTGTGGGTGGATGGGCAGCCTGTCGAGGGTCAGGTGCTCGATGCAACCGAGGCGCGCCAGGTTTACGAAGAGATCGTTGCCACCATGCGCGACCCTGCCCTGCTGGAGTATGCCGGTCGCGGCGCCGTCCAGGCGCGCATCTTCCCTATTCCCCCCGGCGGCGAGCGGCGCGTCGAGCTGGAGTACACCCAGGCCCTCGCCGCGGAGAACGGTCTGGTGAAGTACGTGTATCCCCTCAACACCGAGAAATATTCCGCCTGGCCCATTGAGAGCGTCTCCGTCAGCATCGATATCAAGGATAACTCCCCCATCCGCGCTGCCTACTCCCCCAGCCACGAAGTCGCTGTCAGCCGTGAGAGCGACTACCATGTCAAGGTCGGCTACGAGGCATATCAGGTCACGCCCAATATTGATTTTGCCCTCTATTATTCCCTCGGCGAGACTGAAGCCTTCCATGTCCTCTCTTACCGCGATCCTGCGGACCCCGTCGATGCCGATGGCTTCTTCCTTCTTCTCCTCGCCCCTAGCATCAACACCACCATGCAGATCATCCCCAAAGATGTCATCCTGGTGCTGGATCGCTCCGGCAGCATGGATGGCGAGAAATTCCAGCAAGCGCTCGAAGCCCTGCGCTACATCCTCCAACACCTCAATCCAGAAGACCGCTTCAATATTATCACCTTCAGCACCGGCATCCAATCCTATGCCACCGGCCTCCGCCCTGCCTCCGAGGCTGCCGAAGCCCGTCCCTGGGTGGATAGTCTCTATGCCGAGGGTTCCACCGATATCAACCGCGCTCTCCTCGAAGCAGCCGCCATCACCGACCACCAGCGCCCGACCTACCTCATCTTCCTCACCGATGGCCTTCCCACCGAGGGCGTAACCGATAGCCAGATGATCTTGCAGAACTTCGCCGCGACTGCCCCCGATAACCTGCGCCTCTTCTCCTTTGGTGTAGGGTACGATGTGGACACCATCTTGCTCGATACCCTTGCCCTGGAGCATCACGGCTTGAACACCTACGTCCTCCCCGGTGAACCCCTGGACGAGATCCTTTCCGCATTCTATTCTCGCATCAGCACTCCCGTGCTCACCGACCTGGGCCTCGATTTTGGCGAGCTTTCTGTTTATGATATTTACCCCGCTCCTCTCCCCGATCTCTTCATGGGCAGCCAGATCATCGTTGTGGGTCGTTACCGCCAGGGCGGCGAGACCGATGTGACCCTCACCGGCGAGTTCAATGGCGAATTGCAAACCCTGGAATTTCCCCAGCAGTACTTCAGCCGTGAATCGAGCAATGCCAGCATCGAATCCGCCATCCCCCGCTTATGGGCTACGCGCAAGATCGGCCACCTGCTCAACCTCGTTCGCCTGAATGGCCCCGAGCAGGAAACGATTGACCAGATCGTTTACCTCAGCATCCGCTATGGCATCGTCACCCCCTATACCTCCTACCTGATCACCGAAGAGATGCCCCTCGGTGCCGCTGAGCAAGAACGCATCGCCGGCGAGCAGTTCGAATACATGGAATCCCAGCCCGCCGCCCCCTCCTCTGGGCAGGATGCCGTAGAGAAAGCCGCTGACCTGGGCGGCTTGGGGGGCGCCTCCAACGCCGAGGGCGTCCCTGAAGATGCTGCCGATGTGGTGCGCATTGTCGGGGCGCGCACCTTTGTCCAATCGGAGGGGGTGTGGATCGACACCACCTTTGACCCCGACACGATGACCACCGTCCAGGTGCCATTCCTCTCTGTCGATTACTTCGCTCTCGTCGAATCCATCCCCGACCTGGCAGCTGCCTTTGCCCTCGGCGAGCACGTCATCGCCCTGGCGAACGGCATCGCCTACGAGGTCGTCGCCTCGGACGAGACCACCCCTCCCGTCGATATCCCCCCCACAGCAATCCCCACCGCTCC
>JAFGBV010000075.1 GCA_016932955.1 Anaerolineales bacterium | reverse complement strand
GCGGCAGCCCAGGCGCTGTGGGGCTGCGCGCCGGGCAAAGGCCGCACCGCCGAGCTGCTGCTGGCATTCCTATTTGGCGGGGCAGCATGGATCACGTCCAGCAGCCCGGACCTGGTACCGGGGCACATCGCCGCCTATAATGACCGGGGAACCTTAGGATAACGACGAGAACAATACTTTCAATGGACGCATCAGCGTTGACTCGATCTTAAAATAAGCATCCAAGAGACTTTTTTTACTCTGGCGCTGGTACAACGCCAAGCTGCTGCATCATGCTTAGAAAATCCCCAACACTCCAGTGATCGGTAATTTTACCTTCACTAATCGTGTAAATGTCTATCACTTCGACAGAGACCTGCTTCCCTGTGGGTGGAATAGCCATGAACGTTCCCAGATGTGTGCCGAAGAAGGTTTTTTGGGTCGCCACCTGATCTCCTTCGGCCAGCTGCTGCCGGATTGTGAAATGCATATCCGGGAAAGCGGTGAACATCATCGTGAAGAACGCTTTCACCCCCTCGATCCCTGGCAGGTTCGCCGCACCGCTGTGATCAACGAAATTGGGGCTGCACAGTTCATCAATTTCAGCCAGGTTATGCTGGTTTTGTACCTTTTCGACAAAGCGGCGCACAAGCGCTTTATTCTCTTGAAGCGGCATCCTGAAAACTCCTTTGGTAAGTAAAAACAAGTGAATGAATGGGCCTGATCTTTATAGAACTCGGGCTGAAAAATGCAATTTAAAAAGCTAAGGATTGCTGCGTAAGCTCAAAAAGCAAGTCACTGGACCTTTTTAGGTCCCAGGTATCCAAACCCTCAGTGAATTTGTAATAAACTTCTGCCGCACCTGCTGCGCTGCCCGCGGCTGGTCCTGGTCCTGCCAAAAGCGAGCCAGGCTGACAGCTGCTCGCAGCTCAAGCATTCTGGCGCCCTGACGATGGGCAGTCTCCAAGCCAAGACGAAAATAACTCTCCGCACCTTCATCGTCCGTGCCCAGAACCCGAAGCAATTCACCTTGCAGCCGGTAAAGCTCCGCCTCCCAGTACAGGTCACATCCCCCTTTCACAATTGCCTGGGCGGCCATGACAGCCTCCATCCCATCGATCGGTTTCCCCAATTTCAAACCGGCCTCTACCTGCAACGATAATAAAAATGGAGTGAAATGTGCGAAGCCTCTGGCCTGCCAGGCTTTTATGCCCTCTTTCAGCATAACCTCCCCTTCTTCCACTTCTCCCTGTTCGAACAGCGCCCAGCCTTTTAACGTAGTGGCCAAAATCATCCAGCTTGACAGCCCATGCAACTGTGCGATATGAATGGCTGCCTCTGCATGGTCAAGGGTCTCCTTGGCAGCGGAGCGAAGGCAGGCTTGCATGGCTAGCAAGCAGTAACTATATGCCTGGCTGGAAGGATGCGTAATGGAGGATATCAGGTAGTATAGATTTTGGCTCTTTCCCAGAGACTGTTCGGGATATCCCATCAGCCACAACGCCAGGCTCAAAAAACCCAGGCAGGTCACGATGGGGTCATGTCCAAAGCGCTGTGCAAGCCGTTCATGGTGTGCCAAAGGATAGAGGCCCAGCCCGCTCTCAAAACATTCACGCGCCTCTTCTAACTTTCCCAAAGCGAATAAGCCACCGCCCATTTGCCGGTAGGCTTCCAGCAGCAAATCGGTTTCACCGGCAGCCTGGGCTATGGCAAGAAGCTGTTTGGACAGTTTGGTAGCCGTCTCGAGATCGCCGGTTAATCCATAGTAGCGGGTCAGTCCAACCAGGGAAGTGAATAACTCGGGCGCTTCGCCAAGCTTTTGGCAGAGATCGTAAGCGCGAGCATACATGCGTTTTGCCTCTGGAGAGGCATACCCCTTCATTGCAGTTGTGGGCACGGCGAGACCGAGCTGGAGACCCACCTCCTGGTGCATTCGTTGGGCTGTTTCGGGTTGGTTTTGCAGGATGTCCAGGCCGCGCTTGTAGTAGGCAACGGCCTCCTGGTAGGCAAACTGCCGGATGGCCTGCTGGCCGGCTTGCTGCAGATAACCGATTGCCTTGCTGCTCAAAGATCGGTCATGATGACAGGCCTGCGCAAAATGGTGCGCCAGTTCACTCGTTCTGGTTTCCAATTCACCCGCATACAGGGTTTCCATCGCCGCGCCGGCCTGAGCATGCAAATGGAAGCGACGGAAGCGCGGCAAGCTCTGATAAATCGATTCTTGTATTTTATGGTGCGTGAAGGCGAAATCGCTTTCGTTCAGGCCAGCCTGCTCCTCAATCAGCCGGTGGCGGAGCAGCTCGTCCAGCATCTCCAGCGTTGCCTCCTCGCCCTTACCCCAGGCGGCATGCAGCAGCTCGTAGGTGAATTCCCGTCCGAGCACCGCGGCCAGGTGGAGCCCGTCCTGCGCGTTTTCTCCCAGGCGCTGCACCCGTGCCTGGACGGCTACACTTACGCTGCGTGATGGTGGAAATTCCCCCTGGCTGATGCGGATAAAGTCGCCCTTCCATACTCCCTCTTTCACATGGATCACTTTTGCCTCAAAGAGAGCTTTGACGATCTCCATCAGAAAGAAGGGATTCCCCTCGGTCTCGTGATATAACCGTTTCGCCAGGGGCAGCACCTCTTCGCCAGCCCCTGACATCTCAACGATGATCATTTCAACGGCTGTGCTGGAAAGGCGGGATAGGTATAATTGCGCTGCCAGCCCATCGCTGGCTAACAGCCGCTGCAACCATTGCAGGGGGTGATGAACGCCGATTGCTTCGGAGCGGAAGGTACCAATCATCAGGACCGGATGGATGGATCGATCGCGCGCCAGGTAGTGCAGCATCTGTAAGGTGGACTCGCTGGCCCAATGCAGATCTTCCAGCACAACCAGGATGGCTCGATGCGCAGATAATTCCTCCAAAACCCGCTTCACGCATCCAAAGAGACGCGCTTGCTCCGGATCTAAGCCGGATAGGGTTGGGAGTGAGGACCGGGTATCCGCTGCCATCTTCGGATGAACCGCCTCGTGCGTTTCCTTCATGGGAAGGCGTTCCAGCAATTCTGGCACAAGGCGGGCGACCTCACGCAGCGCCCAGGCAGGAATCCCTGCCAACTCATCCTTTGGAAGGTAGGGCAAAGACGTACGCAGTGCGTCGGCGACCGGCTGGTAGGGCAGGACGCGCTCAAATTCATAGCAGCGCCCCCACAGCACCCGGATGCCCTGCCAGCGCAAATAGTTGGCGAAATCCTCCACCAGGCGCGTTTTACCCACCCCCGCCTCTCCGCCGATGAGCGCCAGGCGGCTGCCCCTTTTCTGGACTGCGCGCCAGCAGTCTTCCAGGAACAATGTTTCCTTCTCTCTGCCCGCCAGCTTAACCGTCGCGGTCACATCGAGAGGGTCATGCCCGGCAGATCCTGCCGGAAGGGATACAATGGAAAGAAGACCGGGAGCAGGTTCGGCGATAAGATCTCCCCGCAGAATCGCCTGGTAGAGGTTCCTGGTCTCGACCATCGGCTCAGCGCACAGCTCCTTGCGCAGGATTTCCTGGCAGCATCCATATTGCTCCAGGGCTGCCTTGCGCTGCCCAAGCCCGCAATAAGCGCGCATCGCTGCCTGATGAGCATCCTCGCGCAGCGCATCCCGGTCCAGCAGGCGCAGCGCTGTCGCCAGCGCAGCCTGATAATCCTTGCCAGCCTCATATACAACGATCAGGCGCGCCAGGGTCTCAAGGTACAAAGATTCCAACCGGTAGCGTTCGCTGATGATCCAGTCATCATAGAAACCGTCCAGAAAGTCCCCGCGGTAGAGGGCG
>JAFGBV010000074.1 GCA_016932955.1 Anaerolineales bacterium | reverse complement strand
TGTGTCAGCCAAGTGCCCACCTTATAGCACATTTTCATGCTTGGTGGTGAACAGAGTTCATGGCGACTTCTCAAAAAGAAGGGGAAATGTGGGGTGTTTTGAGCGTGCTTTGCACGCTCAAAACACCCCACGCCCACTTTATTGAGATATCACTCAGTGACATTATACAATGACTTGCCTGCAAGTGGGGTTTGATGGAGGATGTTTTGGGGTATTAGATCATAGACAATGACTATGCGCAAATCAGTGACCCAAAAACAGGCGTCCGCAAGGGCAAGACGCCTGTTTTTGGATGCCGCCAGGCTTATGCCAGGCCCAGCAAGCGGTCGAAGGGGCTGCGCGTCATGGCTTTACGCAGCGCCCCCTGGGCATCGAAGTACAGCCCGGCAAAGATCACCTGCAGCAGCACGCGCTTCTCCCCGTCCGTCGTCTGCCGCCACAGGCCCGCAAAATCAGCCAGCACCGGCAGCACAGCGCGCGCCTCGGGCCGGGACGAGGGCTGCAGCGCGTTCAACTGCCGTTGCACCTGCCCGGCGCACTGCTCGAACTTTGTCAGATCGATGTAGCCGCGCTCAAAGAGCGCCTGCTGGCGGGCCAGTTCCTGGCGCAGGTTATAACCCTGGCGCTCAAACTCAGTCAGGCCCTCCTCGCTCAGGTAGTAGGCCAGGATGCGCTCGTGCCATTCTGCCGGGATGGCCAGCCGCGCCACCAGCCGGTCGACCTGCGCTTCCAGGCGATCACTGTGCAGCGTGGCATGCCAGGAAGCCGGGTTTTCGCCTTCAGGCTGCGCACCAAGGCCGGTAGCGGCCAGGGCGGGCTCGATGTCGACCTCGCTGCGGCGCTGGCGAGAGCGATAACTGTCATGCAGGGCTGCACAGCGGTAATAAGCCGTCTCGCCGCGCCCGCCGCGCGAGCCGCGCAGGCTGGCCTGGCGGCCCTCGCGGGCATAACACTCCCAGCAGCGCGCCACCCCGCTCAACGGGTAGATGCGCATGGGCCGGCTGGCCGTGTGCGAGGTGCTGCCCTTTTGCCGTCGCAGCTGCTGGTTGCTCTCCCACAGGCGCACAGAGTACAGCGGCAGGTGCTGCCCCGGCTGCAGCTCCAGGATCTGGCGCTTGGGGACGCGCTCAGCCGCCTCACTGCGCTGTTCCGGGTTCTCGGGGTCGTCCTCCATGTCCAGCGGCGCGTGCGGGCGCAAGGCCACCACCCCCGCATGGAAGGGATTCTCCAGCACCGCCCGCACGCTGTCGCGCTTGAACGGCTGCGGCTCGCAGCGCCCCGGGATGCCGCGCGTGCGAAAACGCACTTCACTGCCATCCGGCAGGCGGAACGTATGCGTTTCCAGGTATTCGGCGATCTCCCGGTAACTCATGCCCTGGTGGTACAGCGCCGCCATCAGGCGCACAGCGTGCTGGTCAACCGGATGCGGAACGGGAACCCGGCCGCGGCTGCTTTCCGATCGATCAGGGTTGCCCACAAAGGGGCAGTACCCCGGCCCATTGGGATCAGCGCAGTCAGAGCAAAGCCCGTTGCAATAACCAAAGGGAATGTTGCCATTGGCCAGTCCACGCCGCACACGCTCCGCTTTGGCCTCGCGCGTGCGCGCGCTCACCTGCCACACGTACGCCTCCGCCATGATCCCCAGCACGCACAGCACCACCCTCCCCCACCAGGTATCCGTGTCGATATTCTCCGTCACGCTGGCCAGGCGCACGTTGTAGCGGCGCAGCAAGCGAATGAACTTGAGCATCGACTCCAGGTTGCGATAGCAGCGGTCCAGGCGGTGGATCACCACCACCTGGATTTTGCCAGCCTTGATGTCCCGGAGCATGCGCTGCAATTCCGGGCGACGGCTGTTCCTGCCGGTACGCGCCGGGTCGCTGTACACCACCACATGCTGTGCGCCGTGTGCGCGCGCATACTCCTCCGCCCGGTCGGGCTGGATCTCCAGCGAGTAGCCGGGGTTACGCGGGTCCACGCGTGAGAGGCGCGTATACACCGCCCAGGTCTCGCCGCCAGGCGCGTCTTCCTTGCGCAGTATCCCTGCCACCATTTTTTCGAGCTCGGCTGCGGTGGTGGGGGCGAGCAGGCCTTTCACATCGTCAACTTTTTTGCTTTTCATCAGGTTTCTCCTCGGTTGTTTTGGGCAATGCACGAGCGACTTTAGGCAAATCATCGGGGACAGATTCCTGCTCGCGCCCGGCAATGCGCCGCAGCGCCTGTGCCAGCGCCCGGCAGAACGCGTCAATGCGCTCCTGATCAGCAGGATTGTTCGGGGAATTTTTTGGTTTTTCCATCATATCCTCCACGTATTTTTTTACGTGGCGCGCCACTTTTGTGATATCATCGCATGCAAACCTAGCATTCTGTGCACAACCACAAGATACCAAAAACCTACCCAGGAGCTTGGTGAACTCTTGGTGAACAGATTAAAATCGTTTAATGTTGTGTTAAGCACATTAGAATTCGATGCAATGAGCAACCACACCCCTTACACCGAGTTTAGCGCATATCTACTACAAGTAGTTCTTGCCAATCTGCCACCCGACATCCCAAAGACATGGGGCAATGCAAAACACGAGTTGGCCTGCCTGCCAGAAAAACTCAGCCCTGACCACGGCATCCCGCTGGATAAATCCGCCATCAACGCCTGGCTCCATGGTCAAATCAAAGGCAGCAAACCGCTTACCGAACAAAACATCAGGAAAATTCTTGAATACTATTATGGCAAGCGCGGGCTCAAGACTGTTGCTGCGGTGCGTTATTGGCTCTCAATGGGCCCTAGCGATTTCTTGGTGCTCCTAGATGATTTCAATTTCAAGCAATGGACTCGGGGAAGGCAAATTCCCGAGGGAGAACCAGTTTGGCGACAACAATGGGTGCCACGCCCAAGAGTATGGGCCCAAATCGAAAAGCACCTACAACTTGACTTGAAGAACCAATCCAGAGAACATCCACTTGGTCCGAAGGTGTTGGTACTTCATGGGCCACCTGGAATTGGCAAAACAACCCTATTGGATATGATCAACGCATCGCCACTGGCTCACTTGTATTACGATCAGGTTGTTACGCTGCGCCCGGATAATTCAAACAACCTGGACGAGTGGCTGCATCTCCTGTTTACCAGGCTGTCTCCAGAGAAAGCTTTACCAAAGAATAAAGCGGATCTGGGTAGCATCTTGTCCCGCCAACTTATTAAGCAGAAGATACTATTCTTGTTAGATTCTGTTGAAGCGACCGAGCCGTTAAAGGCTTTCACCACTATCCTCCCCCCCAACTGTCAGGTGGTTGTCACCACAAGTCAGACTGCCGTCACACTGATTGCGGAGCCCGATGCGGTCGTCCACGTGCCAGCCCTGGACTGGAACGAGACAGTCGCCCTGGCACGCAGCCCGGAGAACGAGGGAATTGCTATTGACGATGCAGAGCTAAAAAACCTGGCGGATGCCGTACGCTACAACCCCCTGGGGCTGCACCTTGCGTTGCGGCTGACTGCACAGCGTGGCTACGAGGCAGTACTGTCTGAGTTACTTGCCCCGCCATTGGAGGAGGACAGCGGTGTTCAGCGCGAGTTATTGGCTCCAGTGCGCATGGCTTACGAGATCCTCCACCCAGATCAGCGCCGGGCGTTTGCAAAGTTGGGCGCTCTGCCACGTCTGCGCAGCTACGACCTGCCGTCACTAGCAGCATTATGGAACGCCCCGACAGGGCACGCCTGGAAATGGGCTGAAGATCTGCGCTCAGATGCAAGGCTGCTTGAGCGGGCGGGGAATGACTGGGGGATCCACGATGTGGTGCTGAAGTATGCGATCTATAAGTTTGCCAGTTTGCCTGCGCCAGATCAGGAGGACGCCCGGGAGTGGCAAGAACGTTATTTAGAGACCACAAGTGATATGGTATGTGATGTGAATAAATATGCCGACCAGGATTGGGATTCTGCTCACACTGAGACACGCAAGAAATTTGTCAAAAAATTTGAGGGGGCAGATTATGGATTTGGCTATCTGGTGTGCCTGGCTGCCCGAGAATTGTTTTGCCCAGAAACAAATCTCAACTGGAAAGTATTCCAGGCATTTCAGGCTTCTCTGCCGGTGCAGGTCTATGGCATGGGAGCGCGCCTCTACCAGCAGGAGCGGAAGGAAAACTATACGGTGCGAAGAATGGCGGCGCTACTTGGCTTCGCAACGCTGGTGGCATTCGGACTAATGGCTTTCGGCCAGCAGTTGGCAGATTTACTGCTTGAGCATCTGGATCCGCTAATGGCATTGATCGTGACATGTGCTCTGGGGCTGGTTTTGCTAGGGTCTATGCTTTACAGTGCAGTACGGGGAATCCGCCTGACTTGGCAAGCCCGCGAGCGACAGCGGCTGTGGGCGGGGTTATGGAAGATGAGTGACAACACGGCATCTGAAATTGCGCCTAATGGTAAAACGGAGTAAATCGGTCGCACCACTGGGCGCTATTTTTGTATGACCAGTACAAGCCAAATCATCGTTGAACTGTTTACCTCGGGATGCACTGGCATGCTAAAATAGTTCAGTAGTTGCTCATCCTACTGGAGCAGTTCCAAACAAGACAGTATTGCTGGTTACTCACTTCTCTAGATCGTCTGAGGGAGGTTAGGCATGCGACCGTTTGAGATTTTGCTGATTATTACTCTGGGGTTGATTCTGCTCCAATATGCCTGGCCCAGGGCCGGGCGGATGGGGCGATGGAAATATGCTCTGCCCGGTCTGAACTTACTGGTACTGCTCTTGCACGTTGTTCTGGAGAAAACTCGTTGGCAAATGAGCCTCGCTTACGGTATAGCGGTCTGCTTGGCCTTGCTCAGCCCAGCGGCTTTCCGGCGCTCGCAGAAAGACGATGCGCCCTGGCAAGGATGTTTGAAATGGGCAGGGAAACTTCTGGGCATGCACTTGGCTGGGCTAGGCCTGGTTGTCACTCTGGTTGTATCAACTGTTGTGCCCGTATTTCGCATCCCTGACCCAACCGGCTTGTATGCAGTGGGCACGCGGGACTTTTATTGGGTGGACGATTCCAGGCTCGAACAATTCACCAGTGATCCGAATGATCCTCGCGAATTGATGGTACGCGTCTGGTATCCCGCCAGCCCTGCCAGAGGAACCACCCCGCAGCCGTATTGGCCAGAGGTGGACCGCGTGGGACCGTTGATTTTAGAGCGTATGGGCCTGCCGACCTTCATTGCCAATCACATGGATTTAGTAGTCACATATTCCTACCTGGATGCGCCGCTGTATGGCACAGTCTCCCAATTTCCAGTGCTGGTTTTCTCGCACGGGTTTGGCGGAGACGATTTTGCTCGTCATTTGACCTCGATGGAAGAACTGGCCAGTCACGGATACGTTGTTGTTAGCATGAGTCACACTTATGAGACTTTATACACCGCATTTCCCAACGGGCGAGTTGTGCTGGAAGAACCGCTGGCCTTTGATCGCACCCTAACAAATATTTATGGCCCACTCAATCTTGATGATCGGTTAGGCACCTGGATAGCGGATGCGGGTTTTGTGCTTGATCAATTGGAAATGCTTAGTGCCGGCG
>JAFGBV010000073.1 GCA_016932955.1 Anaerolineales bacterium | reverse complement strand
GACCTCCGGGAGAACGCCGCTTTGTATGTACGTCTTACCCTCCAGGGCGATCGCCACCGCCTGGTATTCATGCACGCTCATGGCGACGTAGCCCTGATCGACCGCCATGAGCGTTGCAGGGAAGGTGATCGGGAAACCGCGGTAGGTATTGATCAAGTTTACAGGTTGCTGCGAATCCTGCACCTGCTTGAACAGAAACATCATTTCATCACGGAGAACCATCCCTCCTCCTTCCATTTAGCCCAGCCCCTGGTCTTAAGCAACCCGTGTCTGGGCGGTAAGCATCTTATCTCGCCGGCTGCTGATCGCGGTAGCGCAGGTAAGCTTTGGTAATCTCCTCAGATACTGCCGGGATGAGCGCCAGGAGCAGAATAACAATCCATTCTGGTGGATTGGGAACGTGCGTGTTGAAAATGGGCTGCAAGAATGGAATTGTGACAACCAGCAGCAGCAGGATGACAGACAGGCCAACCGCATACTGCATGTAGCGGTTGGAGAAGATGCCCAGCTTAAAGACCGAGACCCGCTCGGAGCGCACAGTGTAAGCGCGAAACAACTCACAAAGAGACAGGGTGACGAAGGCCATTGTTTCCGCAGTCTGCACGTCGATGCTCTCCCAATCGAAGGTGAACAACACTTTCAGCATACTTTCCCCAACCGGGTAGAGGTTCAAGTCTTTGATCGTCCAGATCAGCCCAACGACAAAGGCAGTAAGCACCGCACCTGTCTGCGTGATGGTCTGGATGAGGATACCCAGCCGCATTGATTTGTTGACGATCGGCTCGTTCGTCGGGCGGGGCTTGCGCTGCATGATTGCCGGATCGCCCTTTTCCATGGCAAGCGCCAAAGCGGGCGCTCCATCCGTCAGCAGGTTCAACCACAGCAGCTGGATGACCGTCAGCGGCGGCGGCATGCCCGCCAGCGTCGCCAGGAAAATGATCATGATCTCAGCCACATTGGAGGAGAGCAGGAAGAACACAAACTTACGGATATTGTCGTAAATGATGCGCCCTTGCTCAACCGCAGAGACGATGCTGGCATAGTTATCATCGGTAAGCACCATGTCGGCGCTTTCCTTGGCAACATCCGTACCGGTAATGCCCATCGCCACGCCGATATTGGCACGCTTGATCGATGGAGCATCGTTGACGCCGTCACCGGTCATCGCCACTACCTCACTATTATCACGGAGCGCTTCGACAATACGCAGCTTGTGTTCTGGGGAGACGCGGGCAAAGACGTCAGTATATTCAACCTGTTTTCGCAGTTCCTCGCCGCTCATGGCATTCATTTCATTGCCTGTGAGCACCTGGTGCCCGGGACGTAACAGGCCAATTGTCTCAGCGATGGCGCGTGCTGTCTTGGGATAGTCACCGGTGATCATGATGGTACGGATACCGGCACGCGTGGCTTTGGCCAGAGCAGGGGAGACTTCAGGGCGAGCCGGGTCGATCATACCGACCAAACCGACATAGATCAAATCAGATTCAAGCTTTTGCACATCGCTGACATCAGGCATTTCACTGCTGACCTTGTAAGCCACACCCAGGACGCGCAGAGCATTTTGCGTCATGGCATCATTGGCAGACAGGATGCGCATACGTTCAGCCTCGGTGATTGGGATTTGCGTGTCGTCCAGTTTCTGGTACATATCACACAGGTCTAGAACCATGTCTGGAGCTCCCTTAACAACAACCACATACTGATTGTTGCAACTGCTCTCGTAGAAGGGAGAAAAGTCCTCCGGGTGGGCATCCCGAATGTGGTGAATAGTCACCATGCGCTTACGCTCGGAGTCGAAGGGCACTTCCTGCACGCGCGGGTAAGCCTGGTTGAGCGGGCGGGGCAACACCCCCGCCTTGGCAGCCGCCACGACCAAGGCGCCTTCGGTGGGGTCGCCGGTCATGCGATAGGTTTGTTCCTGGTTGGATTCGCCGGAAATTTCCAGCTCAGCATCGTTGTTCAACGCTCCCAGCCAGAGGACCGTCTGGTGAGCTTTATAATCATTCCAATTGATCGTTTGGCCATTTTCCTGAAATTCACCTGCCAGGATGCGGCCTTTACCACTCACGTCTAAAAAACGACCATCAGCCCACAAGCGGGTGACGGTCATCTCATTCTGGGTCAGTGTGCCGGTTTTATCGGAGCAGATGGTCGTCGTCGAGCCCAAGGTTTCCACCGAGGAAAGGCGGCGGATCAGGGCATGGCGGCGGATCATCTCGCGCATCCCCAGCGCCAGGCTGATGGTGACTACAGCCGGCAGGCCCTCGGGCACAGCCGCGATAGCCAACCCGACCGCCAGCATGAACATCTCAACGATCTGCTCCTTCGCAGCAGTCAGATACCCTCCCAGCCCACTGCTGGTAATCAGGCTCAAGTCGGTATTGCGCAGGATGGAAACAACAAAGACCAGACCACAGATCGATAGGGCAGCCCAACCCAGCGACTTGCCTAACTGGTCTAGGCGGCGCTGCAAGGGAGTCGGTTCCCGTTCGACGGACTGGAGCATCTCAGCGATCAAGCCGATCTGGGTACGCATACCGGTGCCTACCACTACGCCACGTCCGCGTCCATAAGAGACCAGGGTGCCCATGAAAGCGGTGTTCTTACGGTCACCCAGAGGAATATTAGCCTCCAGGCGGATATTGGCATCCTTTTGCACCGGGACGGACTCACCGGTGAGGGCAGCTTCTTCGATGCGCAGGTTAACCGCTTCCAGCAGGCGCAGGTCAGCCGGAATGTAGTTGCCCGCCTCAAGCAAGACAATATCCCCAGGCACTAGCTCCCGCGCAGGCACAGTCAGCCGCCGCCCATCCCGTAACACATGCGCTTCAGGAGCAGCGAGCTTCTTGAGCGCTGCCAGAGCCTGTTCAGCACGCCGTTCTTGCACCACACCCAGGGTAGCGTTAAGCACGACAATCGCCAGGATGGCGGCTGCCTCTTCAAAATCACCCAACAAAGCAGAAATGACCGATGCTACGATCAGCATGATCACCACAAAATTATTGAACTGCTCGTACAACATTTGCCAGAACGTTGTGCCAGGAGCTTCTTCCAGCTGATTCGGCCCATACTGTTCCAACCGGTGTGCCGCCTCCTGGCTGCTCAACCCGCTTTCAGAGGGTGTGGCAAGCTGTTGCAATATTTCCTCTGAGTTCAAAGCATGCCAGTTGTCAATGGGTTTGTCAGTTACAGGAGTATCGATGTGCTTTTCCAATGTCATAAGTCTCTCCCAGGTTGAATTGCCCCTCCCGCAATGCGGTTCAGGTATGGATTATAGCAGAGGTTCTCAGGATTGGGGAACGACGCTCTTCCTGAACGTTATAGAGATATGTAACTTTTACAGTCTTTTTTCATCTAATTACCCGTGCTATACTAACCATTAACAAAAATATTTACCAGCCAAGGAGAATGCAGATGACCTATCAGATTGTTAAAGTACCCGGAGATGGCGAAAAAATAACCATCCAGAATGGCAAATTGAATGTACCAGACCATCCCATCTTACCGTTTGTCGAAGGGGATGGCACGGGCCGCGATATCTGGCGCGCCAGCCAGCGTGTTTTTGATGCAGTCGTGGAACGTGCCTACGGTGGCAAGCGCAAGATCGCCTGGATGGAAGTCTATGCCGGGGAAAAAGCATTCACCCAATTTGGCTCCTGGCTGCCTGACGAGACAGTACAGGCATTTCAAGAGTTCTTGGTGGGCATCAAAGGCCCGCTGACCACCCCCATCGGCGGCGGTTTCCGCTCCTTAAACGTCGCGCTGCGTAAACTCCTCGACCTATACGTCTGCCTGCGCCCTGTGCGCTACTACCAGGGAGTCCCTTCTCCCGTCAAGCACCCCGAATATGTTGATATGGTCATCTTCCGCGAGAACACCGAGGACATCTACACCGGTATCGAGTTTGAGAATGGGACACCAGAGGCTGACAAATTCCGAGCCTTACTGAAGGACGCTTTCCCCGCGGAATACGCCAAGGTGCGCTTTCCTGATTCAGCCGGATTTGGCCTCAAGCCCGTCTCCAAAGAAGGTACCTTCCGCCTGGTACGAGCGGCGATCCGCTGGGCACTTGAGAACAAGCGTAAGAGCGTAACCCTGGTGCACAAAGGCAACATCATGAAATACACCGAGGGAGCCTTCCGCAATTGGGGCTATGAGCTGGCTGAAAGCGAATTTGGCGACCAGGTTTACACCTGGGCGCAGTGGGGGCGCACCGTGGACGAGAAAGGCGAAGAGGCCGCAAACGCCGAACAGGATGCTGCCCTCAAAGCCGGAAAGCTGCTGGTCAAAGATGTCATCGCCGACATCGTCTTCCAGCAGACCATCACCCGTGCTCGCGAATTTGACGTGCTCGCCACAATGAATCTGAATGGCGATTACCTGTCTGACGCGCTGGCAGCACAGGTGGGCGGTATTGGCATCGCGCCGGGCGGTAATATCAACTATGCCACCGGGCATGCAGTCTTCGAAGCCACCCACGGCACCGCGCCCAAGTATGCTGACAAGGACGTGGTCAATCCAGGCTCGCTCATCCTGTCTGGTGAGATGATGTTCCGCTACATGGGTTGGAACGAGGCGGCTGACCTGATCGTAAAAGGTATGGAAGGCGCTATCGCCGCCAAGACGGTTACTTATGATTTCCACCGCCTGATGGAGGGTGCCACCAAGCTTAAGTGCTCAGAATTTGGCGATGCCATCATCCGCCATACCGCCTGACGAATTTCACCAATTTATTTGCCGCCCGCCAGCAATTGCTGGCGGGCGGTTTCGATAGTCAGCAGACGTATGACCACCTAACGATCGATCTTGCACTCCCCCAAGTATCCCAGCTCGGCTAGAATCCCCAGCACTTTCTGCTCAGCGCCAGCTTTCACCGCAATAGCAGCGGGACCCAGCGGCTCGCCCAGAAAACGCGCCGCCCGCGAGCCGCGCAGTGCCTGCAGCACCTCGGGCGAGTTGAAGCGCAACACGCTCAGCGTCTCGATGCGCCCCGCGCTGCCATGTTCATCCCATCTTTCCAATGCTTTGACCAGGCTGGGAGGCAGCGCCTCAGTGTACTTACGCAGCAAGCTTAACAAATGGGTCACCCCCAGCCCTTGCTGCTTGGCGCGTGAAAGCGAAGCAGGCGTCAGGCGGTAATCGTAACCATCCTGCGTTTCCTTGTCCCACTCACAAAAGCGCGCCACCTGATAGCGCACGGCGCGCGGTGCCAAACGCGGCAGGTGAAGATGCGCATCTGAGCGGGCGATCAATTTCGCCTCTTCGCCAGGCAGACCTGCAGGCGCTTCACCTGCCAGGAGCGCCTCAGCCCAGGCTGAACGGCGAAAAGCGGTGACCCGCCCATTCTCCTGCAGCGCTGCCAGTTCGGTGATTCCCAGCCAGTAGAGCGGACCGGTGATGAAGAAAGTCAACAGCGCGCCCTCAACCTCATCCCAATGCTCGAAGCCGCGCAGGAACTCATCCGTAGCCAGGCTGCGGATGAACCAGGTATCATAATCGCCTCCGCGGCGCTGAAAATCGGGCTGCTCCTGCTTGATGGCGGTGATGAAGCTGTCCAGGTTCCACCACTGACCGGCAGGCAGATCACGAACAAATCCCAGCAGTACCTGGCGGGTATGCAGCGGATCATTTTTCCAGCTTCCCTCGGCGCTCAAACCAGGCACCAGGCGCAGCTCGTTGAAGTCTTCGCTCTGCAGCCAGGCCTTGCTCAAGGTTGCCAACGCCTGACCACGCCGCGACTCTAGAAACAGGCGGGCGCTCTCGGGAATGGGCTGCTGAGTCTTATCCAGGATTCCAGCGGTG
>JAFGBV010000072.1 GCA_016932955.1 Anaerolineales bacterium | reverse complement strand
GCATGGTGTTGAGTTTTGGCAGAGCGATGGCACAGAAGGCGGCACATTGCTGGTTAAGGATATCAATCCTGGGACTGAATATAGCAGTCCCACGGATTATCTTGCTGTGGGGCATTTACTATACTTTGATGCGGTGGACGACACGCACGGGAATGAATTGTGGGCTTACCAGATTGCCATCCCCAATAGTTCTCCCAATACGCCCTCTAATCCTTCACCGGCGGATGGGGCAGTCAATATTTCGCTAACCCCTACCCTTAGCTGGACAGGCGGAGACGCCGATGGCGACAGTGTGCAGTATACCGTTTATGGCCAGAAAGCCAGCGATGTGATCAGTGTAGTATGGTGCGCGGCCTCTTCCAGCACCTCCTGTGCTCCTTCGATCGTTCTGGAGGAAAGTACCAAATACCTCTGGTTTGTTCATGCCGATGATGGAGAAGGTGGTCAGGTTGATGGGCCATTCTGGGAATTTACCACCGTCGGTGGTGCATCGATCAGTTATACAGTATATTTGCCGATGACAACGAAGTAAGTTATCCAGCCTACCCCGAGATTTTTCGCCAGGGATATCGTATGCAAGAGCAGCCATTCTCCACAGAACGCCAGATTTTCATCCTGCGCTTGTGGCGGGAAAGCCCCAGCCAGCCTAGCTGGCTGGGGGAAATTGAGCATGTGGGGAGCGGCAAGGTTGTTTACATAAAAAGCCGACAGGAATTACTGGCATACATTGAAGCGCAAATAAAAGAACAGGTGGACAACCCTTTGCCGGCTTCGGGTTTGAAATAGTTATTGCCACCAAAGGCCAGTACATTCAGGCAAGATATGATCGCGCAGATTGTTTAACATGGCTTCACCAAAGAAAAAGGGGATTAATTCACGCGCCTGGTGGGAATTATCAAAGCGATAATCGGTGCGCACCCAATTCATTTGAAAACCGTTCTCTTCAAGCCAATCCAGGTATTCGCTTAGGATGGGGATGCGCTGCGGTTGTTCAAAGCCAGTGCCCAACGTTTCAATCAAGATGATTCTCCCCCCTGGGCGCAGTATGCGGTGGAAGCCTGAGATTGTTTGTGCAAGGGCATTGCTCCAGCCAACTCCATTTTCGAGGTAAGTGTAACAAACACTCCATCCGGAGATTACCAGGTCTGCCTTGGCACAAGCAATTGGTAGGCTGCGATGATCCGCGACAGCGGTATGCGTGTGGCGAAATCCGTATGTTTCCAGCCGGGTTTGGGTCACCTGGAGCATATGCGCTGAAAGATCGAAGGCAGTAATCGAGCGCGCCAAAGGCGCCAGCAGGCAAGTCAAACGTCCTGTGCCGGCACCGGTATCAACAATATCCAGGCCTTCTACTGGGCATATCCGCTGGATGGCAGGCAATAAATTTTCTTGGTAATCTTCTTGTGCTACCAGGCGTTGGTATTGGTCTGCCTGGTGATTGTAAATGAATTTTAAATCTGGCATTCGGCGCCTCATGGATGTGGGAATTCACCATCTGGCAAAGTCCAGGGGGGAGTGTAGGTTGTCGAATTGTAGCGTCTGAGAAGAGATCTGTCCATGATCTATCTTGGTTGGCTTTCGTCGTCTGATATCGTCATCGTGTGAAAATTTTCACAATATTATTAGAGATGCTTGACTTTGTTTAATAATGACCTATAATAATGATTGATTGTGATTGATAATGATTGATTTGGATTGAAGCCTGAGATAAAATGAATAATCACCTTCTTTCAAACACAGAACGCCAGCAGCAACTGATTAGCTTACTTGAAGAACGGAAACGCTTAAGCGTAGTGCAAATCTGCGAGCGGTTTTCGGTGAGCGAGGCCACGGCCCGGCGCGATCTGGAGATGCTAGCATCGCAGGGTTTATTGCAGCGCGTGCATGGTGGGGCGATTCCGGTAGGGCGTGCTACCCCTGAGCTGCCTTTGCTAGAGCGTAGTGCTGAGCAGGCCAGTGAAAAGGAGCGGATTGGTAAGGCGGCTGCAGCAATGATTCATGATTATGAGACGATATTCCTTGGCTCAGGCACGACTGTGTTAGAAATTGCGAAGAATATACGCGAGCGTAAGAGTTTGACGGTGATCACCAATTCTTTGCCAGTTGTGAACACACTCTCGGGCATTCCGGATATTTCGGTGATTGTCCTGGGGGGAATGTTGCGCGATAGCGAGCTTTCTTTTATTGGCCATATCACCGAGCAGGCGCTGGCCGAGGTGCGTGCCGAAAAGGTGTTCATCGGCACACGCGCCATCAGTATTGAGCATGGGCTAACGAATGATTACCTGCCTGAAGCGCTCACTGACCGGGCAATTTTAAAAGCCGGCTTGCATGTGACGGTTGTGGCTGACCACACCAAGTGCGGCGTGGTGTCAACGGCTTACCTGGCGCCGCTGACTAGCATGCACACCCTGGTTACGGATCGGGATACTGATCCCGAATTCATCCTTGCCCTGGAAGAAAGCGGGATACAGGTGGTTGTTGTGTAGATTGATTCCAATTTACAGGAAAACCACGTCCAGATGTTACTCGAACAATTTCGCCCCCAATCCAAGCTGGTTACGAAGACCACGGTCGTTGAGATGCCGCGCTTCCCGGTAATTGATGCGCATAACCATCTAGCGGAACCGTTTGGCGGAGGGTGGGATCAGAAACCCGTTGCGCAATTGCTAGACCTGCTAGACCAGGCGGGGGTTGTGCATTATGTTGATCTGGATGGGGGATGGGGAGAAGATATCCTCAACCGGCATCTGGATTATTTCAAGGCTCAAGCGCCTGAGCGATTTAGCATCTTCGGCGGTGTGGATTGGCAGCAGTGGCAGACTCTGGGGGATAAATTTCCAGAGTGGGCGGCGGGGAGACTCAGGGTTCAGAAAGAAAGAGGGGCTGAGGGGTTGAAGATATGGAAGGGATTTGGTTTGCATGTTTGCGATCAGAACGGGGTATTGGTTGATGTCGATGACACACGTCTGGTGCCAATCTGGGAAACCGCTGGAGAGCTTAGCTTGCCAGTGATAATCCACGTTGCTGACCCGGTGGCTTTTTTTGATCCGATTGACGAGACGAATGAGCGCTGGGAAGAGATCGGCGCGCACCCTGATTGGGCTTTCACCAGTCCACCATTCCCCCCCTTCATGCACATCATGGATGGGTTGTTTGCGCTGGTCAAACGCCATCCGGCGACGACATTTATCGGTGCACATGTCGGCTGTTATGCAGAGAACTTGGGATGGGTAAGTCAGATGCTTGAAACCTGCCCGAATTACTGTGTGGATATCTCGGCTCGGATCGGTGAGTTAGGCCGCCAGCCATATACGGCACGCCGTTTCTGTATGCACTATGCGGACCGTATTTTATTTGGATCTGATATGGGGCCGGAACCTGATGCTTACCGCATAATCTACCGTTTCTTGGAGACGGATGACGAATATTTTAACTATAATACCGGTCCTATTCCCCAGCAGGGGCGCTGGCACGTGCACGGATTAAATTTGCCGGATGATGTGCTTAAAAAAATCTATTATCTGAATGCAAAGAGAATACTGGGAGGGGCGTAAAGTGAACGAAATATCACTCTCTTTATTGGGGGATTACACTCCAACCCTGGCCGGATTGATCGGAGCATTTGAGAAGCAAAATAACACCAAAGTGAAAATCACGACTATCCCATGGGAGAATGCTTGGCAAGAGTTATTGACCTTTGCACTGTATGATCGCGGGCCCGATGTCTCCCACGTGGGTTCTACATGGGCATCAAGCCTGATCAGCATGAATGCTCTGCGACCATTCCGCCACCGCGAGATAGCTTCTTGGGGTGCTTCGGAAATCTTCTTGCCGCAGTGTTGGCAAAGTAATGTTATGCCCGGCATGGGTGAAGTCTATGCAGCACCGTGGTCTTCTTATACGTTTGTGCTCTGCTACCGGCGCGACCTATTGGCTAAGGCTGGGTTGGATGAGACTGAGGCTTTTGCATCACCTGACGGGCTGCACGAAACACTTCGAGCCTTGCAGTCTGCGGGGATAGAATGCCCTTGGGTAGTGCCGATTGAAGTAGCCAACCCAGATACACTGCACCTGGTGGCCTCCTGGGTGTGGGGCGCGGGTGGTGATTTGATTGGACCACAAGCGCATCTGTCGTTTACCGAGCCAGCAGCTCTCTCCGGTTTTAAAGCTTTCTATGATTTGATACAGTTTATTGCCCTGGCGGCGCGTGCTTTGGATTGGACTTCTGCGGAAAATTACTTTACCAGCGGTAAGGCGGCTGTTTCGATCTGTGGTGCGGACCGACCTTATGCCTGGCAGAGGGAACGCTCTGCTGCTCCGGAGGTGTTGGATCATTTGGGGGTGGCACCAATGCCCGGCGTGCCCTGGATTGGTGGGGATAGTCTGGTCGTATGGAAACATACCCGTGTTGATCCAGCGCGGGAAAGCCTGGCTAATGAACTGGTCACTACTCTGATCAGCTTGCCTTCTCAGAAAGCCAGCGCTGCGGGAGAGGAAATTATCTTGCCTACCCGTTCAGATGCTTTTTCTGCATTGCCGATGCAGAGCTCTTCTTGGACCCAGGCTGCCATCCGCTCTCTACAAAACGGGCGTGCTTATGCCTGTATGCCGATGTGGAGTACGATCGAACACCGCTTTGGCATGACGCTGGGTCAGATTGGAATGGATATCGTTTCCGGCGTGGATGTTCAATCGGCAATCCAGAATCACCTTGATCCGCTTGCCCGCCGGCTGGCTATCATGTTGAGCAGCCAATAGCTCTAGGAGTCTTATCCGTGACAATAGCAGGAATTTTCACTCGCAACGAAATTGCTTCACAACCAGAAGCCTGGTCTGCTGCGTTGGAGGTCTTCACACAACACCAGCCTGATCTTATCAGACTTCAATCCTCTCAGAATCACGGGATGATCTTCTTTACCGGCTGTGGTTCTACATACTACTTAGCGCTGGCAGCTGCAGCACTGACCCAGGAATTGACTGGCATGCCAGCAAGGGCACTCCCTGCCTCTGAGCTTTGGCTTTCCCCACGTTCCTCCTATGTGGGTGTGAAAACCCTGTTGGTGGCAATTTCCCGTTCTGGCTCGACGAGCGAGACGCTTCGCGCGTGTGAGATGTTCTTAGCAGATGGGCGCGGTGATCTATTGACGCTTTCATGTTATGGCGAGATGCCGCTGGCGAAGATGGGCAATGTGAACATTGTGTTGCCTTCCGGGCAGGAACGGTCGGTGGCTCAAACGCGTGCCTTCTCGACACTGTTCTTGGCTACAACAGCTCTCGCCGCCCTGTGGGGTGGACAGAGTGATTTGAGCAGTGCTCTTGTCCGCTTACCCGAAGCAGGGGCGCGGCTATTGAAAACCTACGCCAGCCTGGCTGCAGAGTTAGGTCGCGATGCCTCGATCGATCGCTTTTACTGGCTCGGTTCTGCTGTGCGCTACGGGCTGGCAAGTGAGTTGAGCCTGAAGATGAAGGAAATGAGCCTCACTCACAGCGAGCCTTTTCACTTTATGGAGTTTCGGCATGGACCCAAAAGCATGGTCACTAACACAACTCTGATCGTAGGTCTCCAGTCCACCGCCAATGCTTTTCATGAAGCTGCGGTGCTGGCTGAGATGAGGGCATTGGGCGGTCGAGTGTTGGATATGGCGGAATCCGGCGCTTCAGTATCCTTTGAATCGGGATTGGATCAGACGATCCGGAATTTATTGTACTTGCCTGTTGGACAAATGATTGCCTTTGAACGGGCTTTATCTAAGGGCTTGGACCCAGACCACCCTCAGAATCTTGATGCGGTTGTCCGCTTGCCGGAACGATAGCGATATGCAGAAAAGGAGGAGAATGCAAGGAAATATTACAAGTCACACCCTATTCAATCCAATCCAAACGAACCTAAGGAGAAGAAAAATGAGACAGTTGTTTGCTTTTCTTATTGTGATGGCGCTGCTGCTAAGTGCCTGCAGCACTGCTACAACCACTGCAGGTGAAGAGGCCACAGAAGAACCCACGGGTGGAGAGGGCAAGACCGTTGTTCGCATGTGGGCGCATACGAACAACGCCTTCATTGCCGGCTACGAAACTTTGATCGCAGCATACGAAGCGGCCCATCCAGATGTAGATATCGAATTGGAGCATTTTGATTACGAGCTATACCTGCAGACCCTGCAGACGGCGATGCCCGCTGGTGAAGAGGCGGATATCATCCAGTTGTTCGGCACCTGGACATCGCAGTATTACGAGCGGCTTACACCAGTGCCCGAGAGTGTGATGACGTTGGAGCAGGCGCAGGAGGTATTTTACGCGGCACCGATTGGTGGGTATATTGTGGATGGCGTATTGTATGGCTTTCCACAAGAATTTAACATGGAGTACGGTGGCGTCTTGGTGAATAAGACCAAGTTCGAGGCTGCTGGACTGGCTTTCCCTCCCCAGTGGGCCACAATGGATGATGTTGTGGCTGACGCACAAGCCTTGGCGCAGAAGGATGATACAGGGATGCAAACGGTGGCTGGGTTCCATTTCACTGCTGCCGACCCCACGTGGGCTTCTTTCCTGGCGGGGATCAAACAACGCGGCGGTGACTATTGGAATGCTGATCATACCGGTTTTACGTTCAATACGCCTGAAGCAAAGGCTCAGTTGCAGTGGATGATGGATGCTGTTGCAGCGGGAGTAGTAGACCCGGTGGGCTTCAATGACAGCACCAACTTTGTCATTGACGCTTTCTTCCAAAGCAAGGTTGGGATCGGCTATATCGGCACCTGGGCAATTGCTGAAGGCCAGGCAAATTTCCCCGATTTTGCGGATGAATGGGATTATGCCTACCTGCCGGCTGTTCAGGGCGATCCAGTCTTTGTGGCAGATTCAGGCTGGGGTCTCACTGTTTCACCGAACAGTAAACATCAGGATATTGCCTGGGACTTTGTCAAATTTGTTACTGCTGACCCTAAGAATGCTGCACAATGGAACATTGCCAGCGGCACCATCCCGGCGATGCCAGCGGTTGCGACATCTCCTGAGATCGCTGAGGCGATGCCCTGGGTTCCAAAGGCGTTGGACATTCTGCCTCTCGGCGAATACCTGGGCAATATGCCCGACCGCGACCTGGTGGTGTACGAGATTATCTACCCCCACATTTTGAATGTCCTGCAAGGTGTGGAGACGATTGACCAGGCTCTGGAAGCGATCGAGACCGAGGCAAATTCGACTTTTGAGTAAATCTGTACGCTTGCCGGGGATGTGGCAGCACATCCCCGGCGCGGCTTGAAATTATGCCCATAACGCAGGAGAATATCCATGGAAGCGGTGATGAAACCAGATAAAAAACCCAAAGGTGGATTAACAATTGCAAAAGGACGTTTTGTGCTGAGTGTGACACTCCCTTTGCTGCTTTACGAATCCTTAGGGATTTTCGTGTTGGGATGGGCATTTGTGTTGATGTTCTTCGACTACAGTTCCGGCCGGGTGGGTGGGCCGATCCTTGGCTTGGGGGGGAGCAACCCATTCATTGGGCTGGATCATTTTACCGAGATGGTCCGGGGCACATCAGTTCAGGCGGTTCTTTTTCGTACCAGCCTGAAGAATACGCTCATTTTTGCGTTTGCAGTATTGCCGCTCAACCTCGCCATCACGCTGCCCCTGGCATACCTGCTTGAGTCGATCAGCACACACCTGAGAGCACTCTATCGCACGATCTATTTTCTGCCGGTATTGACCTCTTCGGTTGGGGTTGGATTGATCTGGATGAGCATGTACGATCCACAAGCTGGGTGGATCAATGCGATTATTCGCTTCTTTGGTGGAACACCGGTGGCATGGCTCTCGGATCCACGGGCTGGATTTCTGGGCATTTCGGTAGCGATGTGGGCGGTGATTTTGGCTTACCTGTGGCAAGATTATGGTTATAACATGGTGATCTTTATCGCTGCTCTGCAAGCCATCCCGCAAGAATTGAAAGATGCCGCGATGATCGATGGTGCTTCGCCCTGGCAAGCATTCACCAAGATCACCGTTCCGCTCATCCGGCCTACCATGCTGTTTGTCTGCGTGATGACCATGCTCTCCTCCTTTCAGGTATTCGATATCATTCAAGTGATGACAAACGGCGATCCGGGGAATAAAACACAGGTTTTGATGCTGGATATCTACAAAAGTGCCTTTCGGTACCAGAATATGGGATGGGCTGCGGCTGAATCCTTTGCTCTATTCCTGATCGTTATGGGTGTAACGATCTTCCAAATGCGTGTGCTACGAACGGATTGGGAGTACTAATATGGCAGCTGATACCTCTATCCGCGCTGCCCGAACCGGCCTGAAAAAACAACCAAGCGGTAGTAAGGCTGCCGTACGAACATCTGCTTATGTAATTCTCACACTGGGGCTTTCGTTCACAGTGCTGCCTTTTCTGATGATGATCCTCAGCTCATTCAAGACAAACACAGAAGTTCTGCGTGTTCCACCCACATTCTTTCCTGAAACATTCACCCTGGAAAACTACCATACTATATTAACGGATCCGAAGCTACCGCTGCTGCGCTTTTATGGCAACAGCGCTTTTGTGGCCTTCTTCAATGTGGCTTCTACTTTGTTTACCAGTGCTTTGATTGGTTACCTGTTCGCTAAATATGAGTTTCCTGGGAAACGGCTACTGTTTGGCTGGTTCCTGACCATGATGATGATCCCCTCTCAGATCACTATGATCCCCAGTTATCTGATTTTAGCCAAGCTGGGGTTGATCAATTCGTTGTGGGGGTTGGTGATCTTTAGCGCAGTAGATGCTTTTGGTATCTTCATGATACGCCAGTTCTGCGAAACCCTTCCGAATGAGCTTATCGACGCCGGACGTATTGATGGCGCATCGGAGTGGCAAATATTCCTGCGGATTATCTTGCCACAATTAAAACCAGGGCTGGCGACATTTGGTATATTGCACTTTATGGGCAGTTGGAACGCATATTTGTGGCCGATGATTGTGTTACAGAAAGTCGAAGTACGCACGCTGCCGATCATCCTCACCTGGTACAACTCCACCCATACTGGCCAGGGGGCGTTGGTTATGGCGGCTACAGTGTTGATTATGGTGCCAATTCTAGCGGTTTTCGTCAACTTCCAACGCTGGATCGTGCAGGGATTTACGATGTCAGGATTTAAATAGGAGTAGGGATGCGACGGAATTTTCCCTGGTTTGTGTATGCGATCATGCTCCTGGCATTTGCTGCCTGCGCTTCGCCCTTGGCTGCGGAACCGGATTGGGGCGGGGTGCGAGACTTCTTGTACCAGCTTCAGCATGCTGATCCAGAGCGTATTGGGGATACAGCCTTTGATCTGGTTGTGGTCACTCTCAGCACGACCGGAAATTCTCCAAAAGTGATCCCGGCACTTAAAGACAGCCCTGGTGGGCCAAAGATTGTGCTGTGTTATATGAGCATCGGCCAATCCGAGAATTACCGCTGGTACTGGCAGCCGGAGTGGGAAAAAGATCCGCCCGTTTGGTTAGATGTACCGGATGGGGTGTGGGCAGGGGATCATTGGGTCCATTATTGGGATCCTGAGTGGCAGAAGATCATCTATGGAACACCGGAATCCTACCTGGATCAGATATTGGCGCTAGGATTTGATGGTGTATACCTGGATCGAGTAGATGCTTATTGGTACTACCAGGATCAAGGCTATGAGAGCGCGGCACAGGAGATGGTGGATTTTATCCTGGCCTTCACGGATTATGCCCGCGAGAAGCATCCTGGGTTTGGTGTATTTCCGCAAAATGCTGAAGAACTGGGT
>JAFGBV010000071.1 GCA_016932955.1 Anaerolineales bacterium | reverse complement strand
TGTGTCAGCTCAGTCAGCTCGATCGGCTTGGTGAGATAATCCAGGTTCAACAGCGACTCGCCGTCAGGCGAAGAGGTGTAGAACATCACCGGGATCATCCTGGCAAACGGACTTCCCTGGATCGATTTCAAGATCCGCCAGGCTAACTCCGATTCAAGGCTCACATCTAGCAAAATGGCATCGGGTGGTGACTTCGCCAGGATCGACCGCCAATCCGGAGGCCGTTCGATGAGCGCGGTCTGCACCTTGATCCCGCGTTGGTTCAATTGATCACACAACCGGCTGCTGCTCCCCGAACGATTGGTCAACACCAACACTGTCGGCTCGCTCGCCAGCGTCTTGATCGCTGGCTGTACCGTTTCATCCGGCGGCTGCACGGTTGGCAATTCAAAATAGAAGGTGGACCCTTCTCCCTCTATGCCGGTCGATTCCACGCCAATCGTCCCGCCATGCATTTCGATCAGCATCTTGCAAATTGCCAGCCCCAGGCCCAAACCTGGGTAGCCGAGCGAAATGCTTCGCTCGGAGCGGCGAAATTCATCGAAGATCAATGCTTGTTCTTCAGTCGGAATTCCCAGCCCTGTATCATGCACCTGCACCTTCACCGTGCCATCCCCCGCTTCAACACGCAGGCTGATTTCACCCCGTGTGGTGAACTTGATCGCATTGTTGATCAGGTTGAGCACCACCTGGCGCAAGCGCGTGCGATCACCCCACACCCAGAAACCAGTCTCGGGAATGGTAACTACCCACCCCAACCCTTTGTCCGCCGTCAACTGCCTGCCGCTTTCTATCACCATACGCAAAGCATCGCCAAGATCCATCAATTCCATATTCAGGCGCAGTTGACCTGCGTCGCTGGTTGCAAGATCGAGCACGTCGCCAATCAACCCGCCCAGGTGCTGGGCATAAGCATGGATACGCTCAAGATCGCGCTGAACAAGATCGGGCAACCGCGATTGATCATCATCCCCCTCTTCTAGTAACAGACCACTCACCCCCAATATCAGGTTCAACGGTGTGCGCAGCTCGTGGCTGATCGTTGAGAGGAAACGACTTTTCATCCGGTTGGCTTCTTCTGCCAGGAGGCGGCCCTCGGTCGCCTGGTGATACAGGCGGACGGTATTAAGCGCGCCGACCACTTGCTGTACCACTGCACCATAGAGATCAAAACGCTCTGTGCCGAACACCATGAAGCCCGTCTGACCGGATGGATCTACCATGGGGATCAGGGTCAACGTAGACGGAATGCCCCTGCCCACGAATGCAAGCGGCGGGAACTTCCGCGTATCAAAATGAGCCAATGGCTGATCGGGATGGACAATATCCCGTAATGTGCTCTGGGCAAACGGATCAGCGTCTGTGCCCTCGAACAATCCTAGCATGGCAAACCGAATCCCCATATCGGGCAAGTGCTTGGCAAGCACTTCATAAATTTGTAGCTCATCCAGGGCTAAGAGCAGTTCAGAGGTCAAGAGGCTCAGGCGGCTGGATATCCAACGCTCATTCATCACATATTGCTGGTGCTGACGCTGCATCTGAGCGCTAATGACCAGCCTTGCTTCGTTCACAAAATTTCCTAGCATCAAAGAAGACGCTGCATGATCGGCGAACTCCTCCCCAAGTTCCCTTGCCAGGATAGAAATCGCATCCTGCCATATGTGAAGATTTTCATCGCTGGCGGCTGTGCTTCTCAGCACATCGCCAAGCGCTTGTAGAAATTCTGAAGAATCTTCCTCTCGAATACCGGCAGTGAATGTATCCACCAGGCGCCGGCAAAAAGACAAGCATTCAGCCTCTGTGAAGCGATAGGTTTGGTTCAGGATCATCGGCGCAATCACTTTCACCAAACGCACTTCTCGTTCCCCCGCATTGCTGAGCTGCCGTACGGAGAGCCTTTCACTCGCGGCGGTCAATAATGTCTTCGCGCCGCAGCCGCAGGATTCGCGAACCACGAGGCGAGTCTCCACTTTCACGGTTCCAACCGTTTCGGCCTCCCCGCGAATGTGCTGCAGAAGCAGATCAACCGCCCGATAACCGATATCGAACAATGGAACATGGATACTGCTCAATGCCGGTTCGTTCACCGCGCCATCCAGCCGGTTGTCAAAACCGATAACGGCCACATCTTGGGGGATCTTACGACCAGCACTCTCCAGTGCCTTCATGGCCCCCAGTGCAGACTCATCATTGCTCGCCAAAACAGCCGAAAATCTTGCCCCAGAGCCGATGATCTGCTGCATGGCAGCATAGCCGCCGTCATAGACATGCCGGCCGTATGCAATTAAGTGAGGGCTTTGATCCAATCCATATTGCTGGCAGGCAACCTGATAAGCTCTAAGCCGGTCTCCAGAATCCCCACTCGCATCCTCCGCTGTTCCGGCAACAAAAGCAATCTGGCGGTGACCATGATCAATCAGGTGGCGGATCGCTTCGAGAATCCCGCCCATGTTATCGGCAACAATGGTGGGACCTGGCTCACCCGAGCCAATAAACAGGATGGGATGCCCCGCCGCAATCAGGCTTTGAACATAGTCCGACCGCGACCGCGCGTGGAGCGGGTTGGCGATCAGCAGCCCATCCGTATTCCAGGAACCGATCGGAACAAAATCGTGTTTAGTAGAAAGGAAAGGCCAGGCAGGCCGCAGCGGATCATTCGGATTCGCCGACGTCCCTATGCCGCAGCCTAACAGCAAATTGCAATTTAGATCCTGTGCTGCCCGGCTCATGCCGCGGAAAATTGGCGCAAGGTAGCTCAGGTTGGTTGCAGTTCGGTAAAATTGCCAACCTGCCAGAACACCAACGGTGGGTCTCTTGAGATCAAAAAACATCAAATCCATTATAACGCAATGGATTAGCTCGTGCCCTCCCGGTTCATCGCATCCATCACCGCCACCGCCGCAATATTCACGATGTTCTTCACATCATCCCCCGTCTGCAAGACATGCACCGGCGCGCCCATCCCCAGCAAGATCGGCCCGATTGCCTGCGCGTTCCCCAGCCGCGCCAGCAGCTTATAGGCAATATTGGCTGCCTCCAGCGAGGGGAACACCAGCACATTGGCATCCTTCACCTGGCTGAACGGGTAACGCTGTTCGATCATTTCCGCCACCACCGCCGTATCCGCCTGCATCTCGCCGTCCACCGGGAAATCCACGCAGCGCTCGCGGATCAGGCTCACTGCCTTGCGCACCTTCTCCGATTGCGGGTGCGGCGTGGAGCCAAAGTTCGAGAACGAAAGCAGCGCCACGCGCGGCTCCAGCCCCAGTTGGCGGGCAAAATCTGCCGATAGGCAGGCAATCTCCGCCAGGTCTTCCGCGCTGGGATCGATATTCACCGTTGCATCGGTGAACAGGTAAGTGCGCTTGCCAACGATCATAATATACACCCCCGCGGCGATGCGCACCCCGGGCTTGGTGTGGTGCACCCGCAGCGCCGGGCGAATCACATCCGGGTAATCATAGGTCAACCCAGAGACCAGCGCATCCGCATCGCCCATCTTCACCATCAGCGCCCCGAACAGGTTGGGATCCAGGATGCGTTTGCGCGCCTGCCAGATCGTCACCCCGCTGCGCTGGCGCAGCGCCGTGTATGCCTGCGCATACGCCTCGAAACGGGCAAACTCCGCCGGATCCACCACTTCCGGGCAGCAGTCCAGCCCCAGCCTCTCAATATTCTCCCGGATCACCTGCGCCCGGCCGACTAACACCGCTATGCCGATCCCCTCATCCGCAATCTGCGCCGCGGCTCGGATGATCTTGGGCTCCTCCCCCTCGGCAAAAGCAACCCGCTTCTTCTTCGCCGAGGCCTTCGCCTTGTTCATAATGTAATAGCGCACCTGCTCGCCCAATCCCTGGCGGTATGCCAGCCGCTCACGATATTCATCCAGATCGATCGTCTTGCGCGCCACACCCGTTTCCATCGCCGCACCCGCCACCGCTGGCGCCTCCCACAGTAATACCCGCGGATCCAGCGGCTTGGGGAGAATGTAATCCTCGCCAAACTTCAGGCTGTCCAGGTTGTAAGCCCGCAGCACCGAATCCGGCACATCCTCCTTAGCCAGCTTCGACAGCGCCCGCGAGGCTGCCACCTTCATCTCCTCGTTGATTGCCCTCGCCCGCACATCCAGCGCCCCGCGAAAGATGAAGGGGAAACCCAGTACATTGTTGATCTGGTTGGGGTAGTCCGAGCGTCCCGTCGCCACGATCGCATCCGGCCGCGCCTCTTTAGCCAGCTCATATTTGATCTCCGGGTCCGGGTTCGCCATCGCGAAGATCAGCGGTCGCTCCGCCATCGTTTTCACCATCGCTGGCTTGAGAATATCCGCCGCCGATAGCCCATAGAAAACATCCGCTCCGCGCACCGCATCTGCCAGCGTGCGCGCATCCGTGTCCGCTGCCAGGCGCTCCTTCCACTGGTTCATCCCCTCCGTCCGCCCCTTGTAAACCACCCCCCGCGTATCCACCAGCATAATATTCTCCCGCCGCGCCCCCAGCCGGATCATCAGCTCCGCGCACGAGATTGCCGACGCCCCCGCCCCAGAAATCGTGATCCGCGCCTCATCCAACTCCTTGCCCACAATCTCCAGCCCGTTCACCAGCGCCGCTCCAGAGATGATCGCCGTCCCGTGCTGGTCATCATGGAAGACCGGGATATCCAACATCTTCTTCAGCGTTTCTTCGATGATGAAGCACTCCGGCGCCTTGATATCCTCCAGGTTGATTCCGCCAAACGTCGGCGCAATCGCCGCCGTCACCCGGATCACCTCGTCCGGATCGTGGCTGTTCACCTCAATATCGAACACATCCACATCTGCAAAGCGCTTGAACAACACCCCTTTGCCCTCCATCACCGGCTTCGAAGCCAGCGCCCCGCGGTCCCCCAACCCCAGGATTGCCGTCCCATTCGATACCACCGCCACCAGGTTCCCCTTCGACGTGTACTCATAAGCTAACTCAGCATCTTTTTCAATCTCCAGCACCGGCACAGCCACCCCCGGCGTGTAAGCCAGGCTCAGGTCGCGCTGCGTGTCCATCGGCTTGGTCGGGATCACCGAGATCTTCCCCGGCTTCCCATCCAGGCAGTGGTATTCCAGGGCGTCTTCACGAGTCACTTTTGTGCTCATAAGTCTCTCCTATCGCATCTAGTCTTTTGGTTAGCCAATCATCTCACACATCCCCCCGCGCAGGTAGATGAATTTGTCATCTTTTCCGGCAAACAGATGACAGGCTTTTGTCTATAGAAAATCATCCTCTTCCGGACAACACACAATATCAATTATCATGTATAATTTATCCAACCTTAAGAACTGCTCCCACTCGAACCACCTGGTCTGAGTGGACCGTTGAATGGCTGGGTTTACGGGATGGCTCATCGCAGCGTCCTTCCTTGCCCGTCCACCCCTGCCCAACCACCGGAGCACTGCGCACCTTATCTTCTCGAAAGATTTTCTTGCGCGGCTTCGGCCTGGAATGGAAATTTGATTTTTTGAGAATACTTTGTTCGGTGTTCGGATTTGCCGGTCATCTGTTAGTTGCTTGTTCGGTTAAAAACATCGATAAACAACCAGGATGCGCTTCTGGCAATCCAGATCGCGAGTAAGTTTTGAATATCTTCACCGGATGGCTTCACCCACTCATCAAACCACCAACATCCCTCCGGTATGTGATCTGGGTGGATACAACATGACAGGCTTCCCCCCTTCCCGGGTAGCGGGATCGGGGGTATTGGTTGATTAGACCGCCGGTTGCTGTTCTCGCACTGAACGAAATCAAGGATCAATATCTTCCAACTTGGCCGCGGCCTTTGCAGGAGGTCGTGGCTTTTATGATTGGATGGTCCGCATGAGCGGGAAGATCACCGCCCTCAAAGCGCAGAAGCGCAACCCCCAACGGGTAAATGTGTACCTGGACGGGGAATTTGCCTTCGGGCTGGCGCGGATCACCGCGGCCTGGCTTCAGGTCGGGCAAGAGCTGAGCGATGAGAAGATCGCCGAACTGCAAGCCCAGGATGCGCAGGAGGCCGCCTACCAGCAGGCCTTGACCCTGCTGAACTACCGCCAGCGCACTGCCGCAGAGATGCGCCAGCGCCTGGCACAGAAAGGCCTCCCCGCCGACCTGGTCACGGCTGTGATCGAGCGCTTGCAGCGTAACAGCTTGCTCAATGACCAGCGCTTCGCCCAGGATTGGGTGGAGAACCGCAGCCAGTTCCGCCCGCGCTCGGCGCGGTTGATGGCTGCCGAGCTTCGCCGGCATGGCATCGATCAAGATGCCATCGCCCAGGCCGTGCAGGAAGTCGATGAGCAAGCCCTCGCTTTACAGGCAGCCCGCAAGCAGGCGCGGCGCCTGGCTCATCTGCCCGAGCCGGATTTCCGCCGCAAGCTGACGGGCTTCCTCGCTCGCCGCGCTTTCCCGTTCGAGGTCGCCAGGTCGGTTGTGGAGCAGGTCTGGAGTGAAACACATACTGATGAATAAGAGGTAACACTATGGAAGAATTTGTGACATCATTGATCGTTGGGTTTATCGCCCTGGCAATTGGCATTGCCATCGGCTACACCGCCCATTTCGTGATCTCCAGACGCGAAAAGGCACGCCAGGAAGCCGAGGCGCAAAATATCGTTGAGAACGCCCGCAAGCAAGCACAGGATATCGAGCTTCAGGCCAAGGACAAGGCCATCCAGATCCGCCAGAACGCAGATGCCGAAGTAACCCGCCGCCGCCAGGAGATCAGCCGCGAGGAAGACCGCCAGCAAAAACGCCGTGAAGAAATGGAACTCCGCCTGGACCGCCTGGAAAAGCGCGAAGCCATGCTCAACAAACGCCAGAGCGCTATCGATAAGCGCGCCAATGAGATCGAGAAGCTGCACAGCGATCAGTTAGAAGAGCTGCAGCGCATCTCCCAGATGAGCACCGAAGAAGCCCGCAGCCTTTTGCTTGCCGAGGTCGAAAAAGACAGCCGCTCCGATATGGCGCGCATCATCCGCCAGATCGAAGCCGAAGCCGTCGAAGAAGGCGAGACCCGCGCCCGCGAGATCATCACCACCGCCATCCAGCGCGTTGCCTCCGAGCATGTCTCCGAGGTGACCACCTCCGTCGTCCCCATTCCCTCCGAAGAGATGAAAGGCCGCATCATCGGGCGCAACGGGCGCAACATCCATGCTTTCGAGCAGGCTGCCGGCGTAGATGTCATCGTCGACGACACCCCCGAGGCCGTGACCATCTCCTGCTTCGACCCCGTCCGCCGCGAAGTCGCCCGCCGCTCCCTCGCCAAGCTCGTCCTTGATGGGCGCATCCACCCCGCCCATGTGGAGAAGATCCTGAAGCAAGAACAAAAAGAAGTCGACCGGGTGATCCTCGAAGCCGCCGAGCAGGCCGTGTTCGAAGCCGGCGTCAGCGGTCTCCATCCCGAAGTGCTCAAAATGTTCGGCCGCCTCAAATTCCGCACCTCCTACGGGCAGAACCAGCTCGATCATGCCGTCGAGGTCGCCAAGCTCGCCACCGTTCTGGCCGCTGAGCTGGGTGCCAATGTGGAGATTGCCAAGCAAGCCGGCCTGCTCCACGATCTGGGCAAGGCCATGGATCACAACATGGAAGGCACCCATGCCTTGCTCGGCGCCGACTTTGCCAAGCGCTACGGCGTCAATCCCCTCGTCGTCAACGCCATTGCCTCCCACCACCACGAGATCGAGCAGGAATCCGTCGAGGCCGCCATTGCCGAGGCCGCCGACGCCATCTCCGGCGCCCGCCCCGGCGCCCGCCGTGAGGGCGTCGATCAGTACATCAAGCGCATCAAATCCCTCGAAGACCTGGCCAATTCTTTCAAAGGTGTCAACCAATCCTTTGCCCTGCAGGCTGGTCGCGAGGTGCGCATCTTCGTCAAGCCCGAAGATATCGATGACCTGGAATCCATCCGCCTGGCGCGCGATATCGCCAAGCAGATCGAAGATACCATGCAGTACCCCGGTCAGATCAAAGTCACCGTCATCCGCGAAACCCGCGCCGTCGATTATGCCAAATAGGGTTTTCAGTGATCAGAGCACAGCCTGCCTGTGCTCTGATCACTGAAAGATCAAGATAAGAACGGATTTCCCTTTCTCTCCCGCCCCACCGTCGTCATCTCCCCGTGCCCCGAGAGCAGCCGCGTCTCATCCGGCAGGCTGAGCACCTGCTCATGGATCGAGCGGATCAGCGTATCGTAATCCCCGCCCGGCAGGTCTGTGCGCCCGATGCTGCCCTCAAAGACCACATCCCCGCAGAACAGCACCTTCTCCGCCGCGCAGTAAAAGATCACGTGCCCCGCCGAATGCCCCGGTGTGTGGCGTACTTCAAAAGAATATCCCCCCACCTGCAGCCTATCCCCCTGCTCTAGCAACAGATCTGGCTCTTCCACCGCCTCCATGTGCATGCCAAAGAGGGCCGCCCCGCCGCGGTTGCGCCACAGCCACAGGTCTTGCGGGTGTAATGCCACCTGAGGCGCGGGCTGGATGCCCTTTACCACCGCCCCCACCCCGCCAAAATGATCGAAATGGGCGTGCGTCACCCAAACCTGCCCAATCTGCCAGCCGCGCCGCTTTGCCTGCGCAGTGATCAAATGCCCATCCCACGCCGGGTCGATCACCACCGCCTCCAGCGTCTGTGTATCCGCTGCCAGGTAAGCGTTCGTGCCCACCGGCCCCAATACCATTCTCACGATCTCCAGCATCTCACCTCACTCTACCTCCGCGCTTAGGATTTGGCAACCGCCCCCTTGCGCTTCTTCCACCGCCCCCAGGCCCACTTCACCACGTCATCCGCCCCGATCAACCCGCCCGCCAGCGCCCCCGCCCCGCCCAAGATACGCGCTGGCGTTCCTCCCAATCCCAGCAGATTCACGGACTTGATCTCGATCAACTGCGCCGTCAGCATGCGCTCCTGCTCTGGCCCCCCATCCAGGGGGATAAAGCGCAGCTTCAGCCACACCGTCCCGCGGTAATCACCCACCTCTGCCGCCTTCACGCTCCAAAAGAAGCGCACCGTCTCCCCCGGCAGCAGCGCCTGGGCAATCACCTCCCCAGGCGAGATCGTCAGCCCCGCTATGTCCAGCCGCGCCTCCGCCATCACCTGGTGTGTCTCATACAGGTTGGGGATCGTAACCGCCTCGCCGTAGGTCTCATGCCCCTCGATCATCGCCGTCGGCGTCAGGCTGCCATCCTCATCCATCTCCAGCATTAAGACCACCACATCCGAATCCCCCGCGCGGATGGTGGGAGGCCATTCCAGCGTCAGGCGGCGCTTCTCCGGGATGGCTGCTACCGGGCTGCCCGGTGTTGATGTTGCAATTGCCTCCCGCGTCGGCGTGGGGAGCGCCTCCGGCGCCTCGGTCGGGAACTCGTCGGGGGGGGAGATTTGCGTCGGCTCGCCCACAGGGGGAGGGGCCCCCGTCGGCGTAGCCTCCACATCCCCAGATCCCCCCCCACAGGCAAGCCCGCTCAGCGCGATCAGCGCCAACGCCAGCAACAGCCTCCAGGATCGTCTGCTCGCTCTCATCGCTGCAAACCCCCTTACACAAACATCCTGGCCAGCGGGACCCAATTCTCTGGCGTAGGCAGCTGCATATCGCCCGGCAAGATCGGCGCCGTCTGCACCGCACTGCCCAGGGGCCACAGCCCCCAAACCAGCAAGATGCAGGAGACCAGCAGCAACAGCACCGCCCCGCAGCAGCGTAAATAACGCACCTTCTTCATACACTAATTATACCGGTTCTTTAGGACTTGCCGGTACAAAGGGCAGGTATCCCCGCTAATCCCAGAAAGCCAATCTATGGTAAGATATGCGCAATCGGCGTTCGATAATGCCCTGCTAAGAGTGGGGATTCCTAATGCATCCACCCACATCATCCCCCACCACCCATCCCAGCCTGATCAGCACGCGCCAGCTTTGTAAAACTTACCGTCGCGGGCAGGCGCAGGTCCATGCCCTGCGCGGCATTAACCTCGAAATCCCCCCCGGGGCGTTTGTCGTCATCACCGGGCCCAGCGGCAGCGGCAAATCCACCCTGCTGCACCTGCTCGGCGGCATCGACAGCCCCACCAGCGGAACCATCTGCGTGGATGGTCAGGCGCTGGAAAGCGCCAGCCAGGCAGCGCTCACCCGCTTCCGCCGCGACCGTGTAGGCTTCATTTTCCAATCCTACAACCTGCTCCCTGCTCTCAATGCCCTGGATAATGTGATCCTGCCCCTGCTGGCCAAAGGCGTCGCCTGGAAGAAAGCCGCACTGCGCGGCGAAGAAATGCTCCGTCTGGTTGACCTTGAAGCGCGCCGGCGGCACAAGCCCGGCCAGCTCTCCGGTGGTGAGCAGCAGCGCGTCGCCATTGCCCGCGCCCTGGTGACCCAGCCGGTCATCGTTCTCGCCGATGAGCCTACTGGCGACCTGGACTCTACTACTGCCCGCCAGGTCATCCGCCTGATGCACCAGTTGAACCAGCAGCTCAAAACCACGTTTCTCATCGCCACCCACAACCGGGAGATCTGCCAGTTTGCCAGCCACCACTACGAGATGAGCGATGGCGCCCTGGCGCCGGGGAGCGCCGAGCGGTGAAAGCGCTCGTCTTCATCCTGTACCTGTTCAAAGACCTGCGCCACAATCTGCCGCACAGCCTGCTCACCGTGGCAGGTCTCGCCATTATGATCCTTAGCTACCTGCTCACCGCTGCCCTCTCCGAAGCTTTCAGCGCACTGGGGAGCCAGCCGGGCTTCGCCTCTCACAACCTGGCCTTGCTCTCTGCCGATACGATCGACCCCATGCAGGGCTCGGTCAGCCAGGCCGCCCTCGACCAGGCCGTGGCATCTGTACAAGCCGCTTTTGGCCCTGGCAGCGTCCGCCGCGCCTCACCGGTGATCTTTCGCACGCTGCGCATCCTGGCTGGCAGCGATACCCGTAGCATGCAGGTCTTCGCCGTCGACCCCCAGGATATGCCGGAGCTGTACCAGGTGGTGCTTCTCGAAGGCCGTTACCCCACGGGCAGCCATGAAATTGCCGCCAGCCAGGAGGCTTTTGGCCTGGCGGGTTGGGTCGTAGGGCAGGTTATCGAATTCTACGGCCAGCAATTCACCATCGTGGGCAAAGTGCAATACCAGGCTGGAAAGATTGCCTCGCTGTGGATGTCCTATGCCGCTGGCGAAAACCTGTTCGGCGCCCAGCGCGGCTTCCAGATCGGCATCATTCAGATCGCCGGCAACCTGAACCCCGAAACCGCGCGCGCCCACCTCGAAACAGTACCCGGAATCTTGCCGGAGTATGCCGTGTACCTGGAACAGGAGCTTTACAACCGTTTCACACAGGCTATCCACGATATCCTCCGCTTCACCATCGTGCTCGATGCCCTCGCCTTATTGGTGATTAGCTTTGGCATCTTCAACGCCGCCAGTCTCACCCTGGCAGAACGCAGTCGCGAGATCGCCCTGCTGCGTGTGGCCGGCTTCACCGCGCGTACGATCCGCCACTTCCTGTTCGGGCGCACCTTCCTGCAAACCCTGGTCTCCTACGTGCTGGGCTGGGGGCTGGCCGAATGGGTCATCCGCAAACACATGGGCTCATCATTTTCCATGCACGGAGCATTCGTGCAGATCAGCCTCTCCCCGGCCAATCTTTTCCTCGGCCTGGCGCTGACCATCCTCTTTGCCTGGTTTGGCGTCCAGCTCACTACCACCAGCCTGGCGCGCCAGAGCCTGGCAGCCCTGCTGCGAGATTGATAGAGGCCCCCCGTGCTCACCCTCCTCCGCTTTAGCTTGCAAAACCTGGCCTCCCACTGGAAACTGGCCCTGGCAATGGTCTCGCTCATCGGCCTGGCCATCCTCTTCTTCCTGACCGTTGGTGGTTACCGCGTAACCCTGGACCACGAATATGCCAGCCTCCCCGATGTTCACCTGATCGTGCAGGAGAGCAACACCCTGGCTGAGATGTATGGCAGCCGCATCCCGGCTGCCCTCCAAACACAGTTGCTCGAGATGGGCGTCTCGTGGACAATCGCCGAGATTCACGATATGGTGGGCACTTCTGTGGGGGATATGCTCATGCTGCGCGGGGTAGATCCCCAGCGCTACCTGCAGGTCAACCAGTTCGAGCTGCTCGAAGGGCGCGCCTTGGCGGCAGAAGACGCCCCCCGCACAGTCATGCTCGGCCGCCGCCTGGCCGAAAAACTCCACCTCTCCCCCGGGCAAGAAATCCTCATCCGGGGACGGAAGTTCCTCATCTGCGGCATCTTCCATACCGGCGCCTACATCGATAACGAAGCCTGGGTCTCACTGGCCGATGCGCAGGCCCTGCTGGGCTGGGGCAGCGATGTCTCCCTTTTCATCATCCCAGACCAGGGACTCTTCCAGCCTGGCGATAGCCTGCCTGGCGGCTGGAGCATCGCCCCTCGCGGGCAGGGCGCCAACATCACAGTAAACCAGATTGCCCCCCTGCTCAATGCCATGGATGTCGTCAGTACCGCCCTGGCTGTCGCCGCAGTCTTTGCCCTGGGCAATACCCTGGCGCGCCTTGCCTGGCTGCACCGTCGCCAGCTGACCATCCTGCGCTGCCTGGGCTTTCCGTCCTTTGCTGCCGCCGTTTACCTGTTTGCCCAGGCGCTGGCGCTGGCGCTGTCCGGCGCCTTGCTGGGTCTTGCCGGCACCCTGACCATCTTTACCTACCTGCGCACCGATGTGGTCGGGATGAGCTTTCATCCCCGCCTGGATGCCACCCTCGCGCTCACCACACTCAGCCTGGCGCTCGTCATCAGCTTGCTGGGGACGGTGATCCCCCTGCTGTGGCTCAACCGCATTCGCCCAATCCACCTACTACGAAATGAAGCCTAAAGATTTGGAGGTTACCCATGCGTAAATTTGCCCTGTTCACCACCCTTTTGATCAGCCTGATGCTCGCCTGCACCCTCCCCGGCAGCAGCCCCGAGCCGCTCGATCTAACCACGCCGCCTGCCCCCGATGCTGGCGGATCGATCCCCACCACCGCGCCTTCCTCCGCTGACGCACCCCAGGCCACTGCACCAGACTCTGGCGGCGACAGCGGCACTGCACCGCCTGCAGAACCCACCGCCGTGCCATCTCCCACCTCGATCCCCTCCAACCCCGTCAGCGTCCAGGAGGGCCTGGCCAGCCTCAACTCCTACCTCTTCATCGTAGAATCCGTCTCCTACACCAACACCGTCAGCAACCAGAACATCATTCACATCGAGACGCAGAAATCGGAAGACCTGGATGCCCGCCTGACGCGCTATCTCATCACCGTCCCCGTCCCCGGCGAGGCCCCCGAGCAGACGGAAACTTACCTGTACAGCATTGGCAACCAGCAGTGTTCCGGTAGCGATGTCGATGGCTGGAGCTTCGAATCCTACACCGCACAGGAAAAAGAGCTCCAAGACCTGCTGGGGGGGATGGTGGACATCTTGCCCCTCATCGACGATCCCTCCTATGTGGGCTCAGAATCCATGAATGGCGTGCTCTCCAACCACTTCAGTTTTCAGATCAGTGGTGTAGGCGCAGAATCCGGGGTGGATGTCATCGCCAACCAGGGCGACTACTGGCTGGCCCAGGATGGGCAGTATATCGTGCGTTATCGCCTGGTGCTCGAAACCCGAGATGTCAACACAGAGGAGATCGTCCATATTGAAGTCTTCATGGACCTCACCCAGGTCAACCAGCCGCTCAACATCGCCTTCCCGCAGGGCTGCCTGGATGCCCAGGCCAACCCCTGAGCAAGCAGCCGCAAGCCATCATTTAGGGTCATTGTGGGCGGGGCAGCCGCCTGCAATGACCCTAAAGCAAACCCTTCTCCAGGTGCTGGCTCCATTGCTCCAGCGCGGCCCAGAAATTCTTCCTGCCCAGGCCCAGGCGGAAGTGGCTGCCCGCAAAGCCAAACAGACTGCCAGGGACGAGCATCACGCCGCGCTGCTCCACCAGCTCCTGGCACACCTGCTCCACCGGCCGCTCGCCCAGCCAGCGCGGGAATGCCACGCTGCCAGCCCGGGGCTTAAGCCAGTCGAAATACCCCCCATAAGCGTTGAAGAAAGCATCCGCCAAGGCCAGGTTGGAGCGGATGATCTGCTGGTTGCGCTGGACGATCGCCGTCGCATTTTGCAGCGCGATGATCGCCAGGATCTCGCTCGGGGCGCTGCTGCAGATGGTAGTGTAATCCTTGTAGGTCAGCCAGCGCTCCACCCACGCCGCCTCCTGCGTCGCCAGCCAGCCAATGCGCAGCCCGGGCAAAGCAAAGGATTTAGAGAGGCCCGAAAGCGCAATGCCGCGCTCGTACACCTCGCAGATCGAGGGTAGTCGGTCCGCCGCATCATATTCCAGCAGGCGGTACATCTCATCGCAGAACAGGTACAGCTCGTGCTCCGCCGCCAGCTCCACCAGCGCCCCAAACTCAGCCGGCGTAGGCAGGTAGCCGGTGGGGTTGTGGGGGAAATTGACCACCACCAGGCGCGTGCGCTCCGTCAGGCTCTGCTCCAGCTGCTTCAGATCCAGCTCCCAGCCCTGCTCCCCCACCCGCAGCCTCCAGGGCGTCACCTCGCAGCCCATCGAACGGGCAATCTCGTGCAATGACTGGTAAGCCGGGGCAATCGCCACCACGTGGTCGCCGGGGTTGAGCAGCGTCTGCATCAGGATGAAGATCGCCTCCTCCGGCGCGGCAATGATCACATTCTCCGCCGGCATCTTCCAATACAGGTTCGCCACCTCGGCGCGCAGTTGCGGGTGCCCCGCCGACTCAGTATAGCCCAGGCGCAGCTCCTCCCACAGCCGGCGGCTTTCCGGCGCAGCCATTTGCAGCAGCTCGTCCAACGACAAGCCCTCGCAGTCCGAGGCGCTCAGCAAATACTGCACCTTGAATTCGTAGCGGGCAAAATAGCGTTCCAGCGCAAAAGGTTCGATCGGCATTGGGCAGCTCCTCAAACAAAACTCACCAATGAATCCTGCTGTATTCTACCATTCCCTCGCCCCAAACCGGGAGAGCGTCAAAGCCCCGCGCCGTTGCGCATTTTACGCTTGACGTCATACGCGCAACGTAATATAATCCCAATACCAACGCAGCGTATGCCATCAAAACCACGATGATCCGGACATTCAACAGCAAGGAAACTGAGAAGATATTTCACGCAGAGTATTCATCGCGGTTTCCTGGCGAGATCCAAAAAGTCGCCTATCGTCGCTTGCTTTCCTTGAACGCCGCGATAACCCTGAGCGACTTGAGCGCCCTCCCCGGTAACCGGCTGGAGAAACTCAAGGGAGATCGTGCAGACCAATATAGTATCCGCATCAACGACCGCTGGCGGATCTGTTTCAAGTGGGTCGGCAACAATGCTGAGAATGTGGAAATCGTCGATTATCATCGGTAATGAGCAGGAGCAAATTATGGTCGAGAAAATCCCCCCCGTTCATCCAGGGGAAGTGTTGCTGGAAGATTACTTGATACCAATGGGCGTCAGCCAGCACCAGCTTGCTCTGTCCATGCGTGTGCCTCCCAACCGGATCAATGCCATCATCCAGGGCAAGCGCGCGATCACTGCTGAAACTGCCTTACGCCTCGCACGCGCAATCGGCACCTCGCCTGATTTCTGGCTCAACCTGCAGGTAGCTTATGACTTGCGCCTGGCGAAAGAACATCTGGGCGATGCCGTGGCCAAAGAGGTAATCCCAATCGTGGGTTGACCCGCTTCAATCCAGTAAACATCCCTTCTCCTGGTAGCGCTGGAAGAGCGCCCCCCACCGCGTCTCCTCGCGCCAGCGCCTGGCGATCTGGCGGTACTTCAACGGCCAGTACAGGTAATCCTGCTCGATCTCGCCGATCAGCGTCGGGATGATCACCAGCGGCGTGCGCAGCACGATCTTCTGCAGCGCCTTCGTCGGCCCGTACCACGCCAGCCAGGCCAGGAAACTGTGGCTGTTATAGCCCACCTTGAAATGCCAGTTCTCCTCGCCCAGCGCATCTCCCAGCAGCTCGATCTCCCGCAGGTCGCCCACCCCCAGCCCCTGCTGGTGCGCCAGGCGGATGTAGCCGATCTGCAGCGGGTCGAAGCCCATCAGCTTCGCCGCCACCGCGTCGATCGCCACCTGGTCTGCCGAGGCCAGCAGGATGTTCTTCTCCACCGGGCGCACCATGCGCGGCCCCGCCCCATCCCCCGCCGTCGTCCCGTCCATCACCGCAAAGATCCCCGCATGGATCTCCTTCTGGATCCTCAGCAGGTCCACCAGCGTCTCGTGGATCCACGTGTGCGTGTAGTGGCGGTGCTTGCTCAGCAGCCCGCCGAAGGCATTCTTCATCGCCCCCGTCGTCGTCGTGTACATGTGCGTTTTCACCGTCGGCAGGTGCACGATGTTCTTGCCCAGGAAATAATCCGGGATTAGGATCCCCTCGGGGTAGATGTGATCCAGCGCCAGCATCTTCCCCTGCGGGGTGTAGGGCAGCCATGTCATATCGCTCTTGCGGAAGTTGTAGCGCACCGGCACCTGGTAATGCTTGAAGATCGGCACATAGCCGTTCAGGTCTTCCCCCTTGAACGCGTTGGTCACCACCGTCTGGTTCTGCACGCACACCAGGTCATCGAACCCCGCCTGGCGCAGCGCCCGGATCGTCCCTTCCAGTTGCCAGGGCGTCGTGTTGGCGCCCGGCATCGGGAAGTGCCAGGTGATATTATCCTTCAAGATCGTCGTCGTGTTCGCTTGCAGCGCCCCCGCCCCCCCTGCCAGCGCGAACAGCCGCTGGTAATCCTCGATCACCGTCTCCGGCTTCGTATAAACCACCGCCACCTTCGCTTTGCTCATACGCAATCCCTTCCTCCATCCGTAGGGGCAGGTTTATAACCTGCCCGGGCTTATAACCCGCCTTAAGTGTAGCACAAAACTCCCCTGCTCAACTCCCGCTCATTGGGACTTGCCGTTACAGAGGGCAGGTAGGGGGGGAACAAAAGGGGGGTATACTATAATTCCCTCATCACACCCCACCGCGCGCCGCGGCTGGGAACCACCCCGCCGCTGGTAATAAGTAAGGAGGGTTGCCGTGGTCAGAGAATTGGAATGTTGACGGGAAATTCAGGTAGCATTAATCGCTATCGCTGAACGCATCACTTGTGTGAAAATGACCATTATTGAAGCACACTTTTGGATGAAAAGAGTGTTTTCTGGTGACACGGAGGTAAAAATGAAATCTGCGAAACGCGAGCGGTTTGGGCAAATTTGCCTTATGTTGGCTGTTCTGGTATTGCTCAGTTCATTGATTCTGTCCGCTTATTTCTTCCTGGCCAGACCCGAACAATTTCGCACGCATCTTCCTTTGAGGATTTTTATTTATACCCTGCCGGTATTCGCTGTAATATTGATCGGTATCGGGATGAACCGAGAGAAGAAAATGGAAGAAAAAAGCGGAAAAGAAATTTTATCCGAGATGTTGTCAGTCATGCTGCTGCTGGTCACAATCTTCTGGTATTTATGGTCGCCGCTCCAGTCGAACGCCATCATTCGAAACTATCTGAATTCCTCAAACCTCATCGCCTCGGTCAGCACATGGCAGGTTTCTGATCTAAAAACGCAAACTCTGGCTGATATAGCCCTGCCCTATTCTGTTGTTGTCGTAAATGAATACGGTCCAACATTACAGATCGCGGGATCCAACTCTGCCATACCGGGTCTTTTCCGCGCCGCTGGCACAGAGAACCTCAGGTATGTTGTATATATTTATGAAGTGGAAGTCGGCGAAACCCTTTCTGAAAAGTGGCAGGCGTATTACAAGAGAGGGTTCGATGTTAGCGATCCGCATCCCGTCAAGTATATTCACATCGATTGGGAAGTAAAGATTCTGGACCTTGATACTCAAACGATCATTGCAAGTACAACAATATCAGCAGAACCGCCGGAGTATTACCGTCGCCCTGTGGAATCAACCGTCAGGGTAACCCCGGCAAGTACACAGTTGATGGACTGGCTGGGTTTTTTAAATACACCATAGGGGAGATTCGTCCCACTCACAATCGCCCCGCCCTGCCCCAACGCGGCGGGGAGGCGGGAGGGGGGCATGGGGTAGGGGCACGGCGGAGGGGTCACATGACGGTGATCGATCATTGATCCGCCGTGCCCCAACGCGGCGGCTTGGGCGGACGCCGCCCGCCCGTACGGGGGGTCATTGCGAGCCTTGCCCCGAGGAACGAGGGGGCAGCGCAGGGAAGCAATCTGGTCGCCGGGGGGTGGCGGAGAATCTTAGCCTGTCTTTTTGTATGATGCTCTTTTTTGCCGTATAATAACCAGGTAAAGGGCAAGCACGGCTTGCATGGCCTCAGCGTATCAGGGACGCATCAGCAAATCCATCACACCAGGGGCGCCCGGTCTTCGCAAGAGGCCGGGCGTGTTGTACTAACCACCAAAAGGAATCATCATGGAAAATGGCCAACTGAACTGGATCGCCAACTTCATCTGGGGCATTGCCGATGATGTGCTGCGCGATATCTACGTGCGCGGTAAATATCGCGATGTGATCTTGCCCATGACCGTCATCCGCCGCCTGGATGCCGTGCTGGAGCCCACCAAGCAGGACGTGCTCGAGATGAAGAAACGCCTGGATCGCGCGGGCATCACCAACCAGGATGCCCCCCTGCGCCAGGCTGCCGGGCAGGCCTTCTACAACACCTCCCCCTTCACCCTGCGTGACCTGAAATCCCGCGCCCGCCAGCAGCAGCTCCGGGCCGATTTCGAAGCCTACCTGGACGGCTTTTCACCCAACGTGCAGGATATCCTGGAGAAATTCAAGTTACGCAACCAGATCCCCACCCTGGTGGATGCTGATATTCTCAGCTCGCTGATCGAGAAGTTCCTCGACCCCACCATCAACCTCAGCCCCAACCCCGTGCTGATGGCCGATGGCTCGGTGCGCTACCCCGGCCTGGATAACCACGCCATGGGCACCATCTTCGAAGAGCTGATCCGCCGCTTCAACGAAGAGAATAACGAGGAGGCCGGTGAGCACTTCACCCCGCGCGACGTGGTGCGCCTGATGGCTAAGCTGATCTTCCAGCCCATCCGGGAGCAGATCCAATCTACCACCTACCTGGTGTATGACGGCGCCTGCGGCACCGGCGGCATGCTCACCGTGGCAGAAGAAACCCTGCAGGAGATGGCCCGGGCGCAGGGCAAGCAGGTTTCCATCCACCTCTACGGGCAGGAGATCAACCCCGAGACCTTTGCCATCACCAAAGCCGACCTGCTGCTCAAAGGCGAGGGTGAAGAAGCCGAGAACTTCAAGCACGGCTCCACCCTCTCGCAAGACGGCTTCCCCTCCAGCCATTTCGACTTCATGCTCTCCAACCCGCCTTATGGCAAGAGCTGGAAGACCGACCTGGAGCGCATGGGCGGCAAGGCCGACCTGCTCGACCCGCGCTACACCATCAGCCACGCCGACGACCCCGAATTCAGCCTGGTGACGCGCTCCAGCGACGGCCAGTTGATGTTCCTGGTGAATATGCTCAGCAAGATGAAGCACGACACCCCCCTCGGCAGCCGCATTGCTGAGGTGCACAACGGCTCCTCCCTCTTCACCGGCGACGCCGGGCAGGGCGAGAGCAATATCCGCCGCTGGATCATCGAGAACGACTGGCTGGAGGCCATCATCGCCCTGCCGCTGAACATGTTCTACAACACCGGCATCGCCACCTACATCTGGGTGCTTTCCAACCGCAAGCCCGCCCACCGCCAGGGCAAGGTGCAGCTCATCGACGCCACCCAATGGTACAAGCCGCTGCGCAAGAACCTGGGCAAGAAGAACTGCGAGCTCTCCGAAGAGGATATCCAGCGCATCTGTGACGTCTTCCTGCACATGGAGCAAAGCGAGCAATCCAAGATCTTCCCTAACCAGGCGCTGGGCTACTGGAAAGTGACCGTGGAGCGCCCCCTGCGCCTGCGCGTGGACCTGGGCGAGCCCGCCCGCAAGGCCTTCCGACAGGCCTGCCGCGCCGAGAGCGACCTGCCCCTCGCCGAATTGATCAACGGTCTTGCCGTCTCGCTGGGCCCCGGCCCGCACATCGATTACAACCGTTTCCAGGCCGCCCTGGAGCGCCAGGCCCAATACCAGGACATCAAACTTACCTCGAAGCGCCTCAAGCTCATTCAAACTGTGCTGGCCAGCAAAGATGAGCAGGCCCAGCCGGTGATCAGCAAAGTTCACAAGCCCGGCAAGACCCTCGCCGACCCGCTGCACGGCATCTTCGAGGTGACCCAGGCGGGCAAGACCCTGCTGGTGGAGTACGAGCCCGACCCCGACCTGCGCGACAGCGAGCAGATCCCCCTGCTGGAAGAGGGCGGCATCGAAGCCTTCATCCAGCGCGAGGTGCTGCCCTATGCCCCCGACGCCTGGGTGAACCCCGCCGCCACCCGCACCGGCTATGAGATTTCCTTCACGCGTTACTTCTACAAGCCCCAACCCCTGCGCAGCCTGGAAGAAATTCGGGCGGATATCGAAGCCCTGGAGAAAGAGACCGAGGGGCTGTTGGATGCCATCCTGGGAGGTGGTCAGTAATGAAAGCTACCGAAGCCAATTTGCTTGAATTTCTCAAAAAGTCGCCCCAATTCGTGATCCCGATCTACCAGCGTACCTATAGCTGGTCGGAGCGCGAGTGCCTCCAGTTGTGGAATGATATCTTGCGCACAGGCAGCAACGACACTGTTTCGGCGCATTTTATCGGCTCGATCGTCTATATTGAAAAAGGTTTATATCAGGTATCCAGCCAGTCGCCTCTCCTGGTGATCGATGGGCAACAGCGCCTCACCACCATTTCATTGATCCTGGAAGCCCTCGCCCGAAGGCTAAAAAACACAGAGCCGGTTGACGGCTTTTCGGCTAAGAAGCTGCGCCATTATTACTTGCTCAATGCACTTGAAGAAGATGAGCGCGGTTTTAAACTGTTGCTGACCCAGACGGACAAATCCAGTATGCTGGCATTGTTACAGCAAAAGCCGCTGCCCAAGGAGCACTCTTTCAAGATCAAGGAGAATTTTGAATACTTTGTAAGGAAGATTGAAGCGTTAGGAGATAACCTGGAGCCTCTTTGTAAGGGATTGGCAAAGCTGGTGATCGTAGATATCTCCCTCAACCGCACGGAGGATAACCCCCAGTTGATCTTTGAAAGCATGAACTCCACCGGGCGCGAGTTGAGCCAGGCCGATTTGATCCGCAACTTCATCTTGATGGGGCTTAATCCGGATCACCAAACTACCCTGTATCAGGATCACTGGCGGCCGATGGAGGTGGAGTTTGGGCAAGAGGCCTATGGCAGCCACTTCGACCGCTTTATGCGCCATTACCTGACGATCAAATCAAAAACCGGTGAAATCCCCAATATCGACCAGGTGTACGAGAGTTTCAAGACCCATGCCCGTTCGACGGATATTGCTTACCAGGGTGTGGATGTTCTGGTGGCTGATATTCATGCTTATGCCGGGTATTACTGCAACATGGTCTTGGGGAAAGAACCTAGGAAAGATCTGTCTGATGCATTTCAGGATCTGCGCGAGTTTAAGGTCGACGTAGCCTATCCATTCCTCCTGGAGCTGTACCAGGACTACCAGGATGGGGTGTTGGATAAAAAAGATTTCCTGCAGGCGATCCGCCTGGTGGAATCATACGTATTTCGCCGCGCAGTGTGCAACATTCCCACCAACTCGCTCAACAAAACCTTCGCAACTTTTAGCAAAGGGTTGAATAAAGAACGTTATTTAGAAAGCATACAGGCGCATTTCCTCAAGATGACCTCTTACCGGCGTTTTCCGGACGATGAGGAATTCAAGCGCGATTTGAAGGTGCGGGATCTGTATAACTTTAACCGCCGCAGTTATTGGCTGCGCCGCATGGAGAACTTCGGCCGCAAAGAACGGGTGCCGGTCACCGAATACACCATTGAGCATATCCTGCCGCAAAACGAAAACCTGTCCGATGAATGGCGCACCGCCCTAGGCAAGGATTGGGAGCGGGTTCAGAAAACCTGGCTGCATACCCTGGGGAACCTGACCCTGACCGGGTATAACAGCGAGTACAGCGACCGCCCCTTTGCGGAGAAGCGTGAAATGGAAGGCGGTTTCAAGAACAGCCCGCTCAAGCTTAATGAGGGGTTGGGCAGTGTGCAGGTTTGGAATGAGGCCGCCATCCAGAAGCGCGCAGATCGGTTGGCGGGCCTGGCGGTGAAGGTTTGGGCCGCGCCGTCGCTCTCCGCAGAGACCCTGGCAGTTTACACCGAAAGAGAAGAGAGAGAGCAAGGCTACACCATTGAGGATCACACCCATCTTTCGCCCACCAGCCCCTTGCGCCCGCTGTTTGAAGCCTTCCGCAAAGAGGTGCTGGCGTTGGACCCCGTCGTGACAGAAGAATTTCTCAAGCTATATGTGGCTTATAAAGCAGAGACCAATTTTGTAGATGTAGATCCGCAAGCGAAGCGATTGCGCCTGACCTTGAACATGGCCTTCCACGAGATCAATGATCCGAAAGGCTTGTGCAGGGATGTTGCCGGATTGGGAAGATGGGGTAATGGAGATGTGGAAGTGGGGTTGAGCAGGCTTGATGAACTCCCCTATATCATGGGCCTGGTGCGCCAGGCTTTTGAAAAGCAGATGGGTAATGGGGATAGTGAATGACGCCTGATCTAAAGCCTTACCCCGAATATAAAGATTCCGGCGTGCCTTGGTTGGGACAAATTCCTTGCCACTGGGAATTGCGGCGGTTTAAGAGCATATTCAGCGAGCGAGTAGAAAAGGGGTTTCCAGACGAACCGCTGCTTGCTGCAACGCAAACCAAGGGGGTTGTACCAAAAGATCAATATGAAAATCGCACCGTCATTGCCCAAAAGGATCTACATCTACTTAAATTAGTGCATGAAGGAGACTATGTTATTAGCTTGCGTTCTTTCCAGGGAGGCATCGAATATGCTCACTATCGCGGTATTATCAGCCCCGCGTATACAATCCTAAAACCCCCTGAATTTGCACGGAGAGAGTATTATCAATTTTTGTTCAAATCTTTCGGGTTTATAGATAGTCTCACCTTGTATATTACTGGTATCCGCGAAGGGCAGAACATTGATCATGAGCGCTTGAGTCGGTCTTTGCTGCCCATGCCACCGATTGAAGAACAAATACTAATCGGCAAATACTTGCATAATATCGTCAGCAAAATCAACATCTACATCCGCGCCAAGCGCCGACAGATCGAGCTGCTGGACGAGCAGAAGCAAGCCATCATCCAGCAAGCCGTCACCCGCGGTCTGGACCCCCACGTGCGTCTCAAGCCCTCCGGCGTCGAGTGGCTGGGGGATATCCCGGAGCATTGGGAAATATTAAGATCAAAATTTGTGTTTAGGGAAGTAGATAAACGCTCATCTACAGGACAAGAAACTCATTTGTCAATGAGTCAGAAAAAGGGGCTCATTCCTAGTTCTGATATTGAAGAACGCCGCTTATTATCAGAATCATATATTGGCGCGAAAATTTGCGAAAAAGATGATCTTGTTCTTAATCGTCTAAAGGCACATTTAGGTGTATTTGCTCTTGCTCTACAACAAGGATTGGTCAGCCCAGATTATACAATTTTTCGCCCCATCCACCAGATTTGCCCTAAATACTTTGAAGCGGTTTTGCGCACTCCTGCATGCCGGGTTGAATTACGAAAACGAGCAAAAGGCATTGTTCAAGGATTCTGGCGGCTTTATACCGATGACTTCTATAATATTTCTCTGCCTGTTCCATCAATCAGAGAGCAAGAAGCAATCATTGCGCGACTTGAATCGGAATTAGCAGTTATAAACAGAACGATTGAAAGTGTAGATTACGAAATCGATCTCATCCGCGAATACCGCACCCGCCTGATCGCCGACGTGGTCACCGGCAAGGTAGACCTGCGCGGTGTGGATCTCGCCGCCCTGCCGGGGCAGGAAGATCTGGAGCCGGATGCGCTCCTGGATGAAGCCGGTCTGGATGAGGAGGATGAGATGGAAGAGGCCGAGGAGGCAAGCGATGAAGACAACGGATACGAGTGAAAAAGGCCTGGAAAGCCTCATCGTCGCCGCCCTCACCGGGCAGCCCGCCCGCCTGCCCGTCCCCGGCACCGCCGAGCAGCCTCTCCCCGCCCTGGGCGCGGGCAGGGGCTATCTCCCCGGCGATCCCAGGGATTACGACCGCGCCCACGCCGTCGACCTGCTCAAGCTGCTCTCTTTCCTCCAGGAGACCCAGCCCAGCGCCTTTGCCAGCCTGGGGCTGGGTGAAGACGGCCCCCGCCGCCGTGAGTTCCTCGCCCGCCTGCAGGGCGAGGTTGCCAAGCGCGGCGTGATCGATGTGCTGCGCAAGGGCGTGCAGCACAAGGCCGTGGCGGTGGCGCTGTTCTACGGCGCACCCACGCCCGGCAACCAGGCCGCCCAAAAGCGTTACGACGCCAACCTGTTCAGCGTCACCCGCCAGTTGCGCTACAGCGTCGATGAGACCAGGCTGGCCCTCGACCTGTGCCTGTTCATCAACGGCCTGCCCGTGATCACCTTCGAGCTGAAGAACAGCCTCACCAAGCAGACCTACGACGACGCCATCCAGCAGTACCGCAAAGACCGCGACCCCAAAGAGCTGCTCTTCCAGTTTGGGCGCTGCATCGTCCACTTTGCCGTGGATGATCAGCAGGTCTGGATGTGCACCCACCTCACCGGCAAAACCTCCTGGTTCCTGCCTTTCAACAAAGGCTGCAATGACGGCGCCGGTAACCCGCCCAATCCCGCCGGGCTGATGACCGCTTACCTGTGGAAAGAAACCCTCACCCGCCAGGGCCTCACCGAGATCATCGAAAACTACGCCCAGGTGGTGGAGGAGAAAGACCCGCGCACCGGCAGGAAGCGCAAGAAGCAGATCTTCCCCCGCTACCACCAGTTGGACGTGGTGCGTAAACTGCTGGCAGATGCCGCCCAGCACGGCGCCGGGAAGCGCTACCTCATCCAGCACTCTGCCGGCAGCGGCAAGAGCAACTCCATCGCCTGGCTGGCCCACCAGCTCATCGACCTGCGCAAAGCCGGGAAGCCCACCTTCGATTCGATCGTGGTGGTCACCGACCGCAAGGTGCTGGACCGCCAGATCCGCGACACGATCAAGCAGTTTGCCCAGGTGTCTGCCGTCGTTGGCCATGCTGAGCACAGCGGCGACCTGCGCCAGTTCCTCGAATCGGGCAAGAAGATCATCATCACCACCGTGCAGAAATTTCCCTTCATCCTGGATGAGATCGGCGACGAGCACCGCGGGCGCAAGTTTGCCATCCTTATCGATGAAGCGCACTCCAGCCAGGGCGGGCGCGTGTCGGCTAAAATGAACATCGCTCTCTCCGAGCTGAGCGAAGAAGATGACGAAAACACGGAAGACATCATCAACCGCATCATGGAGAGCCGCAAGCTGCTGCCCAACGCCTCCTACTTTGCCTTCACCGCCACGCCCAAGAACCGCACCCTGGAAATCTTCGGCGTTCCCTGCCCCCAGGGCGAGCAGGTGAAGCACCGTCCCTTCCACTCCTACACCATGAAGCAGGCCATCCAGGAGGGCTTCATCCTGGATGTGCTGCAAAACTACACCCCGGTCAACAGTTATTATCAGTTGATCAAGCGCATCGAGGACGATCCGCTGTACGACACCAAAAAAGCGCAGAAGAAACTGCGCCGCTACATCGAGCGCCACGAATACGCCGTGGAGAAGAAAGCCGAGATCATGGTCGATCATTTCCACGATCACGTGCTCGCCCGGCAGAAGATCGGCGGGCAGGCGCGCGCCATGGTCGTCACCGGCGGCATTGCCCTGGCTATCCAGTACTTCTACGCCATCCGCGATTACCTCAAAAAGCGCGGCAGCCCCTACCAGGCCATCGTCGCCTTCTCGGGCGAGCACGAGTACCACGGTCATAAGTTGTCCGAGGCCTCCATCAACGGCTTCCCCAGCAGCCACATCCCCGATAAATTCCAGGAAGACCCCTACCGCTTCCTGGTGGTGGCCGAGAAATTCCAAACCGGCTACGACGAGCCGCTGCTGCACACCATGTATGTGGACAAGCTCCTCACCGATATCAAGGCCGTGCAAACCCTTTCGCGCCTGAACCGCGCCCACCCCCAAAAGCACGACACCTTCGTGCTCGATTTCGTCAACAACGCCGATGCCATCCAGCAGGCCTTTGCGCCCTATTACCGCACCACCATCCTCAGCGCCGAAACCGACCCCAACAGGCTTCATGACCTGAAAGCCGACCTGGACAATTACCAGGTTTACAGCGAAGCGCAGGTGGAGGATCTGGTGGAGCGCTATCTCGGCGGCGCAGACCGCGCCCAGCTCGACCCCATTCTGGATGCCTGCGTGGCCGAGTACCGCGATCAACTGGACGAAGACGGCCAGGTGGATTTCAAGGGTAAAGCCAAGACCTTCGTGCGCACCTACAACTTCCTCGCCACCGTGCTGCCCTACTCCCTGGCTGCTTGGGAAAAGCTCTCCATCTTCCTCAACTGCCTGATCCCCAAGCTTCCCGCGCCGGTGGAGCAAGACCTGGCCAAGGGCATCCTCGAGGCCATCGACATGGACTCCTACCGCGCCGAGGTGCAGGCCACCATGAAAATTGCCCTACCCGACGATGGTGGCGAGATCAAGCCGGTACCCGCAACGGGCGGCGGCAAGCTGGCCGAGCCGGAGCTAGACACGCTGAGCAACATCCTTAAAGCCTTCAACGACCAATGGGGCCATGTCGAATGGCGCGACAGGGACAAGATCAGCAAGGTGATCAGCGAGGAGCTGCCCGCTATGGTCGCCGCGGATACCGCCTATCAGAACGCCTGCCTGCACGCCGATGAGGAGACCGCCCGCATCGAGCACGACCGCGCCTTGCAGCGCGTGATGATGAACCTGATCACCGACCATACCGAGCTGTTCAAGCAGTTCAGCGACAACGAGTCCTTCCGCAAATGGCTGCTGGATACAATCTTCTGGCTGACGTACAAACCCGCGGCGAGTAGCGCGAGCTAACCCGCCAAGCCCTTCGCTGCCCCCTTGTTCCTCGGGGCAAGGCTTGCAGCATGGCTCAGGGCAGGCTGCTGGCTAGATTGCTTCAGTCGCTGGCGACAAAGAACGTCGCTGCTCCTTCGCAATGACAGGGTGCGGGGCGGGGCCGCCATAATTTTTCCCCCTTCAGCGCGCCACCGGCGAAAGCATCCTCTTCAGCCGCCGGGCAATGCGCCTGCTAAGGCTGGGGGGCGGCGGCTCAACGGGAGGCCGTGGCTCTTGCATACCCTCTTCCAGCTCCCGATCAATCATCTTCATCGCCTCCATGCGCGAACAACCCATCCCCTGCCCCTGCCGGCCCAACGCAACCCAAAACTCAGTCCCTGCAGTGGGGAAAAACCCCACCTCCCGCAGCGGGATCAAGCCATAGTAATGGAGATCATGCATCATCAGCCGGAAAGAGCCCGGGGTGAAATACCAGGCGTGCACATCCAGGTATTCATTGGTGCGCACCACGTGATCCATCAGCTTCTGCGAGAGCTCCAATGGGTGGACAAATTCATATTCCCCCATCCTGAGCGCATCCCAAGAAGTGATGCCCCCTTTTGAAACAATGTTCAGAAAATGCTCTGCCACCGCCCCCGGCGTGTGCACCTTATAACCCTGGTAATAGGCATCGATCGCTTTCGAGATCGACGAGATCGGCTGGAAATGATCGAAGCAGTAACGTTTATCTGGAATGATCAGCGAAAGCACCCCATCCTCTTTCAAGATAGCATCGCAATTACGGATGAACCCCACGATGTCAGGCATGTGCTCGATCACGTGCGCAGCAATCACCCAATCGTAATACTTGCTTCTCCCCGTCAGCTCGGCGTAGCTTTCCCCATGGCAGACAAAATCCACATCCTCAATGTTCTCCAGGTTCGCCAGGTGATGATCCTTGTACTTCGCCAGCAGCTCCTCACGGCTCATATGGTCGATCACATCCACCTGATAGCCATCCCTTTTAGGCGCAATGGGACTTTGGCAAGGGCCGATCTCCACCCCCAGGCCTTCTTTGTTGATATGAAATAAGGCTTTTTCATTTCGATCCATGTGATTTGATCCCGGTGTTAGCATACACCCGTAAACGTGATTAATCAAGTGCGGAGTTCTAAAAAAACTACCTAAACCAGAACATTTGTGCTATAATAAGCTCATCTGCCAAAAGGATCCCCCATGCCTTTCACCCCCCTCCCCTCCCTCGCTTGATAACCCTGCCCCCGCTCCCCTAGTCGTTCCTCGTCGTTTCAGTCGTTCCTCTTTTTAGGGGGGTCATGGGCCTCGATCCACCACAACATTCTTTGTCGCCGCGGCCCACCTCGTCGCCCAATTCGCCTATTTCGTGCACGCTTCGTGGGCGGCCCCCCTCCCCCTCCATTTGCCCAATCCCACAATTAATGTTAAACTCAGGGCATACCAGGAGAGAGTCTATGCCCAATTACCCACCCGAGCCATTCCGCATCAAAATGATCGAGCCGATCCGGCTGATCGATCCCCCCGCCCGCGAGGCGGCGCTCAAAGCCGCCGGCTACAACGTGTTTGGCCTGCGCGCCGAAGACGTTTTCATCGACCTGCTCACCGACTCCGGCACGGGGGCGATGAGCCACTACCAGTGGGCCGCCATCCTGCAGGGCGACGAATCCTACGCCGGGGCGCGCTCCTTCTTCCGCCTGCAAGAGGCGATCCAGTCCATCTTCGGCTTCCGCTACTTCGTCCCCACCCACCAGGGGCGCGCCGCCGAAAATATCCTCTGCGCCCTCTTGCTTGGCGAGGGGCAGTCTGTGCCCTCCAACATGCACTTCGACACCACCTACGCCAACATCCGCGCCCGCGAAGGGCGCCCGGTGAACCTGGTGGGCGATATCGCTGCCGATCCCACCGCGCGCCTCCCCTTCAAAGGCGATATGGATATCGACAAGCTGCGCGCCTTCATCCAGGAGACCGGCCCCCAGAACATCCCCTTCGGCATGATCACCATCACCAACAACGCCGGGGGCGGGCAGCCCGTTTCGATGGCGAACCTGCGCCAGGTTTCCGAGACCTACCACGAGTTCGGCATTCCCTTCTTCATCGACGCCTGCCGCTTTGCCGAGAACGCCTATTTCATCAAGCTGCGCGAGCCCGGCTATGCCGGCAAATCCACCCTCGAGATCGCCCGCGAGACCTTTGCCCTTGCTGATGGCTGCACCATGTCCGCCAAGAAAGACGCCATCGTCAACATCGGCGGCTTTCTGTGCATGAACGATGAGTCGCTCTACCAGCGCGCCTGCAACGAGCTGATCCTGCGCGAGGGCTTCCCCACCTACGG
>JAFGBV010000070.1 GCA_016932955.1 Anaerolineales bacterium | reverse complement strand
GATACGATGGAAGGCGTGCAGGACCAGGGCGGAGTGATGGAGCTGAGCGCATCCATGGCGCTCATCGCTGCTCTGGAAACGCCCCTGGATGCCCCCGACCTACATGTCACCCCCGAGCCGGAGCGCCGGGCGCTGTTCATCGCCACGCATACTGAAGTGCTGCACATGAGCCCCGCTCTGCTCAGCCATCTGGATCGTGCTTTAGCCTGGGAGGGCTTTGACGTAGATGTGATCCCGTATGGGCAATCGCTCAGTTCTGCCGATCTGGCAGATGCTGGTCTGGTGGTGGTCTTGCCCGTGATCGATTACCCCTCTGTCGATGGCGATGTGAACCTGTACGATGAGCAGTGGCGCCCGGATGAGATTGAGCTACTTGTGAACTATGTGGAACAAGGAGGTTTCCTGATCCTGACCAATAGCGCCAATCGCCTGTTCCTTGGTCAGGTTGCTGAGGCTAACGAAGATTGGGAAGACGCCAATGCGCTGGCTGCGCCCTTTGGCATCAACTATGGAGGTGCGCCCTTCCGCACTATCCGCGCTCTTGTAGCAAGCGCCCATCCCATCACAGAGGACCTATTTGACCTGGTCATGAGGGCTAACAATGGCCTGCCCCTCACCTTGCAAAGGGGCGAAGTACTGGCGGAAGCGCAGGGACAGGCAGCGGTTGGCCTGCTGGATTACGGGGCGGCGGGAGGACAGGTCCTGGCTCTGTCTGATCTTGGGTCGCTCGACTTGTACAACCCCAGGCAGAGTGACCGAGACAATCTTGATTTCCTGCGCAATCTCACCCGCTATATACGTGGCCGGTGATGTCCGACCCTTGGCCGGTCGCCTGGAGATCGTGACAGAAGGAGCTTTACCTGATTCCCCAGGGAAAGCAGGTAGTCTCTGGATGGCGAAGAGGCAAGATCGAGACACTCTACCCATGCAGTTCGAAAATCCAAAGTCAGCCAATCAAAGCTTCCAAAGAGGATTTAAGGGCAGGAAGATCGTTCTTAACAGTATCCCAGACCAACTTTGGATCAACTTCGAAGTAAACATGCACCAATCGATTTCGCATCGCGCGCATGAAGTACCACGGTACATCAGGATGCAGCTCCTGTATCTCCTCTGGAATTGCATTAGCCGCTTCACCAATGATAATGAAGTTAAGCTCAACTGCCCGTATCGTCTTCATGTCATGACGAAATGTATCAAAGTCAACACTGCCTACGAAGAGCAGGATTTCGCTGATTGCATCGAGGATATCTCGGATTCGTGCTTTCCAATCTCTAGGGGACATAGACTAACTCTGATAAAACCTTGGGACGTAAGCGTGGTTTAAGGCTATCTGGGGTTCCTAAATCCACCGGACATCCCAATAATTCTTCAAGACGATCTTGGAGGGCAAACAAACCGAATAATCCAACCGGACGGTTGAATTCTACCAGGATATCAATATCACTCGACGGTTTGGCTTCATTCCTGGCGACAGACCCAAATAAAGCCAGAGACCGCACTCCATATTCCTCTACCAGTTCATTTCTATTCAATTGAATGATGTGAATTGCTTCTTGCCGGTTCACTTTATTACCTCGTACGATATTGATTTTACCAGAAACCAGATGAAACTATGGATGACCGAATTATTTTTAAAAATGACTCCATCGCTGAGGGCTGAAGCTGCCTGTGGCAGTTTTGACTGTTGTCTTCAGGCGACAGCGAAAGCTGTGCAGCTCCTTTCAAACTTTTCAAGAATATTGACAGCCAAAAAAAACCAGTACACTTGTTCTGTGATTTACACCGACAAGTACCTGCTGCGACCCACACTCTCCTGGTAAACCTCAGTCGTTCCTATTTTTCCGGTCACTAGTAGGCAGGATGTTGTAGAGATAAAAGATCCGGAAGATCAACTCCCAGATGATGGCATCACCGCTCCAGGAATTTGTCATGATGGCGATTCCAAACCCTCTCTCAGGTTGGAAAAGCAACTTTACCCATCTCACAAACCTCCGAATTTAATGGATTAACGATGCACGCTTGAAACGCACCCTTGCCCCCAGAAACAATCCAATGTTCACTACCATTAATGCCAGCAAAATGGTGATCACAATCGCTTCAAAATCCACCTGTTCAAGCCTTGCCTTGATCAGATCCACAGGGATAAAAGAGGGCAGCAAGAACACAACCGCCTGAAGCAGCAGCAAAGGCATGAAGAGTGCCAGCATGATCGATTGGGCTGCGCTCTGCACCGTAGAAGAGCGCAATGAGATCAGTATACCGAGATTGGCCACCAAACCTGAGATTAGCAAACTGGCAGCAAAATCCATCCACAAAATCTCAGGGGCATAAATCTGAAAACTGTCATGCCACTCAAGCCCATTTGCGACCGTCAGGCTGATCAGCAGCAAGAGCACTGTCATCCCCCAACCAAACAGCATGGAGGCAAACAGCTTTCCCAATAAAATGGCCTGGTCGGGCAGACGACTGGCCAGCAAGGTTTCCAGGGTGTGCCGCTCTCGTTCTCCCGCAAAGGATTCGGCGACCGTTGTAGCGATCAGCATCAAAGGGGTGAACACTGCCACTCCCAATGACCAATAAGATGTCAGCCATTCCTGCCGGAATTGGATTGGGAAGATAACCCCGAAGATGGCAATTGGTGTTATCAAAATCAGCAGTGATCGCCCGCGCTTGCTGTTATAACGCAGTAGTCCTTTCGATTCCTTCCATAAAACTGTCAGGGTATCTTCAATCATCATCTCCTCCTGTCAATGTCAGGAAAATCTCTTCCAGGCTGGCTTTGACTCGCCTGACTTCCTCAATTTGCGCCCCAGAACCTACCAGCAAGCTGACAATTTCAGACAAATCAATGTCTACTGCCAGATCGATGGTCAAATGACTGTTATGTGATGCCAGGCCGGTAATTTCGGGGCGGTTCCTGATAATTTCGAGGGCCCGAGAGTCAAATCCGCGTCCTGTGACCTCAATTCGAAAACTGCCGGCGCGGGCTTTCAATTCCTCTGGTGTTCCCTGTGCAACCAGCTGCCCGCCGTTGATCACAGCAATCCGATCGCAAAGCTTCTCTACCTCTTCCATGTTATGTGATGTAAGGAAGATCGTGACATCCTCGTTTGTAGCCAGCTTTCGTAGATATTCACGAATAGCCACTGCTGATCGAACATCGAGTCCGGTTGTAGGCTCATCCAACAGCACCAAGCGCGGTTTGTGCAGCATTACACGGGCCAAGGCCAGCTTCTGTTTCATCCCTCGGCTCCAACTTCCTGCCCGATCTCCACGACGATCCCACAAATCCATGTCTGTGAGCAGGGCATGGATGCGTTCTTTGCGCTCTATTGGGGGTATCCGGAAAGCCCTGCCATAGAATTCGAGATTATCCTCGGCGCTCATTTGCTCATAGATTCCGGTATGTTCCAGCAGCGCCCCGGTATTCGCTCGAATTTGGTCCGCCTGGGTCTGACTATCATATCCCACTATCTTGACAGAACCCGAAGTTGGCTGAAGCAATCCCAAGAGCAAACAAATCGTGGTCGTCTTACCTGCACCATTGGGTCCTAAAAACCCGAAGATGATCCCAGGGGGAATTTCCAGTGTCAGGTTATCCAGCGCCCGCACTGTTTCAAATTCTTTGGTCAGGTTGCGGGTGCAGATCGCAAGGTCTGCTATGCTACCTTTTACTTGAGCAACAGACGCTGGTGGTGAGTGATCGGGCACAGTCTCTATTTGATGGCGATGTCTGCGTCTTTCCCTAACCAATGTCCACCAGGCCCACACAAGAGTCAGCAAGACAAAAATTACCAAACTTGCAAGTGCCAAGTATCGGCCAACCTCGCTGTTTTGTAAGGCTACAACAGGAAGAAGTGCGTAACGGATGATGTCCCCAAAGAAATGCGCTAGCATCGCAGTTTCCAGCCCTAAGGTCCAGAACAGCCAGCCTAACACCAACCCTCCTATCCCATTCAAAACCAGTGTACGGGTGACAATCAGGGTGTTGATTGGCCAACCCAGTGATCTGGCAGCTGGCAGATGCATCGCGCCAAATGCCAGAGTACAAAGAAGATTAGCGATCCAAAGAACTGCAAGTCTGGGGCGTCCGTCAGAACCTTGTAATAGCAATCCACCCAGCCAGGCCAACAGTGATAGGGCGAATAAGCGGAAGGTCGTTTCCTCAGTAATGCTTGCCGAAAAAGCAGCCAGGAATCCGTACAACGGAGGCGTTACGGCTCCCTCAGGAACCGTATAGCCTATTTCCTCAAACAAAGCTAACATGGGAAAGGCAAAGACCAAACTTTCAAAAATTAGAACCGCAAGTGCAACGCCAACACCTGCGATCCAGCCAATCGACAGCACACTGCGAAGGCTATAGGGAACAGGTTTACGTCTTGCCCATCCTTCCACAAAAGGCATGCCCAGCCCGATGCGGTTGGCAATGGCAAGCCCTATTCCACCCAAGACAACGGTTATCAAACCGTTTATCAACGCATCGCCCATCAAAGCTTGCCACCCAACTGCATTAGTTCCTGTTTCACTGTAAGCATTCAGTTGATGAAAGGCAAAGGGCACAATTGCAAACCCAGCCGGGATGATCCACCCTGCCAGCACCAAGAAAACCTTCCAGTTCCAGGGTCGCCTGGTTTTAAGGATGACCTTTTTCATAATTCATAGCGGCAGAGACCGCTCGCGGAAGCGAGTGGAGGCAGCCGCACCTCCTTTCCATAACGAAATATTTGTGCTCCCATAGACAT
>JAFGBV010000069.1 GCA_016932955.1 Anaerolineales bacterium | reverse complement strand
GGTCTCCCCCTGGCAATAGGGGCATTGCCCCGGACGAGTTCCTGTTTTCCGCTTGACATCTGGTAGGCGTAGCGTGACAATTGACATGGTAGGCTCTGTTTTGATGTTGGTTTAGCAACTACATCATAATCAAAGCCTACCTTTTTGTGTCAAAACCCACCACCGATGTTACAAACACTTTTTGCTGTGGAAAGAACCTTCTCTATTGCGAAAATCCTGCTACTATTATGGTGTGTTATTTGCGCGCGAAGAAATGAACTTCACCCCGCCTGAGTGAGTAAAGGAATCGTGAAGATTAATTCAAGGAATGAATACGCGGCTGCGCTGGAGCCGATCCTGATGCGTATTCCTGGCTGGGCTGGGGCGGAGAGCCTGCGGATCGAGCGCATCGCCGGGCTGACCAACACCAACTACCGCATCTCGCTGGATGGGGAGGATTTCGTGCTGCGGGTGAGCGGGGAAAACACGCAGCGCCTGGGGATCAACCGCCAGCAGGAGGCGAAGGCGCTGAAGGCGGCGGCGGAACGCGGCCTTGGCCCGCAGGTCTATGCCTTCTTGCTGCCGGAGGGACACCTGGTGACGCGCTGGATCGAGGGGCGGCACTGGGAGCCGGGGGAATGCCGCACGCCGCAGAACATCCGCCTGCTGACCGAGACGGTGAAGCGCGTGCATGAGATGCCGCCGAGCGGGGCGGTCTTCTCGCCGTTCCGGCGGGTGGAGGCGTACATCGAGACTGCACGCGGCTTTGGATTGCCCTTCCCGGCTGGATTCGAGGCGTTCAGCGAAACGATGCGCGCGGTGGAGACCGCCCAGCAGGGCGACCACTCAGCCTGGCAGCGCTTTTGCCACAATGACCTGGTGGCGGTGAATTACCTGTACAGCGAGCAAGGCCCGGCGATCAAGATCCTGGACTGGGAATTTTCCGGCTGGGGCGATATTTACTACGATCTGGCGACGGTGGTCTACACCCACGACAGCGAAGGACCCATCCCGCCTGAGCTGGAAGCGGTGATGCTGGAATGCTACTTCGGCGAGGTCACTCCGCAGCAGCAGAGGCGCCTGGACGGGATGAAATATATGCTGATGCTGTTCACCGGCATGTGGGGGCTGGCGCAGCACGGGATGCAGTCTGCCGGGCTGATCCCGGCAGTGGTGGGGTTTGATTATCTGGAGTTTGCCCAATACCTGTTCGCCCACGATATCCCAGTGCTGCAGCGGGCGATCGGCGGCTCAGGCTGAGCGCCGAAGGTGGAACAGGCGGCGAGGCGAAGGCAGGGAGAATGTTCGAAGCAAACAAACTGGATGCTGTAGTTGAGCAGCCTTAGGGGCTGCTGTGGGAGGGTGTGATGAAGAAAGTAGTTCTCCTTTGCGTCATCAGCTTGATGCTCCTGGTGGGATGCCGGATGACGCCTGCGAGCGAGGGTGGCACGAGCGCGCGGGAAGTGGAGCGTATGCTACTCACCTACGAAGAGATGATCAACGGTTTCGAAGCACAATCACCGGTAGATGAGCAGGCGCTGACGATGCCCGCTGACGCCGCACCACCTGAGCATGTTTTCGAGGGGCGGCTGGAGTTGCTGGGAGAAGATGAGGGCGGGCAGCTCCAGGTGCTGCGTGGCGAGTTGGAGGCGGAGTACACATCATTGCCAGAGTTCGATTTCGAATTTGTGCAGCGCGAGGGCTACCTGATCCCGGTGCGACGGGGGCTGATCATCGCTGAGCATACGGTGTGGAATCTGATCCTCGAGCCGGGACGCGCCTGGCAGGAGGCGGGAGACGGCGGATTCTCGCGCGCTTCGCTGCCCTTCGCACTGGTAGTCAAAGGGGGAAATGCCACCTTCAACGGCACGCTGACCTTCCTGTTCGATGATCAGAGCATCTCGAAGGTGTGGTACCAGGTGACGCAGGAGACAACTTCATACACCCGCGCCAACCTGTGGGGGCTGCTGGATGCCGAATACCATGCGGAGGCGGTGGCGGGGGCGGAGCAGGTGCGGGCCGATTTTGCTGCCGAGCTGGCAGCCCGCCTGCCGAGCAAGCCGATCCAGGCGCTGAGGGAGGACTACCCCGGGGTGGATCTTTCTGCCTTTGGGCAGGGCGTGACCCCCGAGCACATGACCTGGTACGGGGTGGTCGTCAATGGGGTGAACTACATTGGCGGGTGCCAGACACGCTTTGGGATTTACCCCTACTGTGAGTCGATGCGCGCCACCTCTTACTCCACGGCAAAGTCGGCTTTCGTCAGCGTGGCGCTGATGCGCCTGGCGCAGAAGTATGGCGCAGAGGTGAGTGAGCTGCTGATCCGGGATTACGTGCCCGAATCCGCAGCCAGCCCTGGCGATTGGGAGAGGGTGACCCTCAACCACGTGATCGATATGTCGAGCGGAAATTTTATCTCGGCGGGGTACATGACGGATGAGGATGGAACGAAAATGGGCGAGTTTTTCAGCACCCAACCCTATGCACAGCGCATCGCCATGGCTTTTGACTGGCCGAACGGGACGATGCCGGGGACGCGCTGGGTGTACCGCACCAGCGATACCTTCATCCTGACCCGCGCCTTGCATAATTACCTGCAATCCATGGAAGGCGCGCAGGCAGACATCTTCCGGTTTGTGGTAGAGGAAGTGTACCAGCCGCTGGGGATTGGCCCCGGCGCGCGCACCACCATGCGCACCGCAGATGAGGACTGGCAGGGGCAGGCTGAAGGGGGGTACGGGTTGTGGTGGATCCCGGACGATATTGCCAAGATCGGTATGCTGCTGATCGACGAGGCGGGGAAGATCAACGGCGAGCAAATCCTCCACCCCGGCTTGCTGGCAGCATCCTTGCAGCAGGCGGAGGGCGACCGCGGGGTGCGCATCGACAGCCAGCGCATGTACAACAATGCCTTTTGGGCCAACCATTACACGCAGGCAGATGGCTTTGCCTGCGAGTTCTGGGTGCCGCAGATGCTGGGGGTGAGCGGGAACGTGGTGGCGCTGTTCCCCAATGGGATCACCTATTACTACTTCAGCGACAACCAGGAGTTCACCTGGGATGCG
>JAFGBV010000068.1 GCA_016932955.1 Anaerolineales bacterium | reverse complement strand
TCGTATTCGTCTTGGATCTCCCCGACAATCTCCTCGACAATGTCCTCCATCGTCACCAGCCCGGCAATCCCACCGTACTCATCCACCACAATCGCCATATGCACGCGCTCCGCCTGCATTTCTTCCAAAAGTACGTCCACCTTCTTAGCTTCTGGGATAAAATAGGCCGGTCGCAGCAATGCTCGCAGGGAGGTAATCTCTCCTCCTTCGCTCCAAGCCTGCAACAAGTCTTTGGCATACAGCAAACCGATAATGTTATCCACCGTATCTTCGTATACCGGCGCGCGCGAATGTCCTGATTGCAGCAGCGCACCCACCGCCTCCGCCAGAGTGATGGACACGTCCAGTGCAGTGATATATATACGCGGCACCATGATCTCCCGCGCCAGCGTGTCTCCCAGCGCAAAGATCGAATAGATCATCTGCCGCTCGTCCTGCTCCAGTACACCCCCTTCATGGCTGGCATCCACCATACTCTTTAACTCATCTTCGGTAACGGTACTGGCGGCTTCTTGTTCGTCCTGCTTGCGGGTGAAAATCAGCGGCACGAACATGAATGGCGAGAGCACTATAATCATAACCCGCGCATACGGCGCCAGCCGCAGTGCCCAGGTCTCCGCATGCTTCGAGACGAGCAGCTCGATCAGCCATTCGAACAAGAAAATCACCAGTGCCGCCAACAGCAGGTATCCCGCCCCCAGCCAGGTATGCGCCTTGACTGTACCCGGATAGGAAAATACCAACCATAAGATCAGCCCCGCAGCACAAAATCGCGCCAGGAGCTGGGTCAGATTCAGCGCCGCCTGCAAGACGTGCGGCGCTTTCAGTAAATTCAACACCCGGTTCACCGGCTGTGTGTTCTCATCCCTTGCTGCCAGCAGACGCACCAGGCTGGCATTCAGCAATGACGCTCGCACCGCCGTCGCCAGCAAGTCGATTGCCAGCGCCAGAACCAATCCCACCAGGACGATCAAGCGGACATCCATACTTACTCCAGCTTTCGGATCGCCCGCGCCGGCATACCAACTACCAGCGTCTTAGGCGCCACGTTCTTCGTGACCACTGCTCCAGCGCCCGTCCTGGCACCTTCTCCCACATTGACTGGCGCTACCAACATAGTATCACTTCCGATGAACGCACCCGTCCCAATTTGAGTGGGATGTTTGTGCTCGCCATCGTAATTGCAGGTGATCGTCCCCGCACCGATGTTGACATCCTCTCCAATCGTAGCGTCTCCCAGGTATGAGAAATGTCCCATTTTAGTACCCGGACCCAGGTAAGAGTTCTTCACCTCGCCAAAATTGCCCATGTGCACACCCTGCGCCAGGTGCGCCCCCTTGCGCAGATGCCCAAACGGGCCAATCTCGACCTCGTCTTCTAGCAACGCCTTTTCCAGCACTGACGCCAGCACCGTACACCGGTTCCCGATCTGGGTGTCCTGAATGATTGCATTCGGGCCGATGACGCATCCTTCTCCAATCTTGGTCTTGCCATGCAGGTAAATGCCGGGCCACAGCACGGTATCCTTGCCAATGGTCACCTCTGGCTCGATGTACACCGCTGCCGGGTCGATCATCGTCACCCCCTCCAACATCCACTGCCGGTTGATCCGCTCACGCATCAGGCTGGTCGCCTCTGCCAGGTGCACCCGCGTGTTGATGCCGATCATCTCCAGCGGATCGTCCATTGTCATCGCCTGCACCGCCAGCCCATCTGCTGCGGCAATTGCCGCCAGATCAGTCAGGTAATATTCCCCCTTGCGTGAGAGTGGAATGCGCGGCAGCGCACTCCACAACCATTCCGCCTTGAAGCAATAGACACCAACATTTAACTCTTTGATTTTGAGCTGCTCTGGGGATGCCTGAGCCTCCTCGACGATCTCCAGCACGCTACCGGCTGGCCCTCGCACCACTCGCCCGAAACCGTGTGGGTCATCCAGTACAACGGTCAGCATTGTGAATGCACCACCCTGTGTCTTTTGCGTCTCGATCATTTTCTTCAGGGTGTCCGCCGTCAACAGCGGCATATCCGCATAAGTCACCAGCACCAGGTCGGCCTGGCCGCGCAGCGTCGATTCGGCCTGCATCACCGCATGTCCCGTGCCCAATTGTTGCTCCTGGATCACGTAGCGCGCCGCATCACCAAATTCACTGCATACCTGCTTGGCGCCATAGCCCACCACCATCACCGGTGGCGAATCCGTCATCTGCCTGGCAGCCTGCAACCCATACCAGGCCATCGGCTTGCCCAGGATCGGATGCAGAACCTTCGGCAGTGCCGATTTCATGCGTGTGCCCTGCCCGGCTGCCAGGATTACCGAAGCGATGTTCATAGATCCTCCTGATTAACAATGCGGGGTATCACAAAAGCCACAGCCTTTGTGATACCCCGCATCTCTTTGAGTAAGCTGGGGCATCTGGATTCGAACCAAAATATACGGATCCAAAGTCCGCTGTGCTACCATTGCACCATGCCCCAATAGAGACGCCCGGTCAGCCGGGCGTCCAGTATTTTATCATAAACTTGGGCAGCGAGACAGGTTTTAGTGATTGGAATCAACGCTTTCCCAACTCTGATTATCCTTCATCCTCCGGCGCGATTCCTAATCGGCGCGCCTGATCATAGGTCAGCGCATCTGCGTTCTCTGATCCGTCCAATTCACTCTGCTCAGCAAGCGCATCCCAAAACGCGTCCACATCCTGCTCCTTGACGGTAACGCTGCCTGAGAAAAGCTTATCCAAGCCCGCCAGCACCTGCGGATCCAGCGGCGCTTCCACGACCTCTGGTGGAGGCGGCGGTGGCGTTTCATGTGCTGGTTCGACTTCTACGCCCATACTCGTCAGGATCTTCCCTAACTCACGTGCCGCCTGATGGATCGCCTGGCGTATGCCGGCAAGTTGCGCATCCCTGAAGCCATCTTCCGCTATCACCAGCAAAGCACATGCCCCCACTGGCGCCAGGCACAGGTGGTGCTTGGCGCCAGCGAAGAACATCAGATTATCCGGTGTCTCCAGCCCCAGCCCATGTGAAATTTTCGAGCTGGCGCTCAAGGTCGCCATGATTGCTGTCATTAACGTCTGGTCGCTGTGTACTTCTTTCAGCTCACCCGCCTCAGCCAACACATGCCCACTGTCATCGACCAGCAGCGCAGAAACAGCTCGCAGTTCCTGGCGTAGCCTCGACAGGTGATCAGCCAGCGTAAGCGGTGGTTTCTCTTGCACTGCTTCCACCTGCCCACCAGGCATTTGTTTTGCAGACTGGGCAATCGGCTCATCAGCCACTGGGGGAAGAGGGAAACCATCCTTCACCAATCCCAGCAGCCTCTCAACGGTATCCAGGAAATCAGCCATCTCCACCGGCTTGTAGAAGAAAGCATCGGCTCCGGCTTCTGCCACTTGGCGGCGCGTTTTTGAATCAATCGCCCCTGTCACCAGGATTACTTTCAAGTTTGGACTGCGCTTCCTTATTCGCGCCAGCATGTCCAACCCCGACATCCCTGGCAAGCGCACATCCGCGACCATCAAATCGAATGGCAGGCGCGAGCCAATCAACAGCGCCTCCTCTGCCGAAGGCACCTCCAGCACGTCGAATTCCGGCCCCAGCATCCTCAAGCTGGCTCCCAGCATTCGCCGGACATCCAACGAATCGTCAACGATCAGTACTCTACGCGTCGCCATCTCTTAAATAAATTTGGGTGCCTTGGATTCTACCACCATCCAAGACACCCAAACCTGTGTTTACTCAATGCGCCAGCAGGCCACCCAGTGATCCGAGCTGACCTCACGGAAAGGAGGCTCCTCCTGCCCACAAACTTCCATAGCCACCGGGCAGCGGGGGTGGAAGCGACAGCCGCCTGGCGGATTCAGCGGGCTGGGCACATCCCCTTCCAGGATGATCCGCTCGCGCTTCAAAGTGGGGTCAGGAATGGGGATCGCCGACATCAGCGCCTGGGTATAGGGATGTAACGGGTTGCGGAACAGTTCATCCCGCGCCGCCATCTCGACCATCTTTCCCAGGTACATCACCGCCACGCGGTCTGAGATGTGCTCAACCACGCTCAGGTTGTGGGCAATGAACAGATAAGTCAGGCCAAATTCGCGTTGCAGGTCCTTTAAAATATTCAACACCTGCGACTGGATGGATACATCCAGCGCCGAGACCGGCTCGTCCGCCACGATGAACTTCGGGCGCAGCGCCAGGGCGCGCGCAATGCCGATGCGCTGGCGTTGACCGCCGGAGAATTCGTGCGGGTAACGGCGGGCGTGGTAATCTTCCATACCCACTTTGCGCAGCATCTCAATCGCCGTCTCAAAGCGCTCGCGCGGTGTGCCGATATTATGGATTTTCAAACCCTCCACGATCGATTCGCCCACCGGCATGCGTGGGTCAAGCGAGGCATACGGGTCTTGGAAGATAATTTGCATGTTACGTCGTGTCGTCTTCAGCTCTTTGCCCTTCAGCTTGAGGATATCCACGCCGCCAATCTCAACCGAGCCGCTGGTCGGCTCGATCAACCGCAGCATCGTCCGCCCTACTGTGGTCTTACC
>JAFGBV010000067.1 GCA_016932955.1 Anaerolineales bacterium | reverse complement strand
TGGTGCACAAAGGTACGCGCCAGGGGGTGTGCCAGCTCGAGCATGCCGCGCAGCGCCCGTTCGGTGCTCTCCACGCCCGGATGGTCGGCTTTGTTGACCACCAGCACATCGGCAATCTCCAAAATGCCGGCCTTGATTGCCTGGATATCATCCCCCAAGCCGGGCGCTTCGACCACCAGCGTGGTATGCGCCAGTCGGGCAATGTCCACCTCGGCCTGTCCGACACCGACCGTCTCGATCAAAACGATATCGAAGCCGGCCGCATCGAAAACCTGCACCACGCCAGCCGTAGCGCTGGCAATCCCGCCCAATGATCCTCGCGACGCCATCGAGCGAATGAAAACGCCCGGGTCACCCGCCAGGTCGCGCATGCGGATGCGGTCACCCAGGATCGCCCCGCCGGTGAATGGGCTGCTGGGGTCCACCGCTACCACTGCCACCCGCCTGGGCGACTCTCCCGCCGGAGGCTGGCGGTAATGGCGGGCTAGCTGGTTCACCAGCGACGATTTACCCGTGCCCGGCGCGCCGGTGATGCCCACCAGGTGCGCGCGGCCGGTATGGGCGAACAGAATATTTAATGCCGCCCGCCCCTGCGGGGTATCGTTTTCGACCTGCGTCAGCGTGCGCGAGAGCGCCAGCCGTTCGCCAGCCAGGACAGCCTGTGCCAGTTCCATACAGCAGCCTGTAAGCTACGCTGCGCCCAGCACAGCCTGCTGGATCTCTTTGATGTAAGTATCGCTGAGCGTGCCCGGACCATACACGCCCATTACGCCCATCTCGAACAGGCGCGGCGCGTCCTCGTCGGGGACGATTCCGCCCACGAAGAGCTTGACATGCTCTTGCTTATTGGCCTTGAGCAATTCCAAAACTCGCGGTACCAGCGCCATGTGCGCCCCAGAAAGAATGGACAACCCCACGGCGTCCACATCTTCTTGCAGGGCAGCCTCGGCAATCATCTCAGGCGTCTGGCGCAGGCCTGTATAGATCACTTCCATGCCGGCGTCCCGCAGCGCGCGCGCCACCACCTTGGCGCCGCGGTCATGCCCGTCCAGCCCGGGCTTTGCGATCAATACACGAATCTTTCGTTCGCTCATACAGTCTCCCAATCATTGAGTAAAATCTAATTCGTTAAAATTATACCAGCCTGGGATAAGTTAAGGGCTCATTCAGGCTTAGACCTCTTTGGCAATCCTAAAACCAGGCATGCAGTATAATAGTTCTATGCGCTCACTTACCCTTCTACTCGCTCTGTCTCTTCTCCTGGCTGGCTGCAGCTCGATCCCGGGGCTGCAAGGCAAGCCGACCTACCAATCCAGTCTGCCGCTGGTGCAAAAACCCCCTCCCACGTATGAAGCAGTGCTGCCGATTGTTTCCGGGCAGGGTGGGCAACCTGATTCGTCCTGGCAGATTTTCCCGCAGCTCCTCGATGCCAGCTTGCCGGGCATCGACTTCACCATAAAGATCACCACGCCGGTCATCTCTGGCGAGGCTGCCGTACAACACGCAGCTTTTACCCAGGCAGTGCAGGCTCAGGTCGACGATTGGATGAAGTCCTATTCCATCGAACAGGTGGGCACTCCCGAGTCAGATATGGGCTGGTTTGTGACCGTTGACTACCAGGTTACCAGCGCACCTGACTGGGTACCGGCAATACCTTTCGCCATCTCCAGTAAAGCGCCAACGCAGCAGACACCTGCTCAGGTGCTCTTCTCCGCCGGGCATGACCTGCTCTCCATCCTGTTCGAAGACTTTGCCTACCTTGGCGGTGCGCACCCAGGCACATACTATGTCGCGCTTAACTATGACACAACCGCGGCAAAAGTCTTGACCCTGGCCGACTTGTTCGAGCCAGGCGCAGATTACTTAGGTCTGGTCTCATCCCTGTGCATCGCTGAACTGCAGACTCGCTCGGATATGATGTTCCCCGACTTTGCCACGAGTGGCGCTGCTGCTCTGCAAGAGAACTATCAGGTGTGGGCGGTCACACCGCAAGGGTTGCTGGTCGTCTTCCAGGAGTACCAGGTCGCACCCTATGCCGCCGGTGCGCAAAGCGTTCTGCTCCCATATGACGCCCTCGCCGGGCTGCTCGACCCTGCTGGACCTCTGGGTTCCTTCGCTAAATAGAATTGCTTTGACCCGTAATTCTTGGGTGGCAGGCAACCAACCTGTTCTTTGAGCGCGCCAAATTACCAACCAGTTGACTTTCGCTGTAAAATTCACTATCATATAGACAAGAGTGAGGAGGCTTTCTATGGATAGGATTTCAAAGATGTCCTACCGGGAAAAATTCCATAAAGCCTTCCAGGCGGCATGCTCATATCATGACCGCATTCCGGATTTCATCGCCCAACGCCTGGACGGGGGGGCTGTTGCAGAGCTGGCCAGTGTCTGGCAGGCCGGTATTATGCCCATCCCCGAGCATGTCCCGGATGAAGAAAAATATGCCGCCGCCTACAACAACTGGCAGTGGATGGCGCGCTGCAACTTGGAATTCATCGAAGAACAATTAGGCAGGCAGGGCATTGATGAGTATGTGCGCGGGGAGGTCCAACACATGCGCCGCACGCTTTCTGAGCTGGACCTGGCTGGAGCGCGCTTTTTGGATGTGATCGCACCCCGGTTGGGGTTTCGTACCAAGGCTGAACAGCTCTTGTATGAAATGCAGTGGATGACCCCTCTGGCGCTGACCGTAATCTCCGGGCAGGGCTTGCAAGCCAAGGTCTCACCCTGCAAAATGCTCGAAACCCCCGGCATGCAGCGCCAGGGGTGCGAGCTCAACTGCCGCCGCATCTTGAGCGGTGTAGCAGCCGGTGAGTTCCATATCAAGTTGGGTTTTCAGGGCCAGGGGGATGGCTGCCGGATCAGCCTCACCCCGTTGTCTAGCTGATCCGTTCGAACTTCTCTCCCGGCGCGCCGCACACCGGGCATTTGCCTTCGTATGGACCTTCATGTGTGTAACCGCAGAAGGGGCACACGTAATAGTCGAACCTGGCTTCCTTGCTATCTTCCAGATTCTCCAGCGCCTTGCGATACAGCGCCTCGTGGATCTTTTCCACGTCCATCGCCCAGCGGAAGCTGCGCAGTGCCCGTGAATGGCCTTCCGTCTCGGCGTCCTGGATGAATTCCGGGTACATGCTGCTCACCTCATAATTCTCACCCTCGATTGCGCTCTTCAAGTTCTCGCCGGTTGCTTGCAACCCGTCCAGGGCCTTCAAATGGTTGAAGGCGTGCACCGCTTCTGCTGCCGCGGCCGCCCGGAACAGCTTCGCCACCTGGGCATAGCCCTCGTCGTCGGCTTTTTTTGCAAATGCCGTGTACTTGCGGTTGGCCTGGCTTTCACCCGCAAAAGCGGCTTTCAAATCTTCTATTGACTTTGACATACGCACCTCCTCTGATTTTGTACATTAAATCACATATTACCCCCTCCATCACCCGGGAATGCTCATCATTCCAGGGTGACATCTATCCTGGCTTGCTTACCGAAAGGATGACCCGGGCAATGCAGTCATTCACTCTCCAACGTATCTTAGCTGGATAATAAGGCGCGTATCTGCGGCAGAGCCGCCTCTGCCCAGCGGCAGCCCGATTCGCTTTGTTAAAGAAGCCGCCGGCATCGACCACCTCATTCTCCAATGCCCAGCTCCGGGCATGTCAACCGATATTCCTCACCCGGAAAATACTGAGCCCATTCTTCCTCCGTCAGGTTGCGCGGCAGTCGCCGGCAGACTTCCGCAATCAGGTCCTCGGGCTGCCACATCCACACCAATGCTGTTCCATCCGCACCAGCCAAAGCTACCCATCGCCAATCTGGGCTAAAGTCATATTTAGTGACATTGTCATCTTCCAGGCGCGCCACCCTATCCCCGCTGACCGTCTCCCATATCTGCACTATACCATCTACACTGCGCGAGACAACCCAGCGCCCATCTGGGCTGAATGCAACACCAACAACAATATTGTCATGCAGCATGTGCGACACTTCTAAGCCGGTAGCAGCCTCCCATACTCGCATCTCACCATCCTCGCTACCCGAAACCACCCAACGGCCGTCAGGGCTGATGGCAATCGCACGCACCTCTGAGGCATGCACCATGAGTGCTATTTCTACTCCACTAGCCGCCTCCCACACCCGCACCGTACCATCCGCCCCATATGAGACTACCCAACGTCCATCCGGACTGAAAACTACAGCACCTACCAGCGCATCATACTGCGTCCGTGACACTTCCTTCCCGGTAGTCACCTCACACACCCATGCTAAACCTTCTCTGCTTCCCGAGGCTACCCAACTCCCATCTGGACTGAAATCTCTATCAAGCACAAACTCATCACCTTGTCCACAAGACGTTTCCAGACCAGTGCGCGCTTCCCATAATTTGTGCTCGCCGTCCTCAGCTACAGAGATCACCCAAAGTCCATCCGGGCTGAAGGTCACTCTCCCCACTACTCCTTCATGCTGCATACGTGACACCTGCTGCCCTGAAGCCACCTCCCATACCTGCGCCATACCATCCCCGCTACCAGAAACCACCCAACGTCCATCCGGGCTGAAGGCTACTGCAAACACATATGACTTATGATTCATGCGCACCACCTCTAGTCCGGTATTTGCCTCCCACACCCGCATTGTATTATCATAACTGCCCGAAACCACCCAGCGACCATCCGGACTGAATGCTACTGCTCCCACTCCATCATCATGCGTCATTCGCGCTACTTCTTTTCCACTGCTCGCATCCCACACACGCGCTGTACCATCCCAACTGCCCGAAACCACCCAGCGACCATCTGGACTGAATTCAATATCAGAAACATAGCTATCATGCTGTATGCGTGACACTCCCACCTTGGCGGCCGTCTCCCACACCCGTCCCGTACTATCAGCACTGCCAGATACTGCCCAGCGTCCATCTGGACTGAAAGCAACTGCATTAACAACACCGTCATGGATCATGCGTGCATCCTCCTTCCCGCTGGTCGCATCCCAAACTCGCGCTGTGCCATCCCAACTGCCCGAAACCACCAGGCGACCATCCGGACTGAATGCTACTGCTCCAACTTCATCATCATGGGTCATTCGCGCCACTTCTTCCCCGGTAGTCGCATCCCAAACTTGCGCTGTATAATCACCACTGCCCGAGACCACCCATTGCCCATTCGGACTAAAGGCCACTGCCCACACAAACCAGCCATGCACAAAATGTGCTACCTCTTCTCCGCTAGATGCGTCCCATACTCTCGCCGTATTATCTGCACTTCCAGAGACCACCCAACGTCCATCTGAACTGAAAGAAACATCTAACACCCAAAAATCATGCTGCATGCGTGACACTTCCTCGCCAGATGCCGCTTCCCATACCCGCGCTGTACCATCCCAACTACCTGAAACCACCTGGTGACCATCTGGACTGAATTCCACTGAATACACAGCATCATCATGTTGCATACGCGATACTTCCTCGCCAGATGCCACATCCCATACCCGCGCTGTACCATCTCCACTACCCGAAACCACCCAGCGCCCATCCGGACTAAACGCAACCGCGCGCACGTCATAATCATGTGACATACGCACCAACTCTGTTCCACTGGTTGTTTCCCACACCCGCACTGTGCCGTCCCAGCTGCTGGCTGAGACCACCCAACGCCCATCCGGGCTGAATGCCACTGCATCTACATTATGACTGTGCGACATGCAAGCCACCTCTACACCGTTAGCCGCATCCCATACCCGCATCTCCCCATCAGCACTACCCGAGACCACCCGGCGTCCATCTGGGCTGAAGGCAACCACACGCACTGCAGCTTCATGCTCTATCAAGGAAACAGGAGATGGCAAAATATTGGCTACACGTTGTAATGTAACAAAAGCCTCCAAAGATGGAGTTGAATGCATCGCCTCGATCTCGTAGATAGCACTCAGATATGGACCTCTGGCTGATTGATCAAATATCAATTGCCCTTGGGCTGTCCACAACCATGCCAGAGCTAACTGACGTTGAGCCTCTGTCTCGGCTTGCGCTGTTTCTGCACGTTCTTTTTCAGCCACCGCAGTGCTGGCATTTTCTGCCGATAATGTACCTGCTACCCTAGCTTCCTCTAGATTATTTGAAGCCTGTCGGCTGAAAGCAAACGCCACCCCCGTTAGAATTAATGCTACAAGCAACCCTAGACCGAGAAAGAGTCCCCGCTGGCGTTGCGTGTTGAGCAGCTTGCGCGCCTGCTGTAACTCCCGCTGGCGCTGCGCCTCGCGCTCCTCCGCCTGGCGCTGTTCGCTCATCCGGGAGGTCTCCACAAATTCCATCTCCAGCGGGTTGGCCTGCCCAGTATGGGCCGCCGACCATTCCAGCGCCTCCGCCAGCCGCGCCCCGCGGTACAGCAGGCTCTCGTCCCGTTCCAATCTTGCCCATTCCAGCGCCGCTTCGGTCAGATTACGGTGTATGCGCATTCCCTGGCGATCCTCCTCCAGCCAGCCACGCAAGGTCGGCCACTCGCGGATCAAGGCTTCATGCGCCACCTCAACCGTGTCCTGCGTGATCGTCACCAGGCGCGCGTCCGCCAATATTTTCAACACCACCCTCACCTGCGCCTCACTCTCCGGCTGCAGCACCAGCTCGCTCAAACTCGCCTGGCGGCGCGTGTCTTGCGTGCCCTCGCCCAGTTCAGTCAGGCGCAAGAAGATGCCCCGCGCCATCGTTCGCTGCTCTTCGTTCAAGAGATGGTGGTAGACGTTCTCCGCCGTCTTGGCGATCGCCTGCCTCACGCCCCCGGCTTCCCCATAGCTTTCCAGCGTAATCATCCGCCCCCGGCGTTGCTTCCAAGCTTCCAATAACGTGTGCGAAAGCAACGGCAGTGCACCCGGTTCCGGCTCTCTGCCCGGGTCTGCTCCTACGTCGTGCAGGATCAAGTCCACCAATCCTGCTTCGAACTGCCACTTTCCCCGCCGGGCAGGTTCCTCGATCGCCTCTTTCAGTTCTGCCCGGCTCATCGGGCCGATATAGGCCTGCTCGTTCTCCAGCAGGCTGCGCAGTTGCTCGTACTGCCCGCACTGTGCGTAAAAATCTGCCCGCAGTACGAGGATCAGTCGCAGCGGCCCTTCCCCAGCAGATGCCGTCACCAGATTGTCGATAAATGCCTTGCGCTCTTCGGTGTCTTTGCAGGCCGTGAACACTTCCTCGAACTGGTCCACCACCAGCAAAAATTCCGCACTCTTCCGACTCGGATTTTTCTTCGTACTACGCTGGCTAGCGAATTGCTTGCGTACATACCAGTCCAGTCCGTGAGTGCTGCTACGCAGATCGTTGAGTAATACCTCGATATTTGCCGCTGTGCTCTTTTCGCCGCTCAGGCAAGTCACCAGCGCTTCCAAGGGATGCGCTGTCGGCGTGATCACTTCCATCTGCCAGTTCTCGCTGCCCGCCGGCGGCAGGCTGCCGTCCGCCAGCGCTTCCCCTCGTCTCAGCGCTGCTATCACCCCCGCCCTTACCAGCGAAGACTTCCCGCTTCCCGACGCGCCCACCACCACCAAGGTTCGCTGCTGTTGCAAGCGATTCACCAGTTGGGCGGTCAGCTCCTCCCGGCCAAAGAACAACTCTGCATCTTCTTCATCGTAATACAATAGCCCCTTGAAAGGCGATTCGCCCGGCTCAGGGTGTTGCTGCGTATAAACAAGTGGCGCGCCTTCGATCACATAGCGCCCATCTTCCAAGAAGCGCAGCACCCGGTCTACTTTCGTCTCGATCCGTCCGCTCACTACCATCAGCCGGTCGATGCGTACCAACACTTCCCCATGCTGCGCCACCGCCTGCGCCAGGACGTCGTCAAAGCGCTCATCCATGTGCTTCTCCAGCTTTCCCACGCTGGAGATGAGCGTGGCGATCCCCTCTGACCATTGTCCCAGCGCCGCCGGGTTGTCCTGGTCCAGCAGCAAGTCCAGCCGCTCCAGCACATCTGCTTGTCCCGAGCCCAATTGCTTCACCCCATCCCGCAGCCCCTCCAACAGCATCCGGTTGAACGCCCTCCATGCGGGTGTGTCCGCCTTGAGGATTTCTCCCAGGTGTACCAGCGTGCGGTCAAGCAGGTATCGCTCGAGATGACACTTAAAATCCGTGCATTCTCCCATCAAAAGCTGATGCCGCTCGAAGAAATCCCCCAGCACCTGGCTGAGGAAGGTCTGGTTCATCTCCCACGGCTTCTCGATGTCCAGATAACTGCGCACGTCCGCCGCCGGCTGCTCTTTGGCGGGCTCCAGGGGCAGGATTTTCTCCTTATCCAGCCACTCCAGCATCTCCTGCAGGCATCCGCAAATCTGCTCTGCCAGCGGGCTTTTTGCCTGCCACAACTGGTTGCCTTCTGGCGTCAACGCATAAACAACCCCCTCGGGCACGTCCCGGCGCGCTTCAGCCCATATCTTGGGAAAACACGCCTGACCCCCCATGTCATACACAGCCTGCCGGAAAGCTTCCCGAAAAGCCCGCTGCAGGTCATGATTGATCTTGAGCTTTTCTTCAGGGTCCAGTTTCTTTACCAGCTTCTCGCCGGTTTTCTGCACCGCTTCGGTAGTTAAATTGGTAAAAACGCCCTTGACAATGTCAGCTGCGCCAGGGAATATGGATTGGACCAGTCCTCCAGCCAAATTCCCCAGGATCGCCCCACCCGGCCCCGCCAGTGTCAATCCAAGCAAGCTGCCTAATTGCCGACCCCATGTCTCCACCTGTGACTTTGCCATAATTCCTCCCAACATTAGCTCGTATGATTATATACAGAAATACACAATTATTGTTGGATCTCCTCCCACTTGTTAGGTTGCCCTTGCTGACCCCTGACTCCTGTCCCCTGTCCCCTGATCCTTTCCACTCAAATCTTCAATTCCACAACATCCCCATCCTGTAAGACGTGCTCTCGCGTCACCATCTGCCCATCGAACGCTCCGCTCCCCCAGATGCGCGCCGACTTCAGGTTGTGCAGGAAGTCCTTATGGATCCTGCCCGCCAGCTCCTCCACCGTTGCCCCGCGCCGGATGATGAACGGCACATTCAGGTCAGGCTCCTTGCCCGGCTCCTTCGAGTACACCCGGATCACATCCATTCGCTCCAGCAGCAGGCGCTGCAACTGCTTCAGCCCGCGCCCGCGCAGCACCGAAGCCGCCAGCATGGGCGGCGAGTCGGGCAGCAGGTCGCGCAGGATCGCAAAATCCTCATCCCAGCCCGCATGGTCACACTTGTTCACCATCACCAGCATCGGCACAAAAGTGATCCGCTGTTCAGTGGATTCCACCTGTGCCTTGCGGTGTTCCGGCAGGATGCGGTGCTCCTCCAGCAGCGCCAGCGCATTCTGATATTGCTCATCCGGTGAGGCCTGGATGTCCAGCATCAGCAAGACCAGGTCGGCTCTGCGGATCAGGTCCATCAACCCCGGCTCGACGAAGTCGCGGTCCAGCGCGGGCGTATCGACCAGTTGGATAGGGACTTTCTCGAAGACCAGCATACCCGGCACCGGCTGCCAGGTTGTAAATGGCACTTCGGATACTTCCGGCTCAGCATTGGTCAACACACGCAGCAGCGACGACTTTCCAGTGTTGGATGGGCCAATAACTACTACCTGCCCGGCGCCCTCCCGCTCGATGCGGAAGCTGGACGCCCGTCTTCCCCCACTCTTACGCTCCTGGGCCTCCTCTTTCAGCTTCGACAGCCGCCGGCGGTAATCGGCGCGGATATGGTCGGTGCCTTTGTGCTTGGGGATGATGCTGAGCATCTCCTCCAGGCAGGCGAT
>JAFGBV010000007.1 GCA_016932955.1 Anaerolineales bacterium | reverse complement strand
TCATGTTCTCAAATGAAGAACAAGCTGCGTGTGCTACGGGCAGAGCGTGGTTGGTCACAGGCTGAGCTAGCCGAAAAACTCAACGTCTCCCGGCAGACGATCAATGCCATTGAAAATGGCAAGTATGATCCTAGCTTGCCGCTAGCATTTAAGATGGCCTACCTGTTTGATACCACGATTGCGACTATCTTCCAGCCTGAGAAAAAAGACCTGCTCTGAGAAAATCCGCCCTGATTACTGTCGCGGCTTAGGCCAGCGCAAGAAGGGGATCAACATTGGTGTCCGTTTGCGGTAAGCGCCGTAAGCAGGGCCGTATTCTTTCAATAGCTTGCGCTCTTCAATCATGGCACCGGCGAGGATGTAGATCGTCAGCCCGATGTCAATGGCGAGTAGGTTGCAGGTCATGATGGGGAAGAGCCAGATAAAAACCAACCCGGCGGTGTATAGGGGGTGGCGCACATAGCGATACAGACCGTCCGTCACCAGGCGCGGTGTGGATGCGGGGGAGGGCTTGCTCAACTGACTCAGGCCGAGAAAAGACAAGATGCCAGTCTGTTTGAGACCATATAGCAAGATAAACAGAGACAGAATCTGTATCACCCCAGTGAAGATGAACCAGGGGTAGGGGATGCGGTAAATCTCTCTGTCCACCAATAGGACGGGCAATGCCAGGATAGGCAGCAAGGTCAGCCCCGCACATCCGTTGTAGATCATGCGGAACCAGCGGTCGCTATGCGTGCCGAACCAGCGCCGGGCATGGGCTTTGATCTGCAGCGATGCGAGAACGGAGTGGATCAGGCCGTAAATGAGAACACTGAACAGGATGATCCAGAAGGATGGGGTCATACACCTGGCTCAGGGCGATTCTGGCGAACCGCGCTGAGCTTGAAACGGTCATCCTTTTCGATCGTCAGCCGCAGGCCTTCAGCAAGTCGAATGCGCGGCTGGTAGCTAAGCTTGTCCTTTGCCAGACTCAGATCAGCGCACATACGTGAAACGCCCGGATCTGTGCGAGGGTTGTACATAATTTCAGCGCTGCTTTGGGTAATCTCAAGGACAACATTGGCAAGCTCGCGCACACTGGTCTCTGTGCCGCTACCTACGTTGATCACCAGGCCATCTAGACCGGGTGCGGTGGAGGCTGCAACCATCGCATTGACTACATCGTCCACATACACATAATCACGCGTCTGGGTGCCTGACCCGTGAACCACTAAGGTTCCCCCGCGAATGGCCTGGCGTAGCATATTCGGGATGACCGGCGGGTGAGAGGCGGGCAGATGCTGGCCAGGGCCATAGGCATTGAAGACGCGCAGACTCACCGTCTCGATGCCCCATAACCCACCGATGGTGCGCAGGTAGTATTCAGCCGCCAGCTTGGAAACAGCGTAGGGCGAGCGCGGGTTAGGGGGCGCGCTTTCGCTGAGCGGTTGTTCCTGACGGTCGCCATAAACTGCCCCAGAGGAGATCAATACGACTCTGCGCACCCCGACATCACGCATGGCTTCCATCAGGCTAACGGTGCCGCCGACGTTGACGGCGCTGTATTCGCGCGGGTAGAGGATCGATTCGGGAACCAGGACACGTGCAGCCAGGTGATATACACAATCCACATCTTGTAGCAACGTCCATAACTTGGGGCGGTCATTCACATCCCCGCGGGTGAAAAGAACGTCTGGGTTGAGCACGTTTGGGTCGCCGGTGGATAGATCATCCAGACCACGCACCTGGTGGCCTTCCCAGGCCAAGCGATTGGCAAGGGCTGCGCCCAGGAAGCCTGCTGCGCCAGTGATCAAGAAATTCATAAGATGATTATAGCATGATTGACAAGGGGAAAATCTCGCATTATCATCCAGCGCATGAAATTAGCCCGCAAACTGCGGAGAACCGCGCTGCTAATCCTGCTGGTGTACTTGCTTAACACCAGCGTTACTCCCCCAGGCGATCAGCTTGGGCGTGCGCGCGCCTTTACTCTCAGCCGAGAATTTGATTACGTTGCCTGGACATTCGATGCGCTGGCGGTGAAATTGGGTCAGGAGGCGTTGGGCAGTAGTCGTTACCTGGATCCAGAGCTGCGCTCCCAAACTGTTCTGGACTACCTGGCTTTACTTCGTGAATTGTGGCGGGTGAAGGCGGCGATCCTGGAAGTCTATTCTGACCCGAATGTGGTGGATCCGGTGGCAGATACTGCTTCCATGAAAGCAGAGCTGGATGCTTTGAACGCACGCCGCTCCAATATAGAGCCGCTAGCTGAGGCGATCTTGCAGGATCAGACCAGCCGAGTTGTTGCAGACCTGGGTTTAACCCTGGGAGGCCAGCCGCTACCTCCTGTTCTGTACCATACTACACCGCCGCCATATTCACTGATCATCTCTCCGCGGGATGTGATCCGCCGGGATCACGACCTATCGCTTTCCCCGCAACTGACAGTGGACGAGATGGTCATCCTGGAAGATCAGATCGACCGGTCGCTCGATGTCTCTTCGCTGGTAGTGGGGATTGGTGGGATTGGCCTGTACCCTACTATGGTGATGGAGACCGCAGATATAAATTGGCTGAGCGAGGTGGTAGCGCATGAATGGGTGCATAACTACCTGACCCTGCGCCCGCTGGGTGTGAACTACCTGACCAGCCCAGAATTACGGACGATGAACGAGACGGCGGCTTCGATTGCGGGGAAAGAGATCGGCCTGGAAGTGATTGCCCGTTATTACCCGCAGTTCTTACCTCAACCGCAAGCGGCGCAGATCCCTGCCGGGGAGCAAGAGACTGCCCAAGGGCCTGTTTTTGATTTCCGCGCAGAAATGCGCCAAACGCGCGTGACGGTTGATCAGATGCTGGCGGCAGGGAAGATTGCAGAAGCAGAAGAATATATGGAGGCGCGGCAGCGGGTGTTTTGGGAAAATGGCTACCACATCCGCAAAATCAACCAGGCTTACTTTGCATTCTATGGCGCGTATGCAGATCAACCCGGCGGCGCGGCTGGGGAAGACCCTGTAGGGGCGGCAGTGCGCGATCTCAGAGCACAAAGCCCCTCACTGGCTGTGTTCCTGAATCAGATATCCTGGATGTGGTCTTTTGAGCAACTCCAGCGCGCAGTGGAAGAGCCTGCGCCCTGATGCCCTCACCTAGCGCGGCTCGACGGTGAACTTGATTGCTGTGCGAACTTTTTCGTCGATCTGCACGTCCACAAACTCGGGAATGAACACGATATCCAGCCCATCATTTGCCAGGTAGCCCCTTGCCAGTGCAAGCGCTTTGACTGCTTGGTTGATGGCGCTTGCCCCAATTGCCTGGACTTCTGCGCGTTTGTGTTCCCGTACGACCCCGGCAATGGCGCCTGCCACGGCGGAGGTGCGAGAGGTGCCGGAAACTTTGATAATATCCATGCAGGCAACCCTCCTTTGGATGAGAAAAGAATGCGCCCCTGCGGGGTATGAAATTGCATTCCACTCACATTATAGAGGATTTTCACCTCAGAAGCAACAGGGAATGGTAGAAGTTTCTGTAACCTCAGCGGTAGGCGAAAAGGGGAAATTGGTACAGGCGCAGGTATTCCAGGCG
>JAFGBV010000066.1 GCA_016932955.1 Anaerolineales bacterium | reverse complement strand
GCAATTGCCAACGCTTTCTTTGCTGGTAATGAGACGATCGTACCGGTTACTGCTAATACGCTAGCTGACAGCATCTCTGTGGATCTGCCGCGGGATGGAGTCCGGGCTGTAAGGGCTGCTCGGGAGACGGGTGGATCGTATGTGCTGGTCAGTGATGCAGAGATTGTGATGGCAATTGCTGAACTGGGCCAGGCGGGTATTTTTGCCGAACCTGCCGGGGCTACTGCCTATGCGGGAATGGTGAAAGCGCTGCAAACCGGATTGATCAAGCCGGATGAACCGATCCTGGTGTTGAACACCGGGAGTGGATTGAAAGATGTGCGTGCGGCGATGCAGGCTGCTGGCGCAGCGCCGGTGATTGAGCCGCGGCTAGACGCCCTGGTTAAGTTAATTTCAGGGTAGATGTCAGATCGAGCCGGCTGGGACGTATATGAAGTGATGACATTATTTGCATCTCATCTGAGTTTGATACCCCGATCTGACAGTGAGTGAAAGATGAACCCCACATTCTCAATTGTTTGTCCAATTTTTAATGAAATTGGCAACCTGCCTGAGCTATACCGGCGGGTGAAGGAAGCGCTGCAGCCACTGAACGAGCCATGGGAATTGATCTTGGTGGATGATGGCTCGACAGATGGTTCGACAGAGCTGATGCGACAACTTGCCAAGCAAGATAGCCATGTGAGGCCGGTGATCTTCGCGCGTAATTTTGGCCACCAGATTGCCGTCACTGCAGGACTGGACTACGCGCGCGGGCAGGCAGTGGTAATCATGGATTCGGACCTGCAAGATCCGCCGGAGGTACTTCCGGAACTGATTGCAAAATGGCGAGAGGGGTTTGAGGTGGTGTATGCAATCCGCTCGGAGCGGGAGGGCGAGACTTGGTTTAAGTTATTCACGGCGTCACTGTTTTACCGTCTGATCTACCGCATCACGGATGTGAATATCCCAATGGATACCGGTGATTTCCGGCTGCTGGACCGCAAGGTGGTGAATGTGATGAACCAGATGCGTGAGCGGCACCGCTTCCTGAGAGGGATGTCGGTATGGGTGGGTTTCCGCCAGACGGGTATTTATTACCGCCGTGCAGCGCGCTTCACTGGCGATACCAAATACCCACTGAAGAAAATGATCAAATTTGCCAGTGATGCGATTACCAGTTTTTCCTACTTTCCGCTTCAACTGGCAACTTACCTGGGCTTTGCTGCCGCTGGTCTGAGCATTCTGGCAATCCCGGTAGTGGCGGTGATGCGCATCACTGGTGACCAGGCTTTTTCGGGCCAGGCGACAACGCTGATCGCAGTTTTATTCCTCGGAGGCGTGCAATTGATCTCCCTGGGGATCTTGGGCGAATATGTCGGCAGGCTTTATGACCAGGCCAAGGGTAGGCCGCTTTACATTGTTCGCGAAGAGCCTGCAGAACCCTCCGATCACCAAGAAACAACCACAGAAGAACAAGGAGAGTGAATCCCGCAGAGCGGACACTCTTGATACCAAATCTCAATACAATTTAATATGGAAAGGTAGTCACAACCTATGTCACTTATTGATCTGATAGTTCACCCCGATCGTCGCGCTCGAGCAGTCCAACGTGTTCGCGAGCGCAACATCATCATACCGACCTTTGCGCAACAGAAGGACCCTGGCAAGATCCCGCCAAGGATCAAGGAAGAACTACGTACTATTGGCCTTTGGGATGTGAATCCGCGCAACCTGTTCCGGATTACCTGGAAGAACGAGGCAATTGCACAGGGGGGTGGTTTTGGTGGTGTGAATTACATGGAACTACCCAGCAGCCTTACGGGAGTCCCAGCACGCATCGTCGCGCTGGTGGGCAAGTGGTTTCCCACAGGGTCACATAAAGTCGGCGCGGCCTTTGGCTGCCTGGTGCCGCGGTTGGTCACGGGGCAGTTTGATCCAACGATGCAGAAAGCGGTGTGGCCCTCGACGGGAAATTACTGTCGTGGCGGCGCCTATGATTCAGCACTACTGGCATGCGAATCGATCGCCATATTGCCGGAGGGGATGAGCCAGGAGCGCTTTGATTGGTTATCTAATATTGCGGGGAAGACGATCAAGACCCCGGGCAGCGAGTCGAATGTGAAGGAGATCTTTGATAAGTGCTGGGAATTGCGCCGCTCGGGTGAGGACCTGATGATCTTCAATCAATTTGATGAATTTGGCAATTACCTATGGCACTATGAGGTCACTGGACATGCAATGGAAGAGGTCTTGCAGGAGGTGATGGGAGCGCGGGACGTTTTCCGTGGGTTGGCCTCCGCGACGGGCTCAGCGGGTACGATCGCCAGCGGTGATTACCTGAAGCAACTTTTCCCGGATAGTAAGGTGTGTGCAAGCGAAGCGTTGCAGTGCCCGACATTGCTGACAAACGGTTTTGGCGCCCATCGTATTGAAGGGATTGGTGATAAGCATGTGCCATGGATCCATAATGTTAAGAATACTGATATGATCGTGGCAATTGATGATAACGCGGTGGTCAATCTCTCGCGCTTGTTCAATGAACCGGTGGGGCGCGCATATCTGGTGAAGCAGGGTGTGCCAGAGCAACTGGTGGCGAATTTAGATTTACTGGGTTTCTCGAGCATATCGAACGTTCTCTCAGCAATCAAGATGGCAAAGTATTATGAGCTGGGCGAAAATGATATTCTGCTGACCGTTTTGACGGACTCGATGGAACTGTATGGCAGCCGCCTTATCGAAATGCACGAGGAATATGGCCCATATTCAGACAAGGATGCTGCGGCTGACTTTGCACGTTATCTGCTTGGGCAGTCAACAGATAATTTGCTTGAGCTGACATACGCAGACCGCCACCGGGTGCATAATTTAAAGTATTACACCTGGGTAGAGCAGCAGGGCAAAACATACGAGGAAATCTTGAATCAGTGGTACCAACGGGATTATTGGAGGGAACTCCAGAAGATCGTGCCTGAGATCGATGCACTGATCGAAGAATTCAATGCTAAAGTTGGGCTATAGGTAACTCATATTCGGAGATGCTGCAAGCGCAGTATGATTGCAGCATCTCCGACGCGCGAGTGGGAGAAACCCATGCAGGCTTCTTCTTTGGTGCTGGTAGTGCTTGTAAATAAGCTGCGAGATCTGGAGATCGCGCGTTTACTGGGCTGGTACCGTATCCCGCTGCGCACGGCGCCAAAGGTGATTGGGGTGGATTACCTGGCTTTCTACCAGACGGGTGCCTTTGGAGATCAGAAATGGTGCATCCAATATGTAGCCCCGGTTTTAGGTCATGAGCTTGTCACACGCGCAGAACTGTTAAAGGACGAGGTGGACCATCCACGCGCCCATGAGGAGTATTTCAAGATTCAGATAGGGCCGTTGGAGATATTACCGTCTCCAATCCCTGCGGGAAGGTGGCGGCGGATCACATTTTTATACACCACGGGGGAATACTTGACGCGGGCGGAAACCATCGGCGACCTGGTGGTGCAATCTGAGGAGCGTAGATTTTTGTGGGCATCGCTGCGCGAACGGGCGGCACGCGACCAGGACTATCACACGGCTGATTTGCCTACTCTGGATATTGAGCCGACGATGCTGGCGGCTCTGTTGGGGATGGGGGAGGGAGAAGCAGGTAAGGATTTATCGACGCTTTCGCATAAGCCAGCCTGATATCCCGATATGATCCCTTCTATCTCCTCCCTTGCACAGTCTCTCCTTGTTGACCAACAATCTGATGGTGGCATTCCTTTCCATCCTTACCACAAGTGGTTGGGGGCGCATTGGGTACTGGCATGCCTGGCTGAGTTGGGATATCCGCAGGGGGATGAACGCCTGCGCCCATTGTTGGAGCAATGCTATACCTGGTTGCTATCTAAAGAACACGAGAAGCACATCCGAAGTATCAACGGGCGGGTGCGGCGTTGCGCCTCGCAGGAGGGGAATTGTGTCTACTATTCACTGGCGCTGGGTCTTGCAGACGAGCGCACCCAGGAATTAGCAGAACGCCTGATGCAATGGCAGTGGGCTGACGGGGGATGGAATTGCGATAAAAATCCTGCAGCAGCTACTTCTTCTTTCAACGAGACGTTGATTCCATTGCGCGGGCTGTCTTGGTATGCCCGGCACACAGGAGATCGCAATGCCCGGGTGGCTATTGAACGGGCAGCGGATGTTTTTCTGAAGCGGCAGCTCTTTCGCCGTTTGCGGGACGGCAGCGTGATTGAAGAATCTTTTACACAGTTGTTCTTCCCGTATTACTGGCACTACGATATCTTGATTGCCCTCAAGGTGATGGCGGAGGCGGGGTATATGGGTGACCCACGCTGCGAGTCGGCCCTTGACTTGCTGGAAAGCAAGCGGCTGCAGGATGGGGGATTCCCAGCGGAGCGCAGGTACTATCACCTGAGCGAGCGGGCGGTAAGCGGGAAGTCGCGGGTGGATTGGGGCGGTACCAGTGTTCGGAGGATG
>JAFGBV010000065.1 GCA_016932955.1 Anaerolineales bacterium | reverse complement strand
GTGCTGGGCGAGGAGCTGGTGGACATCGTGCTGGATGAGCTGAACGTGAAGGTGTTCGAGTTCGTCGCCCAGGAAGGGGCATTGGTGCAGTACAAGGTGCTGCCCGATAACAAGCTGCTGGGGCCGCGCTTTGGGGCGCGCTTCCCGCTGGTGCGGGCTGCGCTGCAGGCGACCGACCCGACGGCAGTGGCGACCAGCGTGCGCGCCGGTTTGCCGGTGACGATCGAGGTGGAGGGGGGGGAAGTGGAGCTGGCGCCGCAGGAGGTGCTGGTGCAGACTGAGCCGGCGCCTGGGCTGGCGGTGGCGGCGGATAAATTCATCACTGTGGGCATCGACGCGGCGATCACACCGCAACTGCGGACGGAGGGACTGGCGCGTGAGCTCACCCGGCGCATCCAGGACATGCGCAAATCGGCCAATTTCAAGATCGAGGAGCGCATCACCACGTGGTATGCGGCAGAAAGGGAGCTGGCGGGTGTGTTTGAGGAGTGGGGGGCTTACATCCAGGCTGAGACGCTGACTACTTTGCTGGTGGCTGGCGAGGCGGAAGCGGGGGCGTATGTGGAAGAGCACGAACTGGAGGGCGGCAAAGTGCGCATCGGCATTCGCCAGAACTGATCTTGTGTTTTATCCGTCGTGTGTGGTGTTGGGTACAGGCGAAGCCCGTATCCAACACCACTTTTATTTCTCGTCACACAGGGCGAGGATGGCGTCCTTGAGGGCCGGGTTGACGGCAAATCTCTGCTCAAGGTGGGCGAGGATGGCGCGCGCTGATGCGGGCACGCCGGCGTAGCCCTGGATGAAATCCCCCAGGCAGGCAGCTAGCTCTGGGAAGCGCTGCTCAAAGCGCCGCTCGCTGGCGAAGGGGTCTGCAAGTGGTTGGGCGGGTTTTTCCATCTGTTCGGCCAATTCGATCCATCTGTCGACGGCATGCTGCTGGATGAAGCGCTGGGCTGAGAGCACTTCTCCGCGCTGGTAACGGCACAAGCCCACATAGAGGTTGGTGAGGGCTTCGCCGAGCAGCCAATCGAGCGAGCTCGCAGCCCTGGTGCTGGAGGCGATTTTTGGCTCGCACAGGGTATCGGGCGCATCAGCCCTTTTCCAGACGATGCGCCCCGGCGCAAAGGGGATGCCCCCCAGTTCTTGCGGCTCAAAAACGGCAAACTCGCAGAAAATGCCATCTGCGAAGAGCAGCTTGTAGCCATCCTGGGTGTTGCGAAAAGCGTAGGCCACAGGGCAGATCGAGGCGAGCCAGCCCAGGTCATCGATGTAGGCCTGTTTGTTTCCCGGCTCGACGATGGCGAAGAAGTCCAGGTCGGAATACGAATCCAGGCGCTCTAGCTCGCGGCCCACGGAGCCCAGGCCGATCAGGGCGATGCCGTGGGGGCTACGGCGCAGCGCATCGGCGATCTCATCCAGGCGTTTCAACAGCAGGGCGGGGTTGGGCATTGTGTGACTCCAGGAGTTTCTGACTTTAAGAAACTCCTGACCTGATGATACCATGAGGTATCAAAAAGAAGGGCGAAGCATGTATAATTGAGTATCGCGACACGACAATTGCGAAGAGGGAGCTGCGTTATGGAAACTCACCCCACACTGGGTATCATCGGCGGTTCCGGGTTGTATGCGATCCCCGGATTGCAGGATATTGAGGAGAAAGAGGTCACTACGCCATTCGGCAAGCCCAGCGCGCCGTTGATGCTGGGCACGCTGGAGGGGAGGCGGGTTATCTTCCTGGCGCGGCATGGGATTGGTCACTTCATCAGCCCGAGCGAGGTGAACTACCGGGCGAACATCTTTGCCCTGAAAACTCTGGGTGTGGAGCGGATCATCAGCATCAGCGCGTGCGGCTCGTTGCGCGAGGATTACGCCCCTGGGGATCTGGTGATCCCGGACCAACTGATGGATTTCACCCACCGGCGGGCGCGCACTTTCTTTGAAGAGGGGCTGGTGGCGCATGTGGGCGTGGCGGATCCGTTCTGCCCGCATCTCTCTGAGCTGCTGCTGCGGGCGTGCAAGGTGGCGGGTGCAGTGGTGCACCGTGGGGGGGCGCTGATCACGATCGAAGGGCCGCGCTTCTCTACGCGTGCTGAATCGAACACTTACCGCTCGTGGGGGATGTCGGTGATCGGCATGACTACCTCGCCGGAGGCCTTCCTGGCGCGCGAGGCGGAGATGTGCTACGCGGTGATGGCGCACATCACGGATTACGATGTCTGGCATGTGGAGGCAGAGCCGGTGAGTGTGGAGGCGGTGATTGCGGTGCTCATCCGCAACACGCAGGTTGCGCAGCAGGCAATCACGGTGATTGCCCGCGACTTGCCCGATGAACGCGACTGCGAATGCGACGAGGCGCTAAAGACGGCGCTGATCACCAAGCGGGATGTGATTCCAGGGGCGGTGGTTGAGAAGCTAGGCCCGCTGGTTAATAAGTACCTCACGTGAACCTGAGTATTGCCAAAATTGAGCGCAGCCTGCTGGGGTTGGCAGGCATGTTCCTCTTGCTGGGGGCGGCGGCGTTGACGCTTTCGCCAGCCGCCCGGATGCGCTCCTGGGAGGCGGACCTGCGCTGGGCGCACTGGCTGGGGGTGCTCGCCTGGGTGGCTGCTTACGCCTTGGTGCACTGGCAGCTAAACCGGCGCCTGCCCGAGCGCGACCCTTACCTGCTGCCGATTGCCGGGCTGTTGAGCGGATGGGGGCTGCTGAGCATCTGGCGGCTGGCACCCAGTTTTGGGCTGCGGCAGAGCCTGTGGCTGCTGGCGGGAGGGGTTTTGGTGACCCTGGGCTTGCGCCTGCCCGGCGACCTGGGATTCCTGCGGCGGTATAAATACGTCTGGCTGACCAGCGGCCTGCTGCTGACTGCGACGACGCTGATCTTCGGCACGAACCCGATGGGAGGGGGGCCGCGGCTGTGGCTGGGCTGCTGCGGGGTGTACTTTCAGCCGTCCGAGCCGCTGAAACTGCTGCTGGTTGTTTATCTTTCGGCTTACCTGGCAGACCGGCAGGCATACTTGCTGCTGTTACAGGCGCAAGGGGGGCGGCGGCTGTCGCCGCTGCTGCCACTGCTTGCCCCGACGCTGATCATGGCTGGGCTGGCGATCTCTATCCTGATCGTGCAGCGCGACCTGGGAACGGCGTCTATCTTTATTTTCCTCTATACTGCGATCATCTACAGCGCGACGCGGCGCTGGGAGATTGCAGCGCTGAGTGCGACGGTGCTGGTTTTGGCAGGCGGGGCGGGATATGCACTGTTTGATGTGGTGCGGGTGCGGGTGGATGCATGGCTCAATCCCTGGCTGGACCCCAGCGGGCGCTCGTACCAGATCGTACAATCGCTGCTGGCAGTTGCCAATGGCGGGATGTTCGGGCGGGGGCTTGGTTTGGGCAACCCGGGGCTGGTGCCTGTGGCGCAGTCGGATTTCATCTTTGCGGCTATTGCAGAGGAACATGGGCTGGTGGGATCGCTGGCTATGCTGGCGGTGCTGGCCTTGCTGGTGCAGCGTGGCCTGCGGGTTGCTCTCTATGCGAGCGACCTGTTCCGCCGCTACCTGGCTGCGGGCCTGATCGCTCACCTAGCTGCGCAATCGATCCTGATCATCGGCGGCAACCTGCGCCTCTTGCCGCTGACGGGGGTCACGTTGCCTTTTGTATCTTACGGGGGCTCGTCGCTGCTGGCATCGTTGCTATCACTGCTACTGTTGCTGCTGATCAGTGTTCCAGGTGAGACCCGCCCAACAACGGCGCTTTTCCCATACCGGGCGTTGGGTGGGGCGCTGCTGCTGGGCATTGCGGCTGCGGGGGTTGCGGTGGGCTGGTGGGCTTTTTACCGCGGCCCGGATTTGCTGACCCGCACCGATAATCCCCGCCGCACCATCGCCGATCTATCCGTGCCGCGCGGGGCGATCCTGGAGCGCAATGACACGCCGCTGGCGCAAACGGTGGGCGAGGCTGGGGAGCTGAGTCGCAGCTATGCCGATTCGGGGCTGGGGCCGATTGTTGGCTATACTCATCCCGTCTACGGGCAGTCGGGGCTGGAAGCCAGCCTGGACGAGTACCTGCGCGGTTTACAGGGCAACCCGGCGCTGTTGACCTGGTGGAATCACCTGCTCTACGGGCAACCGCCGGAAGGGCTGGACGTGCGCCTTACGCTGGATGCGGGCATACAAAGCGTAGCCAGCCTGGCGCTGGATGAGCGGGCGGGGGTGGTGGTGATGCTGAACGCGCAAAATGGGGAGGTCTTCGTGATGGCATCCAGCCCTTCCTTCAACGCCAACCGCCTCGACGAGACCTGGGAAGATCTGCTGGCTGACGAGAGGTCGCCGCTGCTGAATCGGGCGACGTTGGGATTGTACCCGAGCGGCGCAGCGCTGGGTCCGCTGCTGCTGGCGGCGGCGGCGCCCTCACTGCGCACAGCGGCAGGGCCGGGGCTGCTGGATTACACGCTGGAGGGGCAGAATTGGGACTGCGCCTGGGAGGTGGCGGAGGCGGCTGCTACGTGGGCCGCGGCGACCTCGGCGGGTTGCCCGGGTGCGGTTTCTGAGCTGGGGGCGGCCTTGGGAGCGGAAGACCTGCTCGACCTGCACCGCGCGCTGGGGCTGTACACGGCGCCGCCGATGCGCCTACCCTCTATTTCGTCCCCGCTGCCGGAGGGGTATGCGGACGCCGCGGGCGCGGCGCTGGGGCTACCTGACCCTGCCAACGGCGAGGCTTTGGCGATCAGCCCCGTGCAGGCAGCACTGGCGGCAGCGGCGCTGAGCAACGGCGGCATTGTACCCGCGCCGCAACTGGCAGTAGCCATCCGCACCCCGCAGTACGGATGGGTGTTGCTGCCACACCTCGCTGAGCCGCTGCAGGCTCTGCCCCCCGATTGGGCTAATGCCGCGGCCAGCGCCCTGGGCAGCGCGGCGACTCTGCCTGCCAATGGCCTGCCGATCTGGCAAAGCGTCTCGGCGGTCCGCCTGGAGGGAAACGCTTATACCTGGTACCTGGCCGGCACGCTCGCTCCCTGGCAGGGGGCGCCGCTGGCGATCGCGGTACTGCTGGAAGCGGATGATCCTGCGCTGGCGCTGGAGATTGGGCAAGCAGTGCTGCAGGCGGCTATGGGAAATTAACCCACCACCAGCCGCGTCTTTTTCTCTGCCAGTTGGATGGTCGCCACGGCGCCGGAATTGAAGGCCAGGTAATCGGCTTCGACGCCATCGCTGAAGATGACGCCGCCCTCGGGCACGTGACTTTCGAGCAGGAGGGGGGCCTGGGGGGTGATTGCGCCGCAGACCAGCCCTGCGGCGGAGGTTTTGCTGGCGAAGGGCTCGCGCACGACGTAGATCAACTGCTCGGCTTCCCAGGTTAGCGGCGGAGGTAGCAGGCTGCTTTCGGGGCTGCCGAAGGCAGCCCACATCCCATTTGCCATATTGAACAGTGATGAAAGCCAGCCGGTTGCGCCGACGCCGGTTGAGACGATGATCCCCGATGAGGAGTGATTTTCGCCGCGCCCGCAGTGCTGGATGCGGTAGCGGGCGGAAACATGGGAACGAACGCCGATGAAGAGGTCGTTGAAGGCGAGGAGGCTCTGGTCGTCGTTCAGGCGCGCTTCTGCCATGCTGATGGAGCGGGATTTGACGGACTGGCGCTCCATCAGGCGGCGCACCACCTCAGGCGCTTGGCCAACGGTGAAGGGCAGGAGGATGCCGTCAATGTGGGCGGGGTCGGGGTTTACTGCCACGAGGGCCTGGCCAGTGAGGTACTTGGCGGTGTTGACCACCAGCCCGTCAATCCCGATGGTGACGACGATATCGTCCGGATCGAAGAGGTAGTTGGGCAGGTAAGTGCGCTCAATGAGGTGGAGCTTGCCCAGGCGCTGGAGACTGGCGCGCAGCGCTTCGAGGGCCCTGTGATAGGTCTCGTGCTCCTGCTCGTAGAGGGCAAACTCGGCGCCGGAATGCTCGATGTAGAAGCGCGCCTGGGCTTTGGTATTGAAGCGCTCCACCAGGCTTTCGAGGCGAGTTTTGCGCGTGACCAGGACGATCTTTTCACTGCTCATCGGAGAAATCCTTATTTCTTGGCTTCGATCAACGCCTGCATCAATTCGGGTGAGAAGTTCAGGTTGCCGATCTTGCCGGCGTTCTTAGCCAGCTCCTTCATCGCCAGCGAGACCATCAGGCGCGGCTCGGTGGACTGCATGGCGAGCACCTGGAGCAACTCGGGGTCGAGCTCGCGCAGAGGGCGCAGGGAGGCTTCGATGGTGTAGGCCTGGGCATCGGCTTCGGCGCGGGTGTTCTCGGCCTTGGCCTGCACCAGGTGCGCCCTATCTTGCTCCAGGCGGATCTGCCCGTTCAGCTTGGCTTCGCGCACCTGCTGCTCCCTGGCATCCACGGCCAGGTCGGCTTCGACCTTGGTTTCGCGGATCTGGCGTTTCTTTTCTTCTACGGCAATCTCGGTGTTCAGCTCATTCTCTTTGATGCGCCTTTCCTGCTCGACGGCGGCGTTGCGCCGCTCGTAGATGGCCTGGTCGGCGCGGCGTAGCAGGTCTTCACGCGCTTCGGCTTCCAGGGCGCGCGCCGATTCGGGGGTGGGGCGGATGGCCTGGATGGCTACGGCGAGCACCTCCACACCTAGCTCGGCAGCCATCTCAGACTGGCGCAGGCAGGCCATGATCGCCTGGGTGATGTCATCCGAGGCGTGCATCGCCCCGCTGAGGGGGATGTGCTGGAGCTCGGCGCGCGCCAGCACCTGCACCAGGTTCACCAGGCGCAGGGCGAGCTTCTGCGGGTCATCGGAGCGGTAGGCCTGGTTGCTGCCGTCGATGGTGTGGTCGAGCAGGGAGGCGACCATCTCGGGGTTGCGGATGCAGTAGGTGAACTGCCCCTGGACGGTGACGGGCTGGAAATCGGCGGTGATCTCGTTGAATATGAAGGGCACATCGGCGCTGCCCAAGGGGATGACGACGATGGCGGAAGTGGGCTGGTAGTAGAAGAAGGCGAGACCTGCGCCGGCGCGTTTCTTGCGCCCGTTGTGGTAGTGGACGATGTACTGGGTGGGATTGGATTTGAAGTAGCGAATGCCAAACATAGCAGCCTCCATAATGTTAAGTGAATCCGGTGTATATTCATGTAATATATACACTAATATACACCGGATTCAAGATATTGTCAATAGTACACTATTAGGCTAACTGGAATTGTATCTCAAGACTCCATTTTGCGGATGGAAGGCGGAAGGGCTGGCCTTCCAGGAGAGCGCGGCGGATCTGCAGCCAGTCGGCGGTGGGAAGCATGACAGCAAAACCGTCTTCAAAGACCTGGATGGCGGTTGACTGCTGCTCGGGGACGAAGAGGATGAAACAGCCAGCCAGTCGTTGGCGCAAGCTGCCCGCGGGGAGGTTGATGATGAGCTGCTTTTGCTCAGGGTTCCAGGCGAGGCAGGAATCGGCACCGTCGGGGTAGCCGCTCAGGAAGGCCAGGCCGCGTTCCGGCGGGATGCTGGCCAGGCTGTTGACCAGGAGGGCAGGGACGGAGGGGGGGATGCGCCAGATGAGATTATCCTGCTCCAGGCAAACGGTGCTGCGGTGGAGAAAGATACGCCCAACCTTGTTCAAGATGCTTTGCTGAAAGCGTTTGAGGGAGACGATATCGGGGGCGGGGATGTCAGACCAGGGTGGGTAGGGGAAGTAGTGCTCGTGGCTTGCCCAACTGGATATGAGGCGCATGAAGCCGAAGGTTTTATAAACTTCTAATTCTTCAGGACGCATCAGGCGCACGGTGAGGGCCTGTTTGGGCAAGCTAATCCCTGCCAGGGGGATCGGGCGAAGGTAGAGGAAATTGAAAGGGATGCCGAGCTTGCGCTGCTGGTCGGTGAGCATCATCGCGGTGTGGTCGCCCTCATCCACCAATTTACCGGCTTTGAAGAGATCAAAAACGGCGCGGATGGGGCGGAGAAGGAAGTCATAATCTGTGCCGCTCTTGAGGCTCGCGGCATCGCGCCGGGCGGTGAGGATGAGCTCTTTTTGACCGAAAGCTTCCAGCCCCTGGGTGATGTAGGTCCAACAGGGCAGGTTGGGCGAGCCGGGAATCTCGTGCTGGTATCGATGAACGAGCAGGGCATTGGGGATGACTTCGAGGGTGGTGGGCTGGATGACCAGGCCGGGCGGGATGGCGATGGTGACGTTCGAGGGGAGAGGCTGCGGGGAAGGGAGCTGCGGTGTGACAGGGTGCTTGATGTATTGATGGGTGGCGGGGTCAAGCTCTTCCGTGTACCAGCCATGGCTGGAGTCGTGCAAATACTTCTTGCCTTTTACCTCCCACAGGTGAACCTGACGGTGGAACTCGAGATCCTGGAAGAATTCTGCGCCGCAGTGGCTGCAGTGATAGATATCTTCGCGCTCCTGGTTGCCGCGGGGAGATAATGTAACGTTTTTGGAGGCAAGATGGCGCGGGGGGCGAGGGTGGCCATCAGTCCAGGCGAGCATACCGTCATAAACGAGGCTCATCTGGCCGCACTTGGGACAGGGGTGTGTGTTTTCAATGGTCATGGGGACACTCAGGGTAGATGCTCACCTGGAATTATAACCGCCAGGTCATCGAAAAGGGCAAAATGGCGCGGCTTGAAGGTGCAAGCAACGGACAGGCCTTGCTGGCGCACCCAGGCCGGGAGTGTTGAGGATGGCCAACACGCGCGGCTGGGTATATGCGGATAAACTGCAGCATTGGGGGAATATCATGTACAATAAGGATATACAACCGGAAGGAGGTCTCGATGAGTATGCTCTCTTCCCGTGCCTGGAAATTCCTGCTGCTCGCTGTTTTCTTTTTCAGCCTGACCCTGCAAGCCAATTCGACCCCGCTGCCCTCGCGGGCAATTTCCAGCGCCATCGCGGCGCCGGTGCTCAAGTGGCAGCACGGGGGGTGTTACAGCTCGTGGTGCGAGACGGGCTGGTATTCCTCGCCGGCGGTGGCGGACCTGGATGGGGATGGGACCATGGAGGTGATCGGCTCGGCGTATTCAATCTTCGTGCTGGATGGGGCGAGCGGGACGCTGGAATGGCAGGTGGCTTCAGGTCACGACCGGTCGGAGGCGGGGGCGGATTCGGTGGGGCGCACCTGGCCGGGCATCGTCGTAGCAGATATTGATGCAGACGGACAGGTGGAGATCGTCACCGCGCACAGTGGGGGGGTGGTATCGGTTTACACTGCCGCGGGCTACTTCGAGCCAGGCTGGCCGCAGCAGCCCGCCAGTAACGAGCTGCGCGGGCTTTCGGTACACGACCTGGAGGGGGACGGCGACCTGGAAGTGATCGTCACTGGGGCGGTGTACAATAAAACCAACACCTGGGTGCTGGAGCACGATGGCAGCCTGCGCCCCGGCTGGCCGCAACTGGTAGGCGATAGCGGTTATGCGTATGGCATCTTCAACGACAACGCCTCGGCTGGCGACCTGGACGGCGACGGCATTGCCGAGATCGTCGTCCCCTCCGACGTGCATTACATCTGCGCTTACCGCCCGGATGGCACGCCGCTGCCGGCGAATGCGATGTATGGGGGCAAGATGTGGGGGCAGGTGGGCATCTGGGAAAGCCTGGCAACCGAGCTGCGCGGGTGGGGGGAATGTAACGGCGAAAGGGCTGAATCGTACCGCACCAATTTTGCGCATGGCCCGAGCATTATCGCCGATGTGAATGGGGATGAGACCAGGGAGGTGATCGCGACGGGCAATGTGTATGACTGCAACGTGGGACACCCGCCGGGAAAGTACAACGGCATTTACATCTTCAACCCCGACCGCAGCCGTTTCAGCGATTCTGGCTTTGACTGGCAGACGCTGCCGGTGGATACGGGCGCGCCGCTGAGTGAGGATTACCACGTGATCGAGAGCAACCAGCCCAACCCTGCCGCCGCTGACCTGGATGGCGACGGGATGCTGGAGATCGTCTATTCCTCCTACGATGGGCGGGTGCATGCCTTCTGGTTGGACAAGGATGAGCACGGCAACTGGCCTTACAGCGTCTATAACCCGGCGGAGGGCTTTTACCGCTTTGCCTCTGAGCCGGTGATCGCGGACCTGGACGCCGACGGGCATGCGGAGGTGATTGTGGCCTCGTGGACGCAGATTGGCTCGAACCATACAGGGCGATTGCACATCCTCGATTACCTGGGCAACCCGCTACAGGTGATCGATCTGCCGGCGGCGTATGGCTCTCCCTCGTGGAATGGGGCGCTGGCGGCGCCGACGCTGGCGAACATTGACAGCGACGCCGACCTGGAGATTGTGCTCAATACCGCCCATTCGGGGCTGGTGGCTTACGACCTGCCCGGCAGCGCTAATGCGACGATCTTCTGGGGCACGGGGCGGGGCAATTACCAGCGCGATGGCCTTTACGCGCAGATCATCCCCGCCAGCCTGGCGCAATCGACCTTCGCGGTGAGCAGCACCGCTGCCATGCCGGGTGATACGGTGACCTACACGATCACGCTGCGTAATCCAGGGCCGACTCTGCCTGCTGCCAGCCTGAGCATCCCCCTCCCGGCATTGCTCACCTACGCCGGGAATCTTTACGCCTCATCCGGCAGTGCCTCTTTCACCGCCGGCGCGCTGACCTGGAGCGGGGCGGTTGCCACTGACCTGCCGGTGACGGTGCGCTTTGATGCCACGATCAGCGCGGCGATCGGCAGCCCGCAGGTGATCGTCACCACGGCGCTAATCGAAGATGGGCGGGGCGGCGCGTGGGAGCGTCAGGCGGCGGTCACAGTGGGCGGGGTGACGGTGCGTTTGCCGATCATTCTCCGGTAATCAAAAATCATGCTTGACTCGAGGGGGATTTTGATATATTCTGGTAATGTATCTCGATATAACCTACCCAATTTATTTGCCTTTGCCAAAGGAGTGACAAATGTTGCGAAAATACCCCCTCATTTTCCTATCCATTCTCTTCGGCGCGCTATTGCTCACCACTACCGAAGCCCGTGGTGAGGTCAACGCGCCCCTTCCCGCCCCGACGAATATTTCGTGCCAGGGTTGGGAAAGCACAACAGTGCTCATCTATTGGAAAGACAATGCCACCGATGAGGACAATTATCGCCTGGAGCGATCGGTGAACGGTGCGGCGTTCAGCGAGTATGTCACGGTGAACCCAGATTCCAACGGAAACTATTCCTACAAGAACACCGGCACCAGCGCCAGCGACAGCATCCGCTACCGCGTGCGCGCCTACCGCGCCAGCGACACCAGCTATTCGCCCTACAGCGAGATCTGCGACAACCGGCGCATCTACGATCCGGGCAAATTCCGCATCTTCTACGGGCTGCTGGGCACCAGCGACGACTGCCCCGATATTGACGGGCAAGAGGTTTGCCTGACCAATGTCAGCACCGGAGGGGTGAACAATTTCGTCAGCCTGGAGTATGGTGCGCTGGAAGGCTCGGCGGCGGCTTTTGCGCGCTTGGGCTACACACGGCCTGCCGACGAGCCCGGCGGCGGCCTGGATAAGATCCCGATCAACGTGGTTTGGTGCGATGGCGGCGGCTGCGCGGGGAGTTATTCCCTGGGGCTTTCGCCGCTGCTGATGGAAACGCCCTTCAACCTCACCACCCGCGTTGGCGACCCGGTGGCCTATATCGTCGCGGTGCACGAGGCTTACCACTTCCAGCAGTTCAAATATGGCGGTCTGGTGGACCCCGCAGGCAACTGGGTGATCGAGGGCCAGGCGCGCTCGATTCAAGATAAGATCTGCCTGGGGGGAAACCGCGCCACGGCGCTGTGCTTTGATGACATTGCTACTGGTTATGCCGGCTATGTGCCAGAGATCAACGGGTACCTTTCCAACCCGAACCGCCCGGTCAACACCGTCTCTTACCAGGCAGCGCTGTTCTGGACCTATATCACGGAGAAATACGGCACCGAAAATATGACCGACGATGCTGAAATGGGCCTGGATATCCTGCGCCGCTTCTGGGAAGAATCAGCCAATACCCCGGGGCAGAACGGGATCAGCATCATCAATAATGTACTGGGCGACCTGGGCTACACGGAGCGCTTCCGCGATGTCTGGAAGGATTTTGCCGTAGCCAACTATGCCAAGGATTACAGCGGGGCGGCGGAATATGCCTACGCGGACATGGCGCAGACGGGTGGTGCTTACGGCGATGTGCCGCTGGCGATCAGCGATAACCTGACGCTGGGCGAGTCTCTTCTGGATACGGATGAGAGCGTGTATGAGTGGGGAGCGAAATATTATGAAGTGCGCCCGGCAGCAGATGTGCCCTTCATCGATATTAAGATCATCCAGGATAGCACCGGCGACCTGTACTACACGGTGCTGGGCATTGAGGGCAGCAACATCACCTATGAATACAATGTCGAAGCGCGCAACCTCAGCCTGAGCCTGCTCAATGATAGCTACACCCGGGTGGCGATCATCGTTGCCGGGCTGGAGAACCAGGGCAATTACCGCATCTCGATCAACGGCACCCAGCCCACTTTACGCATCCTCGGCCCCACCAGCGGCAACTATGCCCGTGTGGGCGACCCCGCATCGCCGGATAAGTTCATGGTGCAGGTGGAAGTGGTGGCGGGGGATGGGTCACCAATGGCCGGCGTAAATCTGGCCAACTTTTCTTTCAAGGTGGGTACCGTGGATGTTCCCGCAGCGAATATCCTCACCTCTGCACACATCATGGGCCAGCAGTGGTTCGTGCTGCGCGCTCCGGCGCAAAGCAGCAGCGGTTTCTATAACCTCACGGTGAAATATGGCTCAGCGCTCACCGATAGCGAGACCAACGCGGTCAGTTACACCCCGCGCCTGAACGCCGATAACATGATCGTTATCGATCGTTCCGGCAGCATGTCGTGGTATGGCAAGATGGATGCGGCGAAGGCCTCGTCGCGCCTCTTCATCGATGCCTGGCGCACCGGCGACAGCATTGGCATTGTTTCCTTCGAAAGCAGCGTCACTACCAATATGGCGCTCACGCCGTGGACGAACACTTCGCGCACCACGGCGATGAACACGATCAACGCCCTGGTGGCAGACGGCGGCACGCGCATCGGCGATGCCATCCGCACGGCGTGGGATCAGCTCAATGCCAGCGGCAACGCGGCGAACGACTGGGCGCTGATATTGATCAGCGACGGCGAGGAGACCGATCCCGGCACAGAGACCTTCGACCAGGCAGTCAACGCCCTGGTGGCTGCCACCGGCAAGAAGCCTGTCATTCACAGCGTGGCGGTCGGGCCGGATGCCGACCGCATCCTCATGCAGGAAGCAGCCGCCCGCACCGGCGGTCTCTACCAGTATGTATCCACGCCATCCACGGCGATGACGATCTTAAGCCCTGATGTTCCCGCCGACCTGGCTACGCTGCCCTTGCGCATGGATTACCGCTACCGCGCCATCGCCGCAAATATTGCTGGCCAGCAGCAGTTCTATGCCCTGGCTGGCCCACAGGACGATGGCACACCTTATGATGATACCCTGAACATTGCCGTTGAAAATGGCGCCGCGGAGCTGTATCTTTCGCTCAGTTGGGATACCGCCACCGGCCTATTGGCGGCTGATGAAGTCACGTTGACAGACCCCAACAGCAACATCGTGTCGCCAGTGAATCGCGATACGCGGCACATCGTCTGGCGCGTGGCTTCCCCGCTGGGGGGCAATTGGGTGCTTTATATCCCTGCCTTCACTGGGCCTGACCTGAAAGAGGGCACCCAGGGTGGTTACATTTCAGATTACCTGGTGCAAGCCACGGTCAAGAGCGATGTCACGCTGGATGTTTTCATCGCCACACCTCCTGAAGAGCGCCTCACCGGCACGCCCATCCAGGTGCTTGCCAGCCTGACCGATATTGCCCCGATCACGGGGGCGGTCATGTTTGGCCTCGTCGAAAACCCCTCTGGCGGCTTGTCCTGGCTGTGGTTCTGGGATGATGGCCTGCACAACGACGGCGCTGCAGACGACGGCCTGTATGGCGCTACCTTCTACCAGACCAGCCTGGATGGCTCGTACAACCTCACCGTGTATGCCTCTGGCTACAGCGATTATCTTGACACCTCGTTCGTGCGCCAGCAGGTGCTCTCCTTCCACATGGACGGCGGCGGCGATTCGGATGGCGACGGGCTTCCGGATAATTGGGAGATCCGCTATGGATTGGATCCCAACAATCCTGATGACGCCGATGATGATCCTGACAATGACAGCCTGCCCAACAGCACCGAATGGGAGCGCGGCACCGACCCTCAGAACTCCGATACGGATGGTGGCGGCGAGGGCGACTGGGGTGATTCCAACCCCTTCGACCCATCTGATGATCTCTCCATCCCCACACCCGACGCCCATGCGTATGGCGGGGTAGGGCAGGTGCTGGTCAAGCATGTGACCGATCCCAGTTACAACTACATCATCTTTTTCCGCGGCAATGATCCGCTTGGCCCATTTACCTTATTATCCATCGACTACACGGGCAGCGGTATCTACACTGACACCGCAGTCACCAACGGCGAGACGTATTGCTACATCCTGACCGCGGTTGTTTATATTGACCCCGATTTCCATGTTTCGGCCGCCACGCCGCCAACCTGCGCCACGCCCAATATTGACCCATATCCGCCACACGGCAGCGTGTTGATCAATGGCGGGGCGGAGAAGACTAACAGCCGCAATGTCACCCTCACCCTGTGGGCAACCGATGCGGTGGATCCGGAGGTGATCTGGCCGGGGGACGAGACGCTCTACCCGCCCTCGGACAGCGCCAGCGGGGTGACGGAGATGCTGATCAGCAATCTGCCTGACATGAGCGATGCCACGTGGGAGCCGTATGATACCAGCAAGGGCTGGACGCTGGGGCAAAGCACGGGCCTGGCGACGGTTTACGTGCGCTATCGCGATGGGTACGGGAACGAGTCGCCCACGGTGACGGCGACGATCCGTATGGAAGGCAGCCTGATCTTTCTGCCGATGATGCTGAAGTGACGAAAGAGAAATTCGGGGGGGTGCGGGCGGAGGCCGCACCCCCCCCATTCCTGCCCTCCATAGCGGCAATAACAACCTTTTCGTGCACCCGATCCCCCCTTTCATGGGGATTGATTCTTATTGCAAGTGTTACAATTAAGGGCAAGGAGTCTCTCCATGCCCCATCCGCTGACCCGCATTCCAATTGATCTGCGCCGGCGCTTCTTCTATATTCTCCTGGCTCTCACGCTGGTGATCATGCTGGTGATGAACTTTGCCGGCCTGCCTTTGAACACCCCAGCGGCGCCGTTGGGTATCGTCTCGTTTGAGGTTGCCGGGACGCCGCAAAATGCGCAGGCAATGCTTGATTCGTGGGAAGGGGCGCTCCAGCGGGCGGCGTTCATCCAGGGGCTGGATTTTCTCTTCCCGCTGGTCTATTCAAGCATGCTGGCGATTGGCTGTCTGATGTCTGCTGCTACGCTGCAGGCAAGCGGCTGGCCGCTGGCGAAGCTGGGTGCTGGGCTGGCGTGGGGGCAATGGCTGGCTGCGCTGTTTGATTACGTTGAAAATATTGCGCTGGTGATCCTGCTCTTTGCGCCGGCAGCGGTTTCTCCATGGCCGCAGGTGGCGACGGTATGCGCATTTCTCAAGTTTGCGCTGATTCTGCTGGGGATGGTGTATGGTTTCTTTGGCTTGGCTGCCCGCTGGGCTGGTCCGCTACGGCGCTGAGAGAGGAAGTTGCAGCAGATAGAATTATGGCTGCAACCACCCGGCCTGCACAGCGTATATATGATAAGAGTGTCAGTTTGGGATAAGGGGGAGGGTACTACTTTTCCCTGATCCCGAACACTCGTAAAAACTAGGCTCTCTGGGATTAGCCGTGGTGGGGCGGATATATGGGGGTGTTTTGCGGGCTCCGCCCGCAAAACACCCCCATACCTGCCCTCTG
>JAFGBV010000307.1 GCA_016932955.1 Anaerolineales bacterium | reverse complement strand
TGGGACTTGCCGTTACAGAGGGCAGGTATGGGGGTGTTTTGCGGGCGGAGCCCGCAAAACACCCCCATATATCCGCCCCACCACGGCCAATCCCAGAAAGCCCTCCAGGAGCGTTACCAGTGAGCAGCATAAGGCTGGTATAATTTTCTTGCACAGCGTGTGTGGAGGATACCTGGTATGAAACTGATAGAAGCCCAGAAATCCCAGCCCAAAGAAGGCCCCTTGCAGAAATTCCTGGCCAGCCTGAGTAAGTTTATCCCGCTTGGGAAAACTACCCAGAACGCCCAAGATCTGATCCTGTCTCGTTTTCAACGCGCCCTTGACCACCGTTTTATCATGCTGCGGGATATCCCTCTCCCAAGTTTGCAAACCCCCATCCCCTTCGTCTTGGTGGGACCTCCCGGTCTGATTGTGATTAATTACCGTGCCGAAAAGGGGATTTACCGCGCCAAGGAAGAATCATGGTGGGAGATGAGTGCCACCACCCGCCAGTTTCAACCCGCCCACCAGAATCTCATCCGTCAAACCGCTGCTTATGCTCAGGCGCTCACGGAATATCTCACTGAGCAGGGAAAATCTACCCCGCGGCCCCAGCAGGTTCTTCTTTTTGGACATCCGGGTGTGCATGTCGATGCCTCCCATCCCGCCGCCCGAATCGTATTGGTAGATGGCGTTGACCATTTTCTCACCAGTCTCTTGCACAGCGGCGAGGCAATCAGTTTGCCGGACGTGCGCCTGATTGCAGCAGTACTGGAAAGGATCCTCTTCCCTGAGGCGGAGAAGCCGCCAATCCCTGAAGATATCTTTGGCAAAGATCTTGGCCTGACCACGCCGCCGGCAAAACCTGCCGCCCCAAAAACTCCCAGACCGGTCCCCCAGGTGAATCTGCCCCCCTCGGTGACCAAAAAGTTTGCCTTTAGCAGGCGCCAGATGGTTGCATTGGTGATTATGGCGCTGCTGGCGGCGATTGTGCTCGGCGTCTTTATCTTGATCGTTGTTATTACTCTTGGAGGCCTGTAGGCTAGGCAGGTAATTGATTGACGAACCTATTTCTATCCATCGTGATCCCTGCTCGTAACGAAGAAACCCGCCTGCCCAGTACCCTGGAGCAGGTGGTTGATTTTTTAAATGTCCAACCCTATGCGACTGAGGTTTTGATCATCGAGAATGGCAGCCAGGATCGAACACTGCAAATCGCTCAGGATTTTGCCCGCCATCACCCCCAAGTGAGAGTCCTGCAATGCTCGCAGGTCGGTAAAGGAGCGGCAGTACGCCTTGGCATGCTGGCAGCCCGCGGCGAATATCGCTTTATGTGCGATGCCGATTTCTCGATGCCTATCCAACAAGTAAACCACTTCTTCCCCCCGGCGCTGAATGCTTGCGATATTGCCATTGCATCCCGTGAAGCGCCCGGGGCAGTGCGCTATAACGAACCGTTCTACCGTCACTTTGTCGGACGCGCATATAACTGGATGATCCGCCTCATCGCTCTTCCTGGTTTGCAGGATACCCAGTGCGGCTTTAAATGCTTCCGCGGTGCCCTGGTCAAAGAGATCTTTTCCCTGCAAACCTTAACTGGCTGGGCGTTCGATGTAGAGATCCTCTTCATCGCCCGGCGGCGCGGTTATACAATCGCCGAAGTGCCCATCCCCTGGTATTACAACTCCCATAGCAAGATCAGCGTCTTGCATGACTCCATTCGCATGGGGTTAGATCTGCTGACGATCCGCAGGAACGGGTGGCGGGGGCTGTATGACCGTTGAACGCAGCCCAGCGATCCCTCCTGCACCAGATTTATCTTTTGAACAGCCCTTGTGGGATGCTGGTCTAAGCCTCATCGCTGGCATAGACGAGGCCGGTCGCGGCGCCCTGGCTGGTCCGGTTGCTGTAGCGGCAGTCATTCTGCCACCTGATCCGTGCGTGGCATCCTTCCTGTTCGATGTGCGCGATTCCAAGCAAATGACCCCTGCCCAACGCCAGTCTGCTCGCGAGCGCATCCAGGCGCATGCTCTTGCCTGGCAGGTCGGCTTTGCCTCTTCCCACGAGATTGACACCTTCGGCATCCTTCCAGCCACTCGCCTGGCTGCCTGCCGCGCTGTGGCTGCGCTGCAGTCTCAGCCAGAGCACTTGCTGTTGGATTACATCTTCCTGCCAGACCTTCCCATGCCGCAGACCTCCCTGATCAAAGGAGATCGCCGCTCGTTGAGCATTGCGGCTGCTTCTGTGCTGGCGAAAACCGCGCGTGATGCACTGATGATCGAATTGGACTCGCAGTACCCGGGTTATGGTTTGGCCATCCACAAAGGCTATGGAACCTCCGTACACCGCCACGCCCTTGCCAACCTCGGCCCATCTGCTATCCATCGCCTCAGTTTTAAACTAAAGAAGGCTCTACCTTATCTGCAATAAAAAAGGAGAAACTTATGCACAAGACTCCACGCCAGTTTGGGCTTTGGGATTCCCCTATCACACCACTGAGGTTATCGCGTGGGATTTCTTTTTCCGATGTAGCCTGGGATGATGACGGCTCGCTGCTCTGGCTCGAGCGCCGCGCCGACCGGGGAGTGATTGTTGTTCAACCAATCAATGGCGAGGCGCTTCGCGACCTGAATAGCGAATATGGGGTGCGGGGCAAGGTGGGCTATGGCGGCGGTGATTTTACTGTCAGGCGGGGTCAGGTTTACTTTGCCGATGCCTCTTCTGGTAGGCTCTACCGCCAGCCTCTGCCTGCGGGTCAGGCTGTTCCGCTCACGCCTGCTTTCGGCGCTGCGGCTTCTCCTGTTCTTTCGCCGGATGGGCGCTGGTTGCTCTACGTGCACACGTATGAAGATGTAGATCGCCTGGCGCTGGTAGATGGCGCAGGCGCTGCCTGGCCTGTGATCCTGGCCAGCGGACAGGATTTTTATATGCAGCCTTGCTGGCACCCGGAAAGCCAGCAAGTGGCCTGGGTTGCCTGGAATCACCCCAACATGCCCTGGGATGGCACGCAGTTATTTCTAGGCACGCTGAGCGAGAGCGTTGCCGGCTTACCCAGATTGAAGGAGTCCTTTGTGATAGCAGGCGATCAAAGCACCTCGGTTTTCCAGCCTCAGTTTTCCCCGGATGGGCGTTATCTGGCTTACGTCTCCGATCAGAGCGGCTGGTGGCAGTTATACCTCTATGATCTCACCCAAGGTGCCCACCGCCAGCTCACCCACCTGCCAGCCGAGCACGCCGAGCCTGCCTGGACCCAAGGTGTGCGCACCTATGGCTTTGCCCCGGATGGCAAGAGCCTGTTTTTCCAGCGCATTGACCAGGGGTTCGTCAGCCTGTGGGAGTTGGATCTCGAGCGCCAGCAAGAGCAACAGATACCTCTTCCGGGTTACACCTGCCTGTCCCAGTTGGCTGTCTCTCCCAACGGCGAGCGTATTGCCTTGCTCGCGGATGGCGGCGCCATCCCACCGCGCCTGATCGCCTGCGACCGCACAGGCCGGGTGCAGGTTGTGCGCCGTGGCACGGCAGAAGACCTGCACCCCTCCACCTACTCGCAGCCACAGCATATCTCCTGGGCAGGGATGGATGGTGAACAGGCCTACGGCCTGTATTATCCACCCCACCATGATTCGTTCGAAGGGGTTGAGCTACCTCCGCTGGTAGTGATGATCCACGGCGGCCCCACCAGCCAGCGCTTTGCATCCTTCTACATTGCCGTCCAGTTCTTTACCAGTCGCGGTTATGCCGTATTAGATGTAAACTACCGCGGCAGTACTGGTTATGGGCGTGCCTATCGCAACAAGTTGCGCGGCAACTGGGGAATTTTTGACGTACAGGATGCAGTCAGCGGGGCACGCGCCCTGGTAGAGCAGGGGCAGGTGGATGGCAAGCGCCTGGTCATCATGGGGGGCAGCGCTGGCGGTTATACCGTGCTCCAGGCGCTGGAGGATTACCCGGGTTTCTTCAAGACCGGCATCTGCCTCTATGGCATCTCAAACCAGTTCACCGCCGCCGCAGATACGCACAAATTTGAAGCGCACTATTCCGATTCGTTGCTGGGTCCCCTGCCTCAGGCTGCCGAGTTATACCGCCAGCGTTCGCCCATTTACTTTACGGACCGCATCACCGACCCCCTGCTGGTTTTCCAGGGCGAAGAAGATAACGTGGTGCCGCGTGCCCAATCAGATGAGATCGTCGCCGCGCTGCGCCGCCAGGGTGTGCCACACGAATACCACCTTTACCCTGGCGAAGGGCATGGCTTCCGCAAAGCCGAATCCATCGAGCATATGTACCGCACGATTGAGAAATTCCTGCGCCAGGTTGTGATTTTTTCTTAATTGAGAGGAATAAGCTCTCGGAGCATGGGTTTGTAGGCCATTCTGCCTGCAAACCCATGCTCCGTTGCTTAAAGCCAATCCTTCTTAGTGAAAATGCGTGTGGCGATCAGCGAAACCGCCACGGAAATAACCAGAACTAAAGTAAATGCCAATCCATGGCTATCCAATCCCCACGGCAGGTCAACGTTCATGCCAAAGAAGCTGGCGATCATGGTTGGCAGGCTGATGATGATCGTGATCGAGGCCAGGAATTTCATCACCGCATTTAGGTTGTTTGAGATGATCGAAGCGAATGCATCCATCATACTGCTCAGAATATTGCTGGCAATATTGGTCATGTCGATCGCCTGCTGGGTTTCGGTGATTGCATCCTCTAGCAAATCCTCGTCTTCTGGATACTGGCGGAACAATTGTGTCCGGTAGAGGCGCTGCAGCACCAGTTCGTTCGATTTCAGCGCTGTGGTGAAGTAGGTTAGGCTTTTTTGGTATTTCAGCAGCTCCAGCACTTCCCGGTTTCGGGTTGAGGCTTGCAGTTGATCTTCCAACAGGTCAACTGTTTTGGTGATCTCGCGCAGGTAAGTGAGGAACTGGTTGGCAGTGCTCAGTAAGATGCGCAGGATGAATCGGTTGCGCTTGGCGGTGGAAAGCGATCTTACCCGCCCGCTAGCAAATTCTTGGATGATCCCACAATCATACTTGCAGATGGTCAGGAAATACTGCTTGGTCAGCACAATTCCCAGGGGAATCGTGCTGTAGGGGATATCGACAACATTGCCCTGAAACCAGGGGATACGCAGCACAATCAGCAACTCCCCATTCTCGCGCTCGGTGCGCGCGCGCTCATCCAGGTCGAGGGGATATGTTATGTAATCGCGCGGGATGCCCAGGTTTTCCAGGCGGGCGATTTCTGCTGGCTTGGGATCAACCACATTAATCCAGCAGCCGTTTGTTGGTTCGGCGAGGACAGAAAGTCCGGTGGACTCAGAGGTCTTGTAGATCGTGATCATCTCTTGGCTCCTTTCTGGCTTAAAGCAACTTCCCGGAAGGCCTACCTCCCGGGAAGTGAAATCAAGCGCAGTGAGCGCCTCCCGTCAGACCTTCCTATGGTTGCCGTATCGTGTTTTAAATGTCTGGATACCTGCATGTAGGTGACTTGCAGGCTCCTCGCCGTCTTCAGTGGAGACGGCTGTTAGTGGGATAGTCATCGTACTATGTATATTCTCCATAATCATTAGCCGTGCTGGCATGCCCGGTAAGTATAGCACCACCGCCTGCGCCTCGCAAGGGGGCACTTCTGGCCTATTATGGCTTTCTCAAGAAGGGGAATTGACCGTCGTGAGCAGGGTAAAAGCCTGGTCCATATGCCCTTCG
>JAFGBV010000006.1 GCA_016932955.1 Anaerolineales bacterium | reverse complement strand
TTGAATTAGCCAACCGGCCAGGAACCACAGTAGAAGAGAGCAGGGTACCAGGCTGCGCCGCAGGTTATCCAGTATCTTCCAACGGCTAATCGCCGACAGGCGGGGCGAGAACAGCCATGGTAGGAGTTGCCAATCGCCACGCGTCCAGCGGTGAAGTCGGCGGGCATGTACCAAATAGCTAGGCGGCATATCTTCGATCAGGACGGTACTGGTCACCAAAGCAGTTCGACCGTGAATGCCCTCTAGCAGGTCGTGGCTGAGCAGGGAATTTTCGGGGATGCAATTCTCCAAGCTGCGCTCGAAGCTATCAACCTCGTAGGCTCCCTTACCGATATAGCTGCCTTCTCCAAAGAGGTCCTGATAGACATCCGATACTGCCCTGGTATAAAGGTCAAGGCCATTATCCCCCGAGAAGATACGCGTGAAGTAAGACGCGCTGCTGCTGAGCGGATTGATATCGGTGCGCGGCTGGAGAATGGTATATCCCGAAACAACTTCTTCGCCGCTTTCACCCGCGCCTACAGGTTTGAGATGGGCGCGGTTCAGGGGATGAGCCAGGACTGCAATCAATTCCCGGGCAGCGTCGCGGGGCAGGACTGTGTCAGAATCTAGGGTTATGACGTAGCGTACGTGCTGAAGGAAGGATAGATCTCCCTCGCGGATTGGGAATGAGGACTCTGGAACAGGAGTATGGCTATCCAGGGAAGCGCCTTGCTCTGCCAGGATCAAGCGATTTAGCTCGTGCAGCTTGCCGCGCTTACGCTCCCAGCCCATCCAAACGCCTTCGGAGGGATTCCAGCGTCGCTCTCGCTGAAGGAGGGCGAAGCACCCCTCAGTGAAAGGCCCCGACCTTTTCTGCCGGTATTTTTCATTCAAACCTCGTATCCCTTGCCGCGCCCTTGCGACCAGGTCGGCATCACCGGGTTGATTTTTCGTCGGGGAATCCGTGTAATCGGTCACCAGGGCAAAGAAAAGCCCCGGGTCGGTGTTGCGCAAGTATTGCTGCTCCAACTGCGACACCAGTGAATCGACCTCACCCGGTCCAGAGAGCAAAGCCGGGATGACAATCAAGGCCGCACACTCATCTGGTAATCCCCGACTGAAATCCATGTGCGGTAGGCCCTCAGGCTTGATGACCTGGGTAACCGCCCAGTTGACCAGGTCTACAGTGATCGTCAGTGCCGGAACCAAGGCGAGAATGAAAACCATCAGGAGTCCGAACATCGGCGCTCTGACTATGGCGGCAAGGACCAGAGGAATAATCATCAATCCCAGCGATAGGCTTGCGATCGATCCCAGGTAAAGTTGGGTAGGATGGCTACGGATGAAGCGCTCCAACCGTCGCCATCCTTTCGGAGTGTACCCGAAAGCCTGTTCCAGCACCTGGCGACCTTGGCCTAGGAGATAATACCCGACATGCGCGCTAGGTTGCGAACGGAATTCATCCCAGCCGTCCGGTTGGACTTTCAGGTCTTTATGCCTATCCAGGTCCGGCAATTCTTGCGAGGCTAGCGCAGGAAACTGGGTAAGCTGGTCTACCCCAGCGCGTGCCAGGCTAATGGCACCTCGGGAGACTGCCAGTTCATCTCCCTGCCCATAATTAGCAATTTCTTCAACGGCCTTCCGGTAAAGGTCGCGTGTCTCAAAGTCCATCCCGGTATACAGCCCCGCCGGATCCTGGCGCAGGGTAACCTCGACCAAACTTAAGGTTTCAAAGAAGCGTTTCCAATCAAAAACTGCCAGGGAGCGCAGGCTGCGGATACTGTTCTCAACTATGAGCTGGTCGTCCAGTTGCCCAGAGGGTTTCAAGACGGGTGCAATCTCTGTGATCGCGCCATCTGCGAGCTCTGTGAGCCGGGCACTCGCCGCCAAAAGGCATTCCAGAATCCCCAGACGCAGCATGGTCGGCAGTGCCCACAACTCGCCCATAGTGAGCGGGAGCACATCCTGGTAGGCATGTACGAAGCTCTGGACACGCCCCAGGTCGAGCAGGGCATTCTCGGTTTGGATTATCTTTGTGGTGAGATCGTAGATGCGCGGGAGCCCTGCTTGCAAGCGGGGGAGTTGGCGCTCATAATGTGGCGGCAGATCTTGCCGCACTTCGCGGAGCGTCTGCGCCGCAATGTAGTAGTTGTCCAGCAACCATTCAGCAGCCGGCGAGAGCTGTCCAGATTTCGATGTTTGCGCTTGCAAGCGCCCGGCAGCTTCTTTAAGGATCGAGGTAAAACAGGGGAGACGCGCCGACAAGAGCAATGCCGGGCCTGATGATCTGTAATCTATACCCGACGAGCTAGTGCGTGCGCTGGGCGGTACCTGGGCATGGCGGCGGTGATCTTCTGCCAACCAGCGACCTTGAGCCTCCAGGTCGGCAGGCGGGTTACCCGGCTGGGTCTCGGACTGCAGCCCTGCCGGCATGATGGGAACCTGGTTCAGCACGGGTTAGTGCCCTCCGGTTTCCCGGGCAGCGATCTCCGCTTGGGTTGGCTCAATCCGGTCGATCGGCAGGTCCTGCAGGATCAACAGTGGTGTGCTGCCGTAAACGATAAAGCCGAGTCCCACGCTGCCAAAGGGCCAGCGTGTGTCGCCAGAATACCCGTGGGCGCTTAAAATCGTCAAATCTACTTTGTTCTCATCAGCGATCTGGTGCAAAGAACGGCTAATACTGGGACTGACCTCCAGTTTCGTCTGGATGTCTATGTCCATCCGGGATTTCAGGTCTTCCAGATATTTGATGGCTTCGGCTCGATTCCGCTCCATCAATTGGTTGACCAGCAGCAAGTCTTCCTGTGAAGCAGACGTCCGGCGGGGCAGTTCCGGCTGCCGAACTATGTGGGCAGCCAGGATCTCGCTGCTGTGGGCACGTGCCAGAGCTTCAGCTAACGGCAGTGACATTTCCGATCGCTGGGAACCATCCAACGGAAGGAAGATCCTGCGGTAATGCAGGCCTGTCAAATCTACGCTCACGGATTGATAGGCCCGGATGATCATCAGGGAACGGTGCGCGCGCAGGATGACCTGCTGTACAACGCTGCTGACATTCCAGGGGCTTATACCGCTTTGCCCGTGACTGCTCATCAAGATCAAGTCTGCATTCCAAGAGCGGGCTACTTCAATAATTTGTTCAGCGGGTCTGCCATCATAAAGATGCGTGGATACCCGCAGACCGGCATTCTGTAAGCGAGCAGCTACACCAGAGAGATAACTCTCCGCCTCAGCTTTACGAATCTGCCAATCCACCGGGTCAATCATACGCAAGCGCGCTGTCACACCAAACGGTTCCGAGACGCGCAACAATTGCACCTCTGGCTCACAGATTCGGCCAATGGCGACCAGATGCGGTAAAACGCATTCTGCCAATTTTGAACTATCCAACGGGAGAATGATCCGTCTAAACATAGCCCTTCCTTTTTGATAATGACATAAAACCTGCGGAGAAAAGGGCTTGGTTTCCTGGCGCTTGGCTATAGGTATGACTTTACTGAACCAATTTTAGTGGGCAGAGACGAGAGGTTTTAGTTCCCTTTTCTTGGTATTGAATTATACTGCACTATGGTGACTACTAACTGCATCCAATGGAATGGGCTCATAGTTGGTAGGATAGCCGAGGTTGAAGTCGGGTGACCTGCCTCCTGTTGAGTCCAATCCGAACATGTTTCTTGTGCGAGTTTTTGGGATATGTTATGTCAATAGGCAAAACAGGCAAAATGCGTGCTGGGATAGCAGCACCAAACAAGGGGTTTGGACTGAGGGTGAGGAAGGTATCCAGGCAGCCCAATTGCAAAGCCACTTCCGGTTTGTCGATGGAAAAGATCAGAAATAATCAGGCTTTGGGCAACGGTTTGGTCCGTAATGCCCACTGCTCTACATAATAGGTTTCGTCATAGCAGGCACGCGCTGTCCATTCGCTGAAAATATTTGACATTTCTCAATTATTGGCCAAACGAGTGTAGACATTTGCAGGCAAGCTGAACAACTCTAGGATGCGAGTTTGCGCCGCAGTCAGAACGGGTAGGTGCCGAATGGTTTGGTCAGGTAGCTGCACAATGGTCAGGGTAATGTTATCGAACATTTTCAGCAATCTTTCGGTGGTCGGGTTGTCGATCCCCTTCCTGGGTTTATTTTCAATCAGGCCGACCAGGGTCAGGCCAAGCTCACAACTTTATCAGCCATGCTGAATTGGCGATTTTTTAATCCAATAGGAGTCTTTCTCGTTCAGCATCCATAGCCAAAGCCTTTCCCGTCTGACCGCTTAATTCATAGGCCCGGCTTAGCTGCACGTACAGATCACTCACATCCACTTTGCCTGGCATTTCTGGCAGCGACGCTTCCCGCATGAGTTGGCTGGCGTGCTCGAAATGAACGATGGCCTCACTCACCGCCGAGATGCGCAGCGCTTCTCGGCCGGCAGCCAGGCTGTGGTGGAAATCAGCCTGCGCCAGGCCGGCCGCCTGCGCATGGTAAGCCAACACTGCAGCAGATTCACCCGCCTCTTCGAGGGTTTCCAGCGCCCGCCGGTGGAAAAGCCGCCGCCGTGCATCCCCAGCTTCGGTATACACCACATCGCGCAGCATGCCGTTGGTGAAGATATACGCACTAGCCACACCCGGCTGCACCACTTCTAGCAAGAGGCGGCTGCTGATCAATTCATCCAGGGCAGGCAAGGCCAAATCTTCGGCCACATTAGCGATGGCGCACAGGCGCTCAAACGAGAGCTGCTGCTCGAGTACGGCTCCGCCCGCCAACAAGCTGAAGGCATTCGGGCTGAGGCGGTTCAAGCGTGAACGGATCACAGCGTGCACGGTAGACGGGACACGTACTGCTTGCCCAAGATCGTGTTCAGCCTCCACTGCAAAGGTCCACTGCCCCTCCGCTCGCCGTTTGGGATGCAGCACGCGGCGTTCGAGCAAATCCTTCAAGGTTTCTATTGGGCGAAGTCGGTGGCGGGCGGTGACAGGATGGACTGTACCATTTGCACCGTCTCACCTTCCCCAAGCGGCGCCAACTCGATGTGAACCGGGGTTAACTCACGCGTCACACGCGCCAGCCACTGGATCAAACCTTGAGGCCCATCCGTTTGCTGGGGTTGGGTCATTGGGTGCAAAGCTTCTGAACGCAGGCTGGCCAACAGTAACACCCGCCCCCCGTTGGAAGATAATGCTGCACTGTCGCACCAGCGCCGGATGATATATTGCAGCAGATCCAACGTGGCGCTATCTGTCCACTGTAGATCGTCCACGAACAACGCCAGTGGCGCTCGTTGGGCCAAGACGAGTGTTAATTGCGCCAGGGGTTCGAAGAGCTGCGTCTGGCTTATTTCCGTCTCTTTTGCGGCCTGGGGCAAATCTGGCGCGCGGGCGGGCCATTCTGGCAACAGTTGGCATAAAGATGGCTGCCACACCCCCCCAGGATATCCTGGGGAAAGTTTTCCTGGTTGAGCCGCAGCCGCACTGCCTCAACCAGGGGTTGAAACGGCAATAGCTGCCGCTCTCGAAAGCGCCGCCCTGCAACAACTCAGCCCCCTGCGCGCTGGCCTAGGCTAAGAATTTCCTGGCTAAGCGGGTCTTCCCAATTCCTGCCTCACCGCGCAGCACCACCAGCTGAGGTTGGCCGGCTGCGGCGCGCTCATAGCTGTGAACAAGCTCCTGGTACTCGATAGTGCGCCCGGCAAACAGGTTCCCCAGAAATGCAACCGGAGTGTCGGGGTGGCGTGACCGAGGCGCGGCGTGACGGATGTGAGGATGTAAAGGGAGGGCCTGTGTGCGAATGCGCTCAGCCAGCGCCGCCGTATCCGGTTCTGGCTTGATGCCCAATTCAGCCGTTAACATGGGTCAGCACGCCTCATAGGTCTCCAATGCCTGCCCGCGCTCGCCGGCCGCGAAGTGCGCCCGCATCTTGCGGCGATAAGCAATTTCGTTCAGCGCATCCAGGGCAATCCAATGCGAAGCAGTATCCGTGGCGCCAGCAAACTCGCCCTGCGCAAACTGAATTTCGGACAGCCGGTCGAAGATCAAACCCAGACGGCGATGCCAGATTTCGCGCTGGATGGCGGCCCAATCGTCGAAACTAGGCGCATCGCCCAGCGAAAATCCGGCAAGAAAATCGCCGCGCTGGCAGGCCGCGGCCGCCTGCAATAAAGGCAGGCTGGCCGAACCCTCCTGCAGCATGCGGCTAGAACGGTCGGCGCGTGCCAGGGCATATGCTTGTCCTACCGTATGCAGGTCAAGGGAAATGTTGGCGTCTGAATTCAGGCTCAGCGCATTGTGTGTGACGGAAAGGTAGGATGATTGGTCCCGGCTCCTCGCCTGGCGCAAGGCTGTTTGCAGGTGGCTGAGCGTGTTACGCAGGCTGGCGTAGCTGCGCTCAGGGCTCACTTCAGGCCACAGCAGGGTAGCCAGGTGTTCACGCGGTTGCGTACCTGCCTCAGCCGCTAAGTAGATCACCAACGCCAGTGTCTTGCGCGTGGGGAACGCAAGCAGGCTATCGCCCAGGTACACTTCGGGCGGTCCCAGTGTGATGAAACGCAGCGATAACATTTGTTCTGCAAATGCACGGCTACCGTGACGCTGTTAAGGCCCCTGCTCGTTATACGTAAACTAAAGCTAACTGACAAGATTAAGGAGAAAAGTGTTGATATTACAGGCATGGACTATGGTGAAATATCCAGCACCGCGCTCGTACCGAAGAAGTCACAAGCTAATGCTGGAAGCGCCACTGGGGGCTGGTGGGACGTTAACAAGATCGGCATGTCGCCCGCCACCCATCGAAACCCCGCAGGGTTGGCTGGTGATCTACCATTGGGTATTTGGCCCGGAAGAAGCATATGAACAGCGCGGTGATGTAGGCTACATTACTTTTCCCTGTGGCTATGCCCTTACATCCAATGGCGATACGGTCCAACTGTTGTATTATGGTGCGGCAGATACGAGCCTGGCCCTTGCCAGCGGCAGTGTGCGCGCCATACTGGAATGGCTAGAACAATACAGCTGAGGCGAGAAGAATTGTATCGAAGCCCAACGTAACAGTCCCAGCAGCGGCAGGTTGGGATGATGAACACAACCAGGCCGCGTCTTGTGACGTTTTTGAGACTCTAGATCATTATACTTAATCTAAAAGTAATAACCAAAAAGGAAAAGGAGAATTGATAATGAAACTATCCCCGCCGAAACAGATTACTTGGTTCATCGCTCTAGCGCTTGCCGTACTCGCGCTGCTCGGGCACGCAGGTGTTATCGCTGTGCTCGCACCTTATGCTTTCTGGCTCGCCCTGGTTGCTGCAGGGCTCCTGCTTTTAGCAACCCTGGTTAAAAACCTATGATTCAGATTCAAACACAGAGCGCTTCTGTGTTTGAATCTGGTGGGTGAATTAAGCTGCGGTAACCCTGCCTGGGGAGTTACTTATCCCCACGGGAACAGAGAGAGGCCCCCAATGTCTGGTATTGTTCTGACATTCCCCATTCTGGCCGGTAAGGTTGAAGCCTGGCGCCGGTTTTGCCAAGAATTAGCTGGCTCTCGACGAAAGCCGTACGAAGCCTCGCGCCAGCGCTTGGGCATCACACGCGAACGGCTAGCATTGGTGGAAACCGCCTTCGGATCAACCGCTGTGACCACCCTGGAGGCTCCCGATATGGCCCAGGCGCTGGGGCAGATCATTGCCTCGGTTCTCCCGTTTGACACCTGGTATCGGGAGCAGTTACAGGAGCTGCACGGTATCAACCTGGTCGGTTATGAGCAATTCGCGGTGCGAACGCCGCTGCCACCCAATCAAGAGGTGCATTTTGAGTGGATGTTGAATTCTAGCAATCCCAAGAAGAGCTAAGCCTTCTTGTTGAAACGGTCATGCGAAGGGTCTACGACCTTTGCATGACCCCAACCAATCAAACCTGATAAAAAAGAAAAGCAGAAATCTCATGCCGTTACTATGGATCATCATCATCATATTAGTCGTACTGTGGCTGTTCGGCTTTTTCGGTCGGAATATCAGTCCAAGGTTTCCGCGCACTGGGAATTGGATTCATATCCTGATCGTTCTCGCCCTCATCCTCCTAATATTGCACCTCCTTGGGGTGGTGTAAGACTCTCGAACTTCAACGAATGGGAAAGGAAACCCAATGAACGAAAAAGAATCCGTCCTATCCACGGGCAAGCCTGAAACCCGCCTGCAAAAGTCCATGCGCGGCGCCCTGCGCTGGGTGTTGGTGGCGCTGTTGGCCTTTGGGTTGGGCGCGCTGATAATCGCCTTTGCGCTCTACTTCCCCACCCGGCAGAAACTCGACAAAGCCAACACCGACCTGGAGACCGCCAACGCGACGATCGCAGAAAAAACCGGTCAGATCACAATATTGCAAACGGATAACGAGACCCTGCAAGAGAATCTGGTCTCCGCCACACTGCACATGTACGTGCTCAAGGCGTTGTCAGGTGTGCGCGGAGCCAGCCTGGCAGTGGCCGCCGACGATTACGCTGGAGCGCGCTTATCGTTGATCCAGGCCTCCGAAGCGCTGGATATCTTGTCTGGCTTGGTGGGGGCGGATCAAAAAGACGTGCTCACCGCCATGCAGCAGAGTGCCGCTCAGGCATTGACTGAGATGAAGACCGACCTCGCGTTAGTACAGCCAGAGTTGGATCAGTTAACAAAAAACTTAGTGCAATTGGAAAATAGCCTTTTCCCTAAACCGTAAGATGGGCAGGCAATTCAAATTCCGCCCCCACAAAGCAATTTGCCGGAAATTCTCCTCAAAAACATTTTCTAAAACCGGCGAATTGCCGAGAATGCAATTTGCTTGAGCATCTATTGGAGCATCAATCAAAGTCACTTTGAACGACTCTGGCTCTCGTTGCTTCCATCTGGCCAGCGCAAATAGGCGCGTTGGCCACCTCACGGCCAAACCGTTCTGAACCGTATCCAAGATGAGGTAATCGTATGCTTCCCAAAAATCCATCCCCAAAAAGGTATTGGTATGGCCCATACGAAGGCTATGAAGCGCGCAGCCAGCGCCGCTTAAAGGAAGATTTGGGGGTTGACGAGGCTGCTGCTGAGAAAATCCTACGCCTGCGCAGCCAGGTTCTTGGATTACAGTCCCATATTCGCCAATTAGAAGCCGAGCTGGCTGCCCAGGTTGCCAGCCAGCAGTTGCGCCTGGCTCGTTACCGGGAGGTCTATTGTGAGGCCACCTGGATCGAGCTGGAATTTCATGAATGATAACCGCTTGTCGGCAATTATTAGTTGAACCCATCCATACTGTCCTAAAACAGGTGCGTCGTTGAACACAACCAGGCAGTGTGTTGTGACGCTTTTGAGACTCTCCATCAGTATATTGAGATTAGATAGGAGAGAATCAGATGATTAATTTCTTGGTGTGGCTCATCACTGGGGAGATCATCGGAGGGCTAGTCACTTTAATCATGCGCCGCCGTCGATCGCTCCTGCCGCTCAATGTCGTTGTGGGCAGCGTTAGCGCGTTGGTAGCGGGTTACTTGTTGTTTACCGTGGATCATGTCAACACAACCAGCTTCAGTTGGCCGGGCTTGCTGGTTTCGATGGGGGGCAGCATTGCTCTGCTGGCGATCGTCAATTTATTCTATAAAGAACACACAGAGGTTGAAGTCAATTATAAAGCTACCTAAGGGCAGTTATGATCAAATCAGAATGGAGTTTCAATATGAGAACCATCTATAGCCCAATTTACACTCTACGACCTTACGAGCGGGGAATCCAGGAAACGCTGGGAAAGTACCACCGGTTTGTGACTCCCGGCCTGGGATTTCAAATCCCAATCGTCCATATTATCCGTATCCGCGACGTCCGGGAGCACACTATGGACATTCACCCGCAATCGGTGATCACCAAAGACAACGTTGAAATCCAGGTGGATGGGATTATGTGGGTACGACCTACGATTGAGGAAGAGGCGATCAAAAAAACGTTTTACAACATTGACGATTGGAAGCGAGCGGTTATCCAACTGGCAATGACCAACCTGCGCCAGGAGTTTGGGGATCTGACTCTGGACGAGAGCCTGGTGGCGCGCGAGACGATTGCCACCAACCTGCAGCGCATCCTGAACACCTATGCTGTTGAATGGGGTTTGACCGTCAGCAAAGTGGAAATTCGCCTGATCGACCCACCCGAGGATATTAAGAAAGCCATGCATAAGCAAAAGACAGCCGAACAAGAGCGGCGATCCATGCGCCTGCTAGCAACGGGTGAGTTCGAAGCTGCCGAACAACAAAAACTGGCGATCATCCAGCGCGCTGAGGGCGAACGCGAAGCGGTAATCCAAGTCGCTCAGGGCAAGGCAGAAGCCATCCGCCTGGTGAATGAGGCTGCCGA